>JAGVLJ010000020.1 GCA_020049855.1 Bacteroidia bacterium | reverse complement strand
GTACCCTTTATTTTTGTTCCAGCCATAGTGCGGAAATTGCCGGTGTAGGTCAACCATGTAATCATCGCGGTAGGTTTTTGCTAAAATAGAAGCAGCGGCAATGCTTTGAAACAGGGCATCGCCATCAACAATACTAATGAATTTTGTTTTTTTATAGGGTTTAAACTGGTTGCCGTCTATCAGCACCAGCGAAGTGTATTGCAAAAAATTGGGTTCACCCGAATATTGTTATGAAATGAATTTTCAGGGATTGAAGGGTAGCTGATGCGATACACGTTGAAACAAGGAAGTATTGTAATGGAATATAATGCCATAAAAGTAGAGCCAAAAATCATCGACAAAAAATTCTTCTCCGTTCCTAATATCGGCTACGAGCGCATGAGCGACCGACAATTCATGCACATTATGAGCCGATAAAGGTTATACCAAACTGTACTGGCCTCTCCGATTATTAAGAAATTTTGAATTAGAGTTTCCAAATATATTTTGATGAAAAGCAAACACCATCAATATTTACCGGGTGGTCATGGTCAGATAATACTGCGCTTGTCCATTTTCATAAAAGCCATAGATTAATCCCCCTTCCCCCTTATACGACAATAACTATTCAGGATTCAAGGGATTTAAGAATGCTTCAAGTGATAAGAGTCAATACGAATTCTTTTTAATTTAAATCCTCTAATATCCATGCTGCGTATGTTAGTTCCAACTACTTCAAAAACAGGATTACGGCATGCCAGCATCTTCACATAAACCACCTGTTTCAAGTACGGAGAAAATACTTTTAAAAAATACTTACCTTTTTCGTATGTAATAAGAACTATCCCGTTGCTTGTATAAAAGAAGTGACACAATTTGAAATCACGTATAGCACCAAAATCGTAGGGGTTACTCACATTTGATATGTCACTTATCGGATACATAGCGGTATCTCCTGCGAAAAAAAGGTATGGCTGGTAACGTTCAATAGCCGCCACCTTTCCGTCACCCGTAGAAGCCAGTAAATATTGCAGGTTAAAGTAAAACGTTCCTCCTTGTATGGCTTCTTTAGGAATATTATTCGAAAACGGAATAATTTTATTTAAGGCCTTATTATAATGAAAAATGACCTGAGTTTTCAAACCTTTTGCAAGTAGATTTTCATAATTTTTTTTATTAATATCTCCTGTTGGAAAATACATATGACCAGTAAAACCATTGCTGTCAGGCACCAAATCACTATGGTAGTTTACGTGTATGGAAATTGTATCAAATTTCCCTATAGTATAGGGTACTTCTCCGAATTTTGATAATTTAAGATAAGGATATTGATGATCGGTATGCGCCCAAAGAAGAGCAAAAACACTCTCTTCCTTCCCTGTTTTTTGTTCCCGGCATTCAAAATAAATGCTTATTAAAAAACTATCCCTTGAGATTGTTCGCATGTTGAAAAATTCTGGTACAGTAATATTCCATTCGGTTCCTTGCTCTGCCCTCAGCAACTGACCATGTGATGAGGAGAAAAATTCCATATTAACAAACGAAGTGATAACGGAATCAACAACACTTTTGTTGATTTTGGACAACCTTCTTCCAATACGTTTATAAATATCAAGATTAAAATTGAGTTCGTTTAAAGTGAACACCGCAGAATCGGTTAAAGCAAGTTTATGTTTGGGCATGATAGATGTTGCATGTCTATACGTTAATCGTTCGCCCTGCTCTAAATTGATAGCCGCTGCATCAATTATTTGCGTGAAACGATCGGCATCAAACATACAAAAATACTCCTTTACCGTTGGCAACTTCTTCGTAAAAACTATCTCTACATAGGAGCGTTTGATAGGTATGCGGGATTTCTTTACCATCTTTCTTGATACACCCATGTCATTAAAAATTTCGTCATATACTCCAATTCGAGGAATATCCGATAAAAAATGGTAGGATAATTGATATTTCTTTAGGACGTTAACAATTTCTCCAATATGTTTACTGCAGCTGAAACATTCAGATTGCGCAATATAAATATTAATGGACTGAATCTGACCCCATGCTTCGAAGGACGTCATTATTAAAAACAATGCGACCACAATAAATTTCTTATACAATCTATACATAAATTTTATACAAATCAAGTTAAGTCTGTATCCTTTAGGATAGGGATACAGACTCTAATTTTTAACTACAATAAATACGTAAAATAAGTTTCGTCATAAAACTGAAATTCGGTTTCAGTGTAAGTACCGTAATCGGATTCGCTTGGGGTAGCGTACAATGATCCTCCGAATCCGCGTCCTAATGCTGGTATATCCACCGTTGTTGCTGCTGCTCCACGACCTACGTCTTCACCTTTCTGCATATAGCAGATACGTGTTTGATCCTTGTCACATGTAACCCTTTTGGAACGAATAGTAATAATACCAACATTGAAGGTAATCTCAATTTCTCCAATTGGATTACCCTTTTTTGCTCCTGGTGCGTTGGGCTTTACTTTGTTTGTAGCGTTATCATTAGGGACAATAGGATCACCAGAGGCAAAAGCCCCCAAAGTCATGATAAATGCTGTTACACATAAAATAATTTTTTTCATACTTTTACTAAATTTAAGAAACAGCCTACTCTTTCAGGTTTTCGGCATCCCCTTGGTTTGAGGTGTACCCGTATACGCAGTAGGGTTTATTCAAACTTAGTACAAAAATGGGAGCAACAAAAATGCCTTGCAACAAAATTCGTATGCATGAGCGTTCTAAAGTATGCATGTGAT
>JAGVLJ010000084.1 GCA_020049855.1 Bacteroidia bacterium | reverse complement strand
CCTCGTTCAATACCCTTTCTGCAAGGGGTAAGTTGACTTCCAGCACAAATATTCCGTGCATCGAAAAATTAAAAAACGTTTCGGCAAATATTCATTTCAGTCAAGGCGGAGGGGTAGCGACATTTATTACATACTCCCCCGCTTCGCTATTGCTTACCAATTTTGCCGAATTGTACCAAATACTGGATGCAAAGGAACTGGGTCAATTTCCGAACTTGGAAATTGACCAGGTAATTTGTGACAATGAACACAACTATTGGATTCTTACTTCGCACGGAGTAATTTATGTGAAATTAAAAAAAAACAGGTTCACTCATTATTTCATTCACACTGATGAAACAAGTGACCGTGAAAATAATCAGGTACGGGGCATTTATTTTGATGGACAAGGAACCTTATACGCCAACCTGTGGGATCGCCTGTTTATTAAAACGCCAGATAGCCAAATACACTCCTGTAAAGGAAAAAGTATCTTATACCCTATAGTTGCCAATAAAGGAAGCATATACAGCTTGGGTGTACTTGCCAGTGTATATGACAAAAAAAGCAATAGCCTCATTCCACTTTCTACCTCAGGTGCAGGGAAGGAAATATGGAGTACCTTTATTCTGGAAAATGACATGATGCTGCTTGGCATGAGCACTGGAATTTCGTTGCTTAACCTGAAGACAAAGGAACTTAAAAACATTCCCCTTTCTACTGACCAAATTCCGGAACCCAAAAACAGTTACCGCATCTTTAAAAATAGCGGCAATATTTGGATAGCTGCAGAAAACGGCCTTTATAAACTTACCTCTACGGGTAGTTCGGTGATTGATTATTTCGGTACAAATACAAAGAAAAAAAACAGTCTGCCATTCGCCAGTTTACACGATGTCCATCTGGATTCAAGTGGCATTTTCTGGCTTGCAACCAATGGCGATGGGTTATACCGGTGGGATAGGATAACAAATAAATTTAGCCATTTCAATATCACATCAGGGTTTCTTTCAGATGTGTTATACCGTATTGAGGAAGATAACTTTCAACACCTTTGGATAAGCACCGATAATGGGCTAATTCACTTTAATAAATCCAATTTTTCGTCACACGTTTACAGAAAACCGGATGGACTATCGCATAACGAATTTAACCGTATATCTTCTTTTAAAGACACCAACGGAACGATGTATTTTGGTGGCATGAGCGGAATTAATTCGTTCAATCCAATAGATTTTAGAAATGAAATGTTTGTAATCAATACACCTTTACGCATTACCTATTTTTCTAAATTCTCCTCTGCCGAAAACAAATTGACTAACTATACCACTACCCTGATTAAGGAAAATAAAATTACCCTCAAACCGGGTGATAGGTTTCTGCACCTTACCTTCAGGCTGTTGGATTTTGGAGAAGATGCACACCTTTATGCGTATATGATAGAAGGGCTGGATAAACAATGGTCTTTTATAAAAGATGGTTCGCTACGCATCAGCGGTTTACCTTATGGAAATTACACCCTTTTGGTTAAGGGGCAAAATGCATCGGGAAGATGGTCGCGCAATGAATTGAAAATTCCCATCGAAGTTTTAAAACCTTTTTATCTTACCGCCTGGTTTTTTATAATCGGTGCAGTGTTTTTAATGCTGCTTATAGCCCTTTTTATGAAACTAAGGGTTTATAATTTAGAAAAAATCAATCTGCTTCTTGAAAAAAAAGTGGAAAAACGTACAGAAGAATTAAAGCACTCGCTTGAGCAAAAAGACATTCTGTTTCAGGAAGTACATCATCGGGTAAAAAACAATCTTCAGGTTATCGCCTCGCTACTTCAACTCCAAAACTCTAGAACAGATAATGAAGAAACCCGGATGGCTATTCTTGAAAGCCAGAATCGGGTGTTTTCTATATCCTTCATTCATCAAAATCTTTATCAAAGTGGTTTAATGGAAGGGGTAGAAATGAGCACATTTGTAAATGAACTTACGGGGCACATACGTAATATTTTTTATACCCCCGACCTTTTAATAGAAGCGAAAAACAGCATTTCGAATGTGATACTTGACATTGATACTGCCGTTCCGTTCGGGTTGCTGATAAATGAATTGATGACCAATTCCTATAAATACGCTTTTAAGGGAAAAAATTCGGGAACGATTAAACTAAGCTTAATAGATCGCGGCAATGGAAATTATTTTTTTACCTATGAAGACGATGGTATTGGAATGCCACCGGGATATAAAATTGAAAAAGCTGAAACACTTGGCATGCGGCTGGTTCACCAATTGAGCAGGCAAATTGCCGGCAGGTTTACTTTTAGCAGTGAGGGGGGGATAAAATTTGAACTTGAATTTAAAGACTCGGAAGCAAGAAATAAAATATTATAAACTGTAAGTATGACAAAGTTGAAAATAGGTATTGTAGAAGACGAGTTAATTATAGCTGAAGCATTAAAACAAATGCTTATTTCTATGGGTTACCTTACTACCGAAATAGCAACACGTTATTCAGAAGCCATTGATATTATTGAAACCGAGAAGCCAGATTTGGTTCTTCTTGATATTAATCTTTCAGGACAATTAGACGGAGTGGATTTAGCGTATGTAATCAAAAAAAACTTTAACACCCCAATCATTTTTTTAACTGCGAATACTGACCCGCAAACTATTCAACGGGTAAAACAGGTGAATCCATCGGCCTTTCTGGCTAAACCCATTTCAAAAGAACAGCTTTTTTCAGCTATCGAAATTGCGGTAAGTAATTTCTCGGCTGCCACACCGTTAGCTGCTCCCTCAGCTGCCGATGTACAGCCTGAATTTATTTTTATTAAAGACGGGGGCACCTTTCATAAAATTTATCTTAATACCATTCTTTATCTGGAAAGTGAAGCTAATTATGTTTCCATTCATTTAACCGACAAAACCAAATTACTGGCGCGAGCCACCTTGAACGAGCTATATGAGGTACTGGTAAAAAGCAATTTTTTCAGGGTGCATCGCTCCTATGTTATCAATCTTCAAAAAATAGAAAAAGTAGGTATTGCCGAAATTGTTATCAAAGACGCTAAAATACCTATTAGCAAAACCTATAAAGCCGAATTAATAAAGCTTATCAATCCGGCTAACCCGACAGGAATGGGTTAAGCCTAAAAAGCCAATCACATCATTTCATCCCTATTTTTCGCCATTTTATCACTAATGAGGTGCGTTTGTCACATTTTATTTTTGAAGTAAAAGCTACCTCGTAGTATTGTTACAAACAATCCTAAATTATCAAATGAAAACAACAACCCTCTTGGGCAAGGGTTCTTTATCGCTACTGATAAAGGCCATCGCTCATCAAAAAAAATCCTCCTTTCGTTTAGCGGGAGCTTATGTAATCCTAACACTTTTGGCCATTTGTGGCAACAGTGAAAGAAGTCTGGCTCAGGAGCCTGACACCATTTATCAACATTGGCTTTTTCTTGGCGAAGACACAAGCCGTATTGATGTATCTTACCGGGTAGTTAAATGTACGTCAACCTCAGCCAATCAGGTTCACCTAAGTGTATTTAACGAAAATCCAACTGCAAAACCAGTTTCATTTACGGTAACCGTAAAAGACAACAGCTCTAATGCAACTACTACTCAGCAGGTGTCGTATCAGGCTTCTGCTGCATCGATGGACAGAGCCGATTGCTCTTCGGGCTATGCTAACCTAAAAATAAATTTGCCATCCGGATATAATCCCGGAAACATAACTGTATCCATAACCTTCTAAACCCCTAACCAATGAAAAAGTTAATACTTATACTTTCAGTGATAATGATGGGGTATTACGCACAAGCACAGTGCAACGCCCCGGTCATTAATTCCTTCTCGCCAAATACCGGTTTTATAGGTAGTACGGTAACCATTACTGGTGCTTATTTTGAAACTACCCCTGCAAATAATGTTGTTTATTTTGGAGCTACTAAGGCTACTGTGCTTTCATCCTCATTTGGAACTCTTACTGTTATTGTGCCCGTTGGGGCCTCTACTGCTCCAATTTCGGTAACCAATGCCTGCAACAAAACAGCATACTCATCAGTAGCTTTTAATGGCATATTCTGCCCAACACCTGTAACCAACACTACGTATCAAAATGTGGCCTTCACATTAAGTGGCTATGGAGCATACAATATGCTAAGTCAGGATATGGATTTAGATGGTAAACCCGATGTTGTTTCGGCCAGAAATGACGGGGGAATTACTATTGCAATAAACAACAGTACACCGGGCAATCTTAACTTTACTGCTTATAGCATTTATATTGGCAATGCCCAATCGGTTTACACAGCCGACTTTGATGGTGATGGAAAGAAAGACATTGCCACTACCTACTATGTACTAAAAAATACCAGCACCGGACCGGGCAATATCGGATTATCAAATGTTGCCTCAACCCAAAGTGTTTCGGGCTACCAAATTGCTGCCGGAGACTTTAATAATGATGGTAAAATTGACTTGGTAGGGGAAGCAGGAGGAATAATGTGGGTGTCATTCAACATCAGCACCGGACCCGGAAATTTTGCTTTTGCCGCCAGACAAAATGCTGGTTCGGTAGGAACAACTTGTACAGGTATTCAGGTTGCAGACGTTGACGGAGACGGTAAAACCGATATTCTTGCCACACAGGGAAATGCCAACAGAGCTGTTTCTATCAGAAACACCACCACTCAGGGTAGTTCAACCATCTCGGTAGAAGCTCCGGAATATTGGAGTTCAAACGGAAACTACCCATACCGTTGCCAGATTGCTGACTTTGATAAAGACGGTAAAATTGACCTGACTACCTGTAACTATAACAACACTACTAATACGGCTATATTCAGAAATACATCAACGGTTGGAGATATTTCATTTGCTTCCACCGTAAATCTTTCGGCTCCGGTAAACAATTACCGCATTCAGGTGGGCGATGTTGACGGTGACGGATATCCGGATATTGTTGTAAAATCTCTTGGAGTAAACGTATTCTCTGTTTACAAAAATACATCTACAGGCCCGGGCGTGATAACATTTGCCAATAGAATAGACTACTCATCTTCGGCAATGGCGGAAGTAAGCGGAATTGTAATTGGTGACCTTGATGGCGATTATGTACCGGATATTGCTACCAGCGGTATCAGCAGCAACACTATCCGTTTTCATAGAAACACCAGTTCACAATCAGACCAAACACCTCCAACAGCTATTTGTAAAAATATAACTGTGGCACTTAGCCCAACAGGAACAGCGGATGTAACTGCAGCGATGATTGATAATGGATCTTCGGATGCCTGTGGTATTGGTTCGTTGCTTATTAACAACAGTTCTTCGGTATCTTACACTTGTTCAAACATTGGTGCAAACACCGTTACCCTAAAAGTAATTGACCGTTCTAATAATGTTTCTACCTGTACGGCTACTGTAAACGTGGCACCGGCTGCAATTATAGCTTCTGGTCAAACCACCGTTTGTCAGGGTCAAACCGTAACACTTACCGCCAATCAGGGTGATAGCTACCAGTGGGCTTTAAATGGCACAAATATTTCGGGTGCCACGGCTCAAACTTATGTGGCAACCACTACCGGAAATTATACAGTAACAGTTACCAACTCGGGAGGGTGCTCAGGAACGTCATCGGCCACTACGGTTACGGTAAACAGCAACCCTACCGTAAGTATTACACCGGCAGGTACGGCCTCTCTTTGCAATGGAAACATTGCCCTTACCGCATCCACTTCAAGTATTTACCAGTGGAAATTGAATGGGAACAACATAAATGGAGCTACCCAACAAACTTACAATGCAACTTCAACCGGTAGTTATTCGGTAAGTGTAATTGACCTTTTTGGTTGTACTGCCAACTCTGCAACCGTAGCTGTAAATAATACTCCTCCTGAAATGGATGTAACCGGCAACAGTAACTCTATTACTGACGGAGACGACACCCCATCGGCCACTGACGGAACAGATATGGGTCAAACAGGTTCTGCCACAAAAACATTTACCATTGCCAATTCGGGCAGTGGAGATTTAGTTGTTTCTGCTATTGGCATAACCGGAACAGGTGCGTCTAAATTCAGCGTTGGAGGAATTACGCTTCCGGCCACTATTGCTACCGGAAGTTCAACTACCTTTACAATTACGTATACCGCTACTGCCATTGAAATAAACAATGCTTTGGTGACGATTAGCAACAATGATTGTAATGAATCTTCATATGATTTTGCGATTAGAGGAGAATTAAATTGTACTGCTCCGGCTATCTCCAATTGCCCGCAAACTCAGTATCAGCAAATTTATACTGATACAAACTCATGCAACACTGCTTTCACCTATACTCCTACCATTACAGGTATGCCCTCACCAACGGTTTCTTACTCGTTCAGCGGGGCTACCTCCGGATCGGGAAGCGGTACTGGAAGCGGTTCAACTTTCAACACCGGACAAACTACCGTTACTATTACTGCTACCAACTCATGCGGAACAGACACCTGCAGGTTTGTAGTTACAGTTATTGACAACAAAAAGCCCACTGTTATTACTAAAAATATCACTGTTTACCTGAATGCATCCGGGGAAGCTACTATCACGCCTCAGGATGTGAATGACGGAAGCTCGGACAATTGCGGATCGGTAAGTTTGTCCCTGAGTCAATCCGGTACCATTTGCGGAACGGCTACAGAAAATCAAAACATGACACTTTCTGCTCCTTCAGGCGCTACCATTACCAGTATTGATTTTGCAAGCTATGGTACACCTAACGGAACCTGCGGAAACTTTACACAAGGATGGTGTCACTCTTCTACAAGTAAATCGGTTGTTGAAAGTGCAGCACTAAATCTTAATACGGCTACCATTGGTGCTACCAATGGTAATTTCGGTGATCCTTGTTACGGTACTGTAAAAAAATTGTATGTACAGGCTACTTGGTCAGGTGCCGGACAATCTAATACCTTTAACTGCAGTAAAGTTGGGAATAACACTGTTACACTTATTGTAACCGATGCTAATGGAAATGTGCAAACCGGAACAGCTACAGTTACGGTACTTGATACCATTAAACCATCAGCTGTGACCCAAAATATCACTGTTAACCTGAGCGCATCCGGTACCGCTTCTATCTCTGCGTCTCAAATTAATAACGGATCATCCGATGAGTGCGGCATTGCTTCTATGTCACTAAGCAACTCATCTTTCGATTGCTCAAACGTAGGTGCTAATACTGTTACTTTAACTGTGGTTGATAATAACGGTAACAGTTCGTCTGCTACTGCTACTGTTACTGTAGTTGATAACACTGCGCCTTCAGTTACTACTTCTAACTACACTTTAACTCTTGGTGCAAACGGTACAGGTTCTATCACCGTTTCAAATATTGACAACGGTTCTTCAGACGCTTGTGGTATTGCTTCACGCTCACTGAGCAAAACGTCTTTCGATTGCTCAAACGTGGGTGCAAACACCGTTACTTTAACTGTAGTGGATGTGAACGGTAATAGTGCTTCTGCTACCGCTACAGTCACTGTAGTTGACAATACTGCGCCTTCAGTTACTACTTCTAACTACACTTTAACTCTTGGTGCAAACGGTACAGGTTCTATCACCGTTTCAAATATTGATAATGGTTCTTCGGATGCCTGTGGTATTGCTTCACGTTCACTGAGCAAAACTTCGTTTGATTGTTCGAACGTAGGGGCTAACACCGTTACCTTAACTGTTACTGACGTGAATGGTAACTCGGCTACCGGTAATGCTACCGTGACTGTAGTGGACAATACTGCTCCTTCGGCCATATGTAAAAATGTTACCCTTACCCTTTCGGGTGGTACGGCTTCGGTAACTGCTGCTCAGGTGGACAATGGGTCTTCGGATGCCTGTGGTATCGCTTCTATGTCGGTTTCGCCTAGTTCGTTTAACTGTACCAATATTGGCGCTAACACGGTTACCCTTACCGTTACTGACGTGAATGGAAACTCTTCTACCTGCAACGCTACCGTTACTGTGGTGGGTACCATTCCTTCGGTAGCTAATATTACCGTAACACCTTCGAACAACACCTACACAGGTGGCGTGCCTACTACCATTTACCTGGGATACGGGCCGCAAAGTGCTTCCCTTACTACTTCGGCTTCCGGTGGTTCTTCGTTCTCGTATGCCTGGTTTAGCGGGTCGGCTTTAAGCTGTACCAATTGCCAGACTACCACCTTTGCCCCTACTACCGAAGGAAGCTACTCTAAAACAGTTACTGCTACCAACAACTACGGCTGTACTGCTTCTAAGAGTGTTACCCTGTGTGTATTCAATATCGTAGCTCCGGGCGGAAGTCCTAGCAACCCTAAAGTATACCTTTGCCACATGCCACCGGGTAACAGCAACAATCCGCAAACGCTTAATATCAGTGTGAGCGCAGTATCTTCACACTTAAGTCAGCACGCTGGTGATCGTTTAGGTTCTTGTGCATCTACTTGCGCCAATTTAGCTACTGCCGATGTTAGCGGTAATATGTATTCGGACATTACTACTATGGGTGAAGTTGATCTGGTGGTGTATCCTAACCCGTCTTCTAACTCTTTCAACTTTATTGTGGAAAGCAGCTACGATGCGCCTGTTACTGTTCAGGTGGTGGACGTGACCGGTAAGGTAATTATCACTCAAAACAATTTACCGCACAATGTAGAGTTTACCATTGGCGAAAACCTGCCGCAGGGTATTTACTTTGCTAAAGTACAGCAGGGCGAATTTACCAAAGTGGTAAGAATCGTGAAGGTGAACTAAGCAAAACTATTAAGTTAGTTAAAGCAAGTAGATAAGTTTATCCCAATACCCCTAACCCTATGAAACAAGGGCGGCTCTTAAGGAGTCGCCCTTCGTTTTTTAAAGGAGGTTTGACAGCAATGCTTCTTTTGCCATACCTTTGCCCAAATTTCACCTTATGGATTCGTTTTCTTACCTTTCTAATGCCGAAGTAGCTGTAATTGACAATCTTTATGAGCAATACAAAAACAACCCTGATTCGGTTGAGTTTGGCTGGAAAAAATTCTTTGAAGGTTTCGACCTTGGCCATCAGCGATATACCGGCAACGGAAAAGCTGCCGCTTCCGAAGACTTTATCAAAGAAATAAATGTACTGAACTTAATAAGAGGTTATCGCCAGAGAGGGCATTTATTTACCCAAACCAACCCCGTGCGCCAGCGCAGGCAGTATACTCCCACGCTGGATATTGAAAACTTTGGGCTGGAAAAAGCTGACCTCGAAAAAACATTTCATGCCGGAGTAGAAATAGGAATAGGAGCCGCCAAATTAAAAGACATTATAACTCACCTGCAGCAAACCTATTGCAACAGCATTGGAGCCGAATTTATTTTTATACGTGAGCCTCAAAAAGTGCAATGGATTCAGACAAAAATGGAAAGCACCCGCAATATCCCTAACCTTTCCATCAGCGAAAAAGAACATATTCTCTCCAAGCTAAATCAAGCAACTGTTTTTGAAAATTTTCTGCACACCAAATATGTTGGTCAAAAACGATTTTCGTTAGAAGGGCTTGAAACATTAATCCCTGCACTTGATGCAGTAATCCATTACGGAGCCGATTTGGGCGTTAAGGAATTTGTGCTGGGCATGGCTCACCGGGGCCGTTTAAATGTGCTTGCCAACATCATGAACAAAACCTACGAAGAAATTTTTAAAGAATTTGAAGGCAAAGCGTATGAAGATGATGGTTTGTTTGAAGGGGATGTAAAATACCATTTGGGCTACTCAAGCGATATTTTCACGCCCAACGGTAAAAAAGTACACCTCAGCTTAGCCGCCAATCCGTCACACCTGGAGGCGGTGAATCCGGTGGTGAAAGGTATGGCCAAAGCCAAAATAAAAACACGCTACAAAGGAGACATTGATAAAATTTGCCCCATTCTCATTCATGGCGATGCCTCAATTGCCGGGCAGGGGATTATTTATGAAGTGTTGCAGATGGCCGGATTAAAAGCCTACACAGTGGGGGGATGTGTGCATTTGGTTACCAATAACCAGATTGGATTTACCACTAATTACACCGATGCGCGAACCTCAACTTATTGTACCGACATAGCTAAAACCACCCTAAGCCCGGTGTTTCACGTAAATGCCGATGATGTGGAAGCAGTAGTTTACATCATTAAGCTGGCCATGGAATACCGGCAGGAGTTTAACAGTGATGTATTTATTGATTTGCTGGGTTACCGCAAGTACGGACACAACGAAGGGGATGAGCCACGTTTCACACAACCCTTGTTATACAAAGCTATTTCCAGCCATAAAAATTCGAGGGAGATTTATGCCGGACAACTGATGGCATCGGGCAAGGTAGAAGCCGACCTAGCCCGGCAAATGGAAAAAGAATTTCGTGCCTTGCTTCAGGAAAAACTGGAAGAAGCCAAACGGTCTGAACCATCACTGCCCGAATCAAAAACAACCAATACCTGGGAGGGATTTCGTTCGGCCATAGAAAAAGATTTTCTTACCTCCCCCCAAACAGGTGTTCCTGAAAAAACGCTAATACCCCTTGCACAAAAAATAGCAACCATCCCCGAAGGATTTAAGGCATTTGGCAAAATAGAAAAACTGTTTAACGACCGTAAAAAAATGATTTCTCAAGGTACATTTGACTGGGCCATGGGTGAATTAATGGCCTACGCGACCCTGCTGAATGAAGGTCACGATGTGCGTATGAGCGGACAGGATTGCCAACGGGGAACTTTTAGCCACCGACATGCGATAATCAAACAGGAAGATTCCGAAAAAGAATATTGCCCGTTGCAGCATTTGGAGGAATTTCAGAAAGCCGATTTTGAAATTTACAATTCCCTGCTAAGTGAATATGCGGTGCTTGGCTTTGAATTTGGGTATTCATGGTCAACACCCAACGCCCTTACCTTGTGGGAAGCACAGTTTGGCGATTTTGCCAATGGGGCGCAAATCATCATTGACCAATACATAAGCTCGGCCAAAGCCAAATGGAAACGCCACAGTTCACTTGTGATGCTGTTACCACACGGGCATGAAGGACAGGGTCCCGAACACTCCTCGGCACGACTGGAACGATTTTTACAACTCTCGGCCAACTGGAACTGGCAGGTGGTTAATTGCACTACGCCCGCTAATTTTTTTCATGCCTTGCGCAGGCAGCTAAAGCGCGATTTCAGGGTGCCGCTTATTGCGATGACCCCAAAAAGCTTATTACGGCATCAGGCTTGTGTAAGCGCACTCGAAGATTTTACCAAAGGAAGTTTTCAGGAGGTAATTGATGATTCGTTTGTAAAAACCAATGAAGTAAAACGCGTACTGTTTTGCTCCGGAAAAATTTATTTTGATCTACTCGAACGTCAGCAAAACGAAAATCGAAAAGACATTGCAATTGTACGGGTAGAACAATTGTATCCTGCCGCACATATTCACATGGCAAAAATTTATGAAAAATATGAACATGCCGAATTTTGCTGGGTTCAGGAAGAAGCAAAGAACAACGGGGCATGGACCTTTTTACTGCGATGGGATATTAATTTTAAACTTAAACTTATTTCGCGCAAGGCAAGTGCTACACCGGCTACCGGTTTTGCCAAAACCCATAACAAAGAACAACAGGAACTCATTGATAAAGCATTTTCTTTTTAATTTAGAAACATCATGGCAGTAGAAATAAAAGTACCCACCGTAGGCGAATCAATTAGTGAAGTAACTATTTCAAAATGGCTGAAAAAAGATGGCGATTGGGTGGAAATGGATGATGTGCTGGCCGAGCTTGAATCGGATAAAGCCACCTTTGAGTTGAATGCCGAAAAAGCAGGTTTGTTAAAAACCATGGGCAAGGAAGGCGATACCATTGCAGTGGGTGCCGTAATTTGCTCCATAGATACAGAAGCCGCACGACCTGCAGGCGTGGTGAAAGCAGAAAAGAAAGTGGCAAAAACCGAAACACCTGCAACCACCCCGGTGAAAACCGAAACACCAAAAGAAGAAAAAACATACGCCAGCGGAACACCATCACCTGCTGCGGGTAAAATACTTGCCGAAAAAGGAATTGACACTGCGCTTGTAAGCCGGAGCGGAAAAGAAGGAAGAATTACCAAGGCCGATGCGCTGCTTGCAACTGCGCTGAAAACAGGGTTGATTTCGCGCAACGAAAATAGCCGGGGGGCAAAAATCGAGAAAATGAGCAACCTGCGTAAAACCGTTTCCAAAAGATTGGTGGCTGCCAAAAATGAAACAGCCATGCTTACTACCTTTAATGAGATAGACATGAAACCGATTATGGATTTGCGCTCGAAATACAAAGACAAGTTCAAAGAGAAACACGGGGTTAATTTGGGATTCATGTCGTTTTTTACCAAAGCTGTGTGTGAGGCATTACAGGCATTCCCTTCGCTAAACGCTTACCTAAAAGGGGAGGAAATAGAGTACCATGAGTTTTGTGATATCTCTATTGCCGTTTCGGCCCCCAAAGGATTAGTAGTTCCCGTGATACGCAATGCCGAAAACAGGAGTTTGGCCGACATTGAAAATGCGGTAGCTTCACTGGCAGGCAAGGCACGTGAAAACAAACTTACCATTGAAGAAATGACAGGAGGGACATTTACTATTACCAATGGTGGGGTGTTTGGCTCCATGCTATCAACACCCATACTCAATCCTCCTCAATCGGCCATTTTAGGCATGCATAATATTGTAGAACGACCGGTGGTGAGAGACGGACAAATTGTTATTCGCCCCATCATGTATGTAGCCTTATCCTACGATCACCGCATTGTTGATGGCAGGGAATCGGTAGGTTTTTTGGTGCTGGTAAAAAATATTCTGGAAAATCCCACTCTGCTACTTACTGGTGGAAAGGATCCCAGCAGCCTTATTCTCGATTTATAGCAAAGTAAAAAACTAACTAAATGTCGTGGAGGCTTGAGCCTTGTCATGTGGTAAATGCCGGGCTACCCGATTTGTATAAACTCATGGATACGCCTGTTGTTGAAGAGGAACAAAATTTTATTACAGAGCAGGAAAAGAAATTTAATGAAGGTAAGGTGATAGGAAGGCCGGTAATCACCCTTTTTTATCAATTTATAACCCTGACAGGGTTGTATGCCACAACATATAACCCTGTCAGGGTTATGGTAAATCAAAAAATTTCAGGGTCAATCAAATATAGTTTTTAAATGATACCCTCCGTGTAGGCTAGCCAACCAAAAAATTACTCAATCAATATTTTCTTTACATAATTTTCTCCCTGCACATTGCGGTATTTAAGCAAATACACACCTGCAGGCAACGAAGAGAAACTAACATTATACGTTTCTATGTCTTTACTTACATGTATTGGTATCTGACGGCCCGTGATATCAAACAACTCAATATTTTGTATGGCTGCATTTGTTTCGATGGTGAACACGGTTGTTGCCGGATTAGGATACAAAACTAAGTGTTCAGTTACAGGTTTAGGTTCAGCTACACCTGTCGGGAAATCTCCCACACCTGCATCCAGCCACACTACCCGGCCAGCCGTATCGGTTTTAATGAGAAAAGGCAACGTCTCATAGGGAAACATGCCTACTTTGTAAAAGCCTCCAATAATAAGGCCGCTGTCTTTTGATGTTTTCACTACGTCAACCACCCAGGGCCTAACGTCAAAACTCTTGTATTCTTTTGAATTGGCTTTGATGATGCTATCGGTAATGTAGGTTTGATGTTGCAGTTCCCAATTGTCGTTATACACATCAATAATAAATCCGTTGCTTATTTGGCCATCGGGGGTGCGAGGCCGTTCTAATGTAGCAAAACCATGTTTTAGCCGGGCATAAGTGGTAAAATAATAATCATCGTCATAATACTTATTTACCAAAGCCGTATCCAATTCTTTTACCTGCACCTCACTTAAATTGCTATCCAGCGTAATAATTCTATAACCGTACTTATACCCTCCCGAACTACCTGTATTAGTTAAAAAACGTAACTGGTATCCATTTCCATCTGAGGATGGAATTAACTTGCTATAGTAAATCAGTCCCTCTTTTTGATAATATTTATATGTGCTCTGGGTGTTTCCCTGCAAATCACATTTCACCAATATTAGGGTGTCATGAAACAAATTTTTCCATTGCGCCTCCCAGGGGCTAAAAACAAATGACTTTTTACCAAAATCTCTTACAAACAGCCATTGCATGCCAGCGTATTGAACGCTGTACATCGAATCAATAAACCCATTAGCATTAAATTTCAAAATACGTCCGTTTTGTTTTACGCTAATATATTGCTCACCACCTATCGGCCAAAGTTTTAGATCTGCATCATTGTTGGGGGTAGTAAACTGCCACATCAATTTTAATTGTGGATTAAACAATCCCACCTTGCTATAGCGGGTGCCGGCTGAATCGTAACGCACCCCGGCATAATAAAAATCACCGGGGAGGTATTCTCCCATAGTGCTAACCGGAAAAGGGCGGTGAAAGGGAATTTGCCTGGCATCGGGGCTCACGTCAAAATAACGGCCATCGGGCGGGTAGGGCACCGGTGAACCTATTTGCCCT
>JAGVLJ010000043.1 GCA_020049855.1 Bacteroidia bacterium | reverse complement strand
TGAGCGAATACGAAAGTCAGTGGCAGGCTGTGGCCAACCTTTCAGTTGATGCGCTTGTTTCAGTTAGTGATCACTTGAGTATATGCTCATGTAATATCGCAACAACAACTATTTTTGGCTATTCGTATCCGGAGATTAAAGGTAAGCATATTCACTATTTAGTAGCACCGGAATCCTTGTCTTACTTTAAAAAAGAGATGAAGAGATTAGCCGGTTCAATGAATGGTCAGGTCGGATCGGTTGGAAATTTTTTTATACAACATAAGGAAGGGAGCAGTGTACCGGTTGATGTTTCGTGTGTGAAGTGGAAATATAAGGGACATCTATTTTTTACGTTTAATTTCCGCAATCTTACCACCCGAAAAGAGCAAGAGTTTAAGTCTGATCAAATGTTTCGTTCTCTGGCCGAGTTTTCTCAGGATATGATTATGCGTTTTGACAAGGATCACCGACACTTATATGTGAATCCCATTGTGAAAAATTTTACGGGACTTAATAAGGAACAGGTTCTTGGTAAGACCCATGAGGAAATGGGAGCTTCTGCTGAAACAGCCCGTTTTTTCAGAGAAATTATTGACCGCGTTTTTGAAAAAAAAGAAACAGTAAGAATTGAAGTTCCGGTTCGTGGAAATACCATGTGGCTTCACTGGCAGTTAGTACCCGAGTTTGATGCACAGGGAGAAGTAGTAAGCGTGATGACATCAGCCCGCGATATTACCGATTTGAAAAAGGCGGAAGAAGAGATACGAAAAATGCTGGTTAAAGAAAGAGAATTAGGGGATTTAAAGTCACGATTTATATCCATGGCTTCGCACGAATTCAGAACACCAATGAGTACCATTCTTTCCTCAATGGAACTAATTGAAAAATACAATGAACGGCTTGCTGTGGAAAAGAAATCAAAATTATTTAATCAGGTTCGCTCGGCTGTTATGCATATGACTCAATTATTGAATGATGTTTTAATTATCGGGAAAATAGAATCAGGCAAAATGGATTTTATTCCTGAAGTAACAGATATCGGATCTTTTTGCAATGAAGTTATTGATGAAATAGGATCAAGCATTTTATCAAAGCATCAACTGCGTTTTATCTGCACCAAGCCAATAGAAGCTTCGATAGATAAAAAACTTTTCAGGCAGGTAATTACCAACCTGCTTACTAATGCCATCAAGTATTCTGATCAGGGTTCTACTGTAAAAATGACAGTTTTCCGGAAGGAAGATTCCTTTGTTTTTTCAATCAGTGATAAAGGAATAGGTATTCCCGAAGTTGACCAAGATAAATTATTTGAAACATTTCATAGGGCATCTAATGTTGGAAATATTTCAGGCACGGGCTTGGGGATGTCTATTATAAAAAATGCAATTGATATGCATAAAGGTGAAATTAAATTTATATCGGGTATTAATGGAACTACCTTCGAAGTTTGTATCCCAATCCACCAAACTAACAAATGAAAAAAATATTAATAGTAGAAGATGAAACCCCTGTTAGGGAGAACATAAATGAAATTCTTGAACTCGAGGGTTTCATCACGAAACAGGCAACCAACGGACTGGAGGGACTTAAACTTGCTTCTGTTTTTTTACCCGATTTAATTATAAGCGATATAATGATGCCTGAATTGGATGGGTACGGTTTATTAGCGGAATTAAGAAAGAAACCCGAATTTTCTACCGTGCCTTTTTTATTTTTAACAGCAAAGGCTGACATGACGGATTTGCGAAAAGGAATGATACTTGGAGCCGATGATTACCTTACCAAACCATTTACTATTGATGGTCTCTTGCTTGCGGTAAAAGTCCGAATGAATAAACAGGCTGACTTAAAACGGAAAGCGGAGCAAAAACTCCATGATCTTAGAACGTCAATAAGTACAAGTTTACCACACGAATTGCGTACTCCGCTCAACAGTATTCTTGGGTTTGCTGAAATACTCTCTACCGGGTATGATAGTATTGAAAAGAGTGAAGTGGGTGAAATGTTGAAATTTATTTATGATTCAGGGAAACGATTGGAGCACCTTATTGAAAATTTTATTTTATTTTCATTATTGCAAAGTCATTACCTCTTGCCCGAAAATTTGGCTATCATTAAGGCCAAGATAACCAAGGCGGCTTCTGACGTTATGAAAGAAGCGATACTTTCGGTTGCTTCTAACTATGGGCGCGTAGATGATCTTATACTTAATTTGCAGGAAACATCTATCAAAATGCCTGAGGATTTCGTATCTAAAATTGTAACGGAGTTAACAGATAACTCATGCAAATTTTCAATGGCTGGAACTGAAATAGAGGTTAGCGGGTTTAATCTCCCCTCAGGTTATTTAGTTAGTTTTTCGGATAAAGGACGGGGGATGACGGAAACGCAACTGGAGGAACTTGGGGTATTTAGTCAGCCGGGACGGAATTTCTATGAGCAACAAGGCAGCGGGTTGGGCTTGGCTATTTGCCAAATGACAGCCGAACTTTTTTCAGGCAGCCTAACAATTGAGAGTAAACCGGAAAAGGGAACTATTGTACTGGTGAAACTACCGACTGTTTAATTATCGCCATCTTTGTTCATTTGAAATCCTAGCGCCTTGGAAGTGGGCAGTCCGGAACTGTACAGTTCAATATTTTTCTGCTCTACAGAAATAAAACTTACTGAATCCACAGGTGGCGCAACCAAATCAAAATTGAGGCAGAAGAGCATAGCTTCTTCAATTATCTGCTGCACATTTTCGTCATTCATTTCATGACGAGAGATGTCGTTAAACAGAAAACTCAATGGTCTTTTTCCTTCAATAAAAAAGTGATTATCTTTGTTTATAAAAATTCGCCCAACTAGAATACCAATATCTCCATTTCGATTGTATTTGATGGAATCAGAAAGGAAATTGTACACCTGTATTACTCCGCAATATTCCCTCATTCTGTCTTCAGTTATATAAGGGAGTCTCATAATATGGTGGTCATCGGGGAAATCAAATACATTGGTATGCATCATAAACACCATGGTGTCGCCCGAGAATTTCAACTGGGCTTCAAACGGACCTTTATCGTAAAATTTTAATTCTACATGGTTATCAATCGAAGCCATTTTGGCCGACAGGTTTTCTTCCAGTTGTTGTAGCTGTAGCTTGAATTTTTGAAATACATTTAACATGTTCCGGTACACATACTGTTTGGTGCAGGCTTTTGTACTCAGCAACCGTAAAATTTCTTCTTTTTTCGACTCCATGTTCTAGTAAGCTTTAGCAAACAACACACGTTGGGCCGATGGTTTTCCGCTGTAAATGCATGTACCCTTTTCTATCGAAGCATTTAAGGGAATACAACGAATGGTGGCCTTTGTTTCTTCCTTAATTCTATTTTCTGTTTCTCCGGTTCCATCCCAATGTGCGGATATAAAACCACCAGGGTGTTCCAGTTTCTCCTTAAATTCCGAATAGGTATTTACCGAGTGGATATTCTGGTCGCGGAAAGAAAGGGCTTTATCATAAATATTTTTCTGCATCTGCTCCAGCAAATGCGGAATTTTATGTTCCAGATCCACATTACTCAGCGATTGTTTTTCTTTAGTATCTCTTCTGGCTATTTCCACACATTGATTATCTACATCGCGTGGCCCTATGGCAATACGTATGGGAACTCCCTTAAGTTCATATTCGTTAAATTTCCACCCGGGCTTATGTGTATCTCTGTTGTCGTATTTTACAGAGAGGTTCTGTTTTTCGAGTCGTTTTTTAATATCAAGCGCTACATTGTTTACCTTAGTAAATTCTTCATCTGATCGGTAAATAGGTACTATAACAACCTGTACTGGGGCAATGGTGGGTGGAAGAACAAGGCCGTCATCATCAGAATGTGCCATAATAAGCGCTCCCATAAGTCGGGTAGAAACCCCCCATGAGGTGGCCCATACAAAATCTCTTTTACCATCTTTACCTGCAAACTGAACATCAAACGCTTTTGCGAAATTTTGACCCAGAAAATGTGAAGTTCCCATTTGAAGGGCTTTTCCATCCTGCATTAGTCCTTCAATACAAAAAGTATCATCGGCACCGGCAAAACGTTCATTTTCGGTTTTTCTGCCTTTAATAACGGGTATGGCTAAAAATGTTTCTGCAAATTCGGCATACACGTCAAGCATTTTTCTTGTTTCTTCCATTGCCTCTTCTTTGGTAGCATGCGCAGTATGACCTTCCTGCCACAAAAATTCAGCAGTACGAAGAAATAGACGTGTACGCATTTCCCATCTTACCACGTTTGCCCATTGATTTATAAGTATAGGAAGGTCTCGGTATGACTGAATCCAGTTTTTGTAGGTATTCCAAATAATTGCTTCTGAAGTAGGTCGAACAATTAACTCTTCTTCCAGTTTTGCTTCAGGGTCTACTATCAATTTCCCTTTATTATCCGGGTCGGTTTTAAGGCGGTAGTGAGTTACAATAGCACATTCTTTGGCAAAACCTTCCGCATTTTTTTCTTCGGCTTCAAATAAACTTTTTGGTACGAATAAGGGGAAATAGGCATTTACGTGTCCGGTGGCTTTAAACATACGGTCTAGTTCCTGTTGCATTTTTTCCCAAATAGCATACCCATAGGGCTTAATAACCATGCACCCTTTAACGGCTGAATGTTCAGCTAAATCGGCATTTTTTACAAGGTTATTATACCAAAGGGAATAATCATCGCTTCGCTTTATTTTCTTATTGTCCATTGATGAGGCAATCTAACGTTTAACTAAAAGCAAAAATAGGTGATAAATTGGGTTTTGCAGAGTGAATTTTCAGTACATTATTTTAAAAAAGAACATACTTAAAATGCCGGCAAACATAATAACTTTGCACCAGATGCTTAACCGCGAAAAATCTTTCTTTTTATCAGCCTTATGAAGTGTTGTAAAAAGGTAAAACATTGGAATTAACACAGTCAACATTCCATAGATAAAGAAATGCCAGCCGATAAACTGCGCCTCTCTGATGGCATAGAGAATCACTGCCAGCATTAGCATGAACAAAATGCCGCGAATAATTTGTTTGGTTGGGCGTAAGCCAAGCACAATGGGTAATGTTTTACAGTTGTGCACTGCATCTCCCTTCATATCTTCAATATCTTTAATAATCTCCCTCACCAGCGTAAGTAAAAAAGCAAATACCGTGTAGGCTATAATGGGACGCCATAAAATACTCGCATCAAATGCCGGAAGAATAAGGATGCTTACGGCTACTAGCATGGCAACCGCAAAGTTGCCGCTGAAAAATTTTCGCTTTAATATGGATGAGTAGGCCCATAGCACTAGTTCTGAAAATAGAAAAACAATTGCAAGTTTCGCAGATAGAAATACCCCGATTAACAAAGCCATTCCGTTAAAAATGGAGTGCCATATCATGGCTTTTCTGCGCGAAATGGTATTACCAATAACTACTTTATCCGGTTTATTTACCAAATCCAGTTTCACATCCATGTAATCATTTAGTATATATCCTGCGGCTGCTATGAGCATAGTGCCAATCACCAATAAGGCAAATCTTAATTCAAAAAAATGAGCTATGTTTTTATGTGGTGCCAAGCACCAGGCTGCAGCGTATTGGGTAAGGGCAATGATGAGTAAATTAAGCCAGCGTATTAGTCGGAAGAAGTCGATGATGGTTTTCATTACCAAATCAAATTCTGCTGCTCATCAATAGTCCATTTTCCCTGTATTTTCATTATTTTTTCAATCACATCACGCACGCAGCCTTTTCCACCGGTAAATTGGGAAATATAGATTGAAATTTCTCTTAGTTCGGTTGCTGCATCAGCCGGGCAACAGGGAAGTCCTGCTTTTTGCATAACTGAATAATCAGGAATATCATCGCCCATGTACATAATTTGTTCAGCAGGTAATTGATGTTTATTTACGTACTCATCATACTTCAGCAATTTGTCGGATACCCCGGTGTAAATATCTGTTATACCTAACCCTTGTAAGCGTTTTATTACACCGGGAGATTTGCCTCCAGTGATGATTACAATTCGGTAACCACATTTTACTGCCAGTTGCAATGCATACCCGTCTTTTATGTTAAACACCCTTAGTTGCTCGCCTGTATCGGTAGCCAATACACTTCCATCGGTTAATACTCCGTCAACATCAAACATAAGTGTGGTTACGGTGTGAAGTTTTTCCAAAAAAGTGGTACTCATATACGTTAGTATTGTTTTTGAATGAGGTTGCTTAATAGGTTATAAAGTTGCTGCCATTCAGGATTGTTGGCCAGTAGTTCGAGGTGTTTTTGAATCACTGCCTCATCATGCCTTTTGGCAGGTCCGGTTTGCATTTGGCTGGGGTCATATTGCTGCACGTTTTTGGCTGTTTCAGTTATAAGCGGTTTGAGTAAATCAAACGGCAGGTGGTGTCGATCGAGAATTTCCTTGGCACTTACATAAAGAAAGTTGGTAAAGTTATTAGCAATTACAGCAGCCAGATGTAAATGTAACCTTTGGATACTACTGATTCGATGTACCTGATTACTTATTGAGTAGGCAAGGGTGAAAAGTATTTCTTCAGTTTTTTTAGTACATCCTTCCACGCACACAGGCACATCCATAAAATCTTTTAGCGCATTTTTGGTAAAAGTTTGCAATGGATAAAACACACCATAACAAAACGAGGCTTTGGATAACACTTCCACAGGGATACTTCCAGAGCAATGTGCTACCACCTGACGGTTTACATTAATTTTAGACGCTACCTGTTCAATAGCTTCGTCTTTAACACAAAGTAAAATAATATCTGATGTTTGATCTAATTCAGAAAGGAGGGAGGTGCTTTTTGCCTTTAGTTTAGCGGCCAGTTCATAGGCAGATTCTGGAGTTTTACTGATGACTTGCTGAATAATTTGTCCATGTTGATGTAGTGCATGACCCAGATTCCAAGCCATATTTCCGGAGCCAATCAATGTTATTTTGTAGGGCATCAGGCTACATTTGAGCGCCTAAGTTCGTAAATTCTTCGCTTGATAGATAATAGAAAACCAATGATCATAACGATAGTTCCTCCCCAAAGGAAATTGATATAGGGAAAAACAATGGCTTTCATAATGATAAATTGCTTATGAGGCGTGCGCTCGGCCGTTTGAATTTCAATCGTTCCTTTGTCAGGATTAATTTTCATAAACCGAAACCTAAGTCCGGCTTCTTCAACCACTTCTTCAATACTTACAATGCCGTTGTTCTCAATAGCGTAAATGGGGTTTGCGTGGTACGTTTTATCAAGTGTAATAATTTTAAGCAGTGCTTTTACTTTTACGTTAATGTTTGAGTTGGATATTTTAGTAGTGTCAAGGTCTGATTCAATTCCTTCAAGCAAAACGATGCCATTATTGGTTTGAATGGTATCACCTACCTTGATGTTGTGGTATTTTTCATTAATAAACTCATCTTCTTCTCTGCGTTCTTTATTTGGAACCGAACTAACATAGGTGAAAATATCACGGTTCAGGTAATGTCGTGTATCAGGGTTGGCAATAAAACCCATTTTCGGATTACTTTGTCCGTTGGGATACAGTATAAATTCATTTATTACCTTTCCTGTTTGGTCAAGTTCTTCATATTTTACCTTATAGTAATTATTTACCCAGTGCAAAGAGTCTCCAAGATAGGTTACTCTATAGTTTTGCATTTTAACGGGCTTTCCTTTCTCCAGATAAATGTTCTCATAGTTTTCTTTCATGGTTTTGGCATCGTTCCCATCAAAATACGCAACATTGGTTTCGTTGCGCGAAATTACATTTTTATTTGCCGATGATACCAATACTCCAATGAGCATTAACCCGAATCCGATATGTGCTACCGAGGCTCCGGTAACTTTCACTTTCCCATTAATAAATGGCCAGGCTTTTTGCGTGTTGACTAAAATAGTATAGACTGAAGCGAAAAGCAGGATGAAATAAAGCCAGTTGTTTAACTCAAACCACCAGAATAAAATCCCCGACAGTATCAAGGTAATACCACCAGCAGTGATATTGTCTTTCCAGAATTTTTTAGGGTCGCTTTTTTTGAATTTTAATAATTGACCTATTCCGGTAAGAAAAGCTATGATAATGGCAAAAGGCAGTTGCCATTTATTGTAGTGTTCAACAGGGTCGGCAGGCGGAGCCATATTACTACCCCAAATTTTATTGATAACCGGAATGGATGTGGTAAGCAATACCTGAAACGAAGAAATGATTAAAACGAGGGCACCGATAAACATCCAGAAATCTCTGGAATAAATATTTTCTTCAGATGACAAGGATGGAATTTTTTTCCATTCCTTTACCATCAAAAAAACAGATAGTATCGTAAATATAAGCAAAAATACCAGTAATTGCCCGCTCATTCCCAAATCTGTAAACGAATGAACGGAAGAGTCGCCAAGTATTCCGCTGCGTGTAAGAAAGGTGGCATAAAGTACAAGTACAAAAGTTAAAATTACCATCAGGTAGGCTAAATGAAGCGATGAACCTGTTGATTTATGAATGAGCATTACATGCACCGAACCAATAAGAGTAAGCCATGGTATCAGCGAAGCATTTTCAACGGGATCCCAAGCCCAGTATCCGCCAAAGCTCAATGATTCGTAAGCCCAAAAACCACCCATAATAATTCCTGTTCCTAATACCATTACTCCAATCAATGCCCATGGTAAGGCAGGTTTTATCCATTCATTGTATCTTTTCTGAATAAGGGCAGCAATGGAGTAAGCAAAAGGAACTATGGTGCAAGCAAAACCAAGAAATAAGGTTGGCGGATGAATAACCATCCAGTAGTTTTGCAGCAGCGGATTTAATCCATTCCCGTCTTTAATCTGGGTTAAGTAGTCGGGTTGGTTAAATAATGGGCCGCTTTCATTTACCACACGCACTAAGTCAAAGGGGCTGCTCCCTAGTTTATATCCTAGTATTTTTACGCCAATAAGCATAGAGGTTAGTGCTATCTGGCATAGGCTTATTACCCCCATAACCGGATTTCTCCAGTCTTTTGCTTTTGCCAATAAAATAACTCCAAGTACGGCATGCCAGAATATCCAAAGCAGAAAACTTCCTTCCTGCCCCTCCCAGAAACAGGAAATCATATAGTACCAGGGCAAATCTGACGAGGAGTGTTGCCAGGCATATTGGTACTCGTAATAATGACTATGAATAATATAAAATAAAGAGGCAACAATGGCGAGAACGGAAACTACGTGAATATAAAAAGAAGTAACAGCCGCTTTGCTCCAAGGTGTATCAGTATTCTGACGTGAGGCTATAAAAAAACCAATAGTAGCAAAGAGTGAACTGGCAAAAGCCATAACAATGGACAAGTGTCCCAAATTGCCGGGTAGTAAATGTTCTCCCTGAAAAATAATTTCCTCCATGAATCTATATTAATTTTCTCCGGGCTTCCGGCCTTCGGTATATTTGGAAGGGCATTTTAATAAAATTTGAGAAGCTTCGAATTCCTGTGCCGACAACGCACGACCAACAATGACAATTTTTTCTGAACGCTCAAAATCCTGAGGCTTTGTGTTATGATATAATACTTTCATTTCGTAGCCGAGACTATCGAGCATATAGAAACTAAAAAGGTTTACATTTTTTTCAGGATTATATTCCAAAGGTTTTTCTTTGTTCAGGGTACCTATTACATGGTAATCACGATCAGAACTGGCAACGGCTGTTTTAAAATCTACGTAAGTGCTGCTATCACCATACATACTAATGATGGCTCCTATAGCAACGGCAATTAAAATAATAGCAATTATGTATTTTGGTTTCATTAATTCTTTTCTGTTACACTAGCTTTTATCCGAGTGAATTTGTTTTTCTATACGTCCAACTTTTTTATCAATAAACAGCAGGTAAAGCACAATGCCTGTAAATATTACGGCCACCACAGCCACAACTACAAATAGTTTATTATCCGAAGTATCGGTTTCTGTCACCGTTCCCTGTACAGAAGTAAGCATATCCAAATTTGGAGTATGAAATAAACTTAAAAAAAATGCGATAACAGCTTTCATATCAGTTTTCGTTTATTATTTTTTCTATTTTTTTAACTCGTATGCGCAAATGGGCAATCCATAGGCCAAGTAAGGTCCATCCTAAAACAGCCGGATAAAAAATCAAACGCATCTTATTGTCCAAATCGTATTGATTAAATCCAGGGTTCCCGCCATTTCCTGGGTGAAGGGATGCAGTGAGTCGGGGCAATACAAAGATGAGTACCACAAATACCGGAAAGGCAAAGATATTGTAAACGGCTGAAATCCTTGCTTTCTTTTCAACATCATCAATTGCATCTCTGAGAATGGCATAAGCAAAATACATGAGCATGCCAATAGCGGCACTGTTAAGTTTTGGGTCATTAGTCCACCAGGTGCCCCAAGTGTTTTTGGCCCAAATCATTCCTGTGCATATTCCTAATATCCCGAAAAATATTCCGGTATAGGCCAATTCCGAGGCTATGATATCATGTTCAGGTTTGTTTTTGCCTAGAAATTTAATACTGTACACCGTTGATGCAAGCAGCAACAAGAGCATGCTGAACCACATAGGTACATGAAAATAAAGATTTCTGATTGATTCTTCAAGAATGGGTAAATGAGGTATTTCCCCTGTAAAACCCCTTAAAATAGTGTAATACAATGATACTACTCCGATTAATTTCCACCAATGCTTATACATAAACTGGGGCAAATGTAATATTTGATAAGCAGTTTGTAAGGGAAAAACGATAAAGTTTTATACAGGAAAATTTAGGGTTAATCTTTCCAGATAAACGGAAATAGGATATAGGCTAAGGAAGTGATGATAAAATTGATAAAGAAAATAACCCCAAAATCCATCATAAATGTACTGAAGTCCAGTCCGTCAATAGCCTTTTTAGAAACTCTTATAGTAACAAGCAAGAGTGGCAAAATAACCGGAAAACTTAGAATTGGCATGAGTACATGGCTGTTATTGGCTTTTGATGCAATGGCCGACACCATAGTGAAACAACCGGCCATTCCCATGCTACCCAAAGCAGCTGCTAATGCAAAGGCCCATATATTTGTTACCATATTACCGATAAGCATACAATACACCGAAAGGCATAAAAGACTTAAGGCCAGCATCAACAGTGTGTTGTAAATCATTTTAGACAGCATAACGCCTTGTGGCGAAGCAATAGTGAAGTAATACAACATGCGCCCTTTACTTTCGCCAATAAATGATTTGGCAATGGCACTTACACTGGTAAATAGCATAATAATCCAAAAAAGGGCATTCCAACTGGACGGATTTACCACATGAAAGGAGAGGAAAGCTACGAAAACGGACGAAACTACATAGAGCAACATGCCATTGATAGCATAACGTTGTCTCCATTCAGTTAGTAATTCTTTATGCAGGAGTACCTTTACTTCTTTTGCCAGCAACATGGCGCAAAATTAACAGATTTGTACCGCTTTTCCGATTTACTGCTTTTGAGGGGGCGGTTGGCACTCTATTGTAAGTTGATCAACCCATTGTTTTTTTTGTACATTCCAGTATTGAATAGAAGGAGGATTGTCGAGCTCCGTTGGGAACTGGGTGCTTTTTTTGGTAATCGGAATATTGTATTCGGTAAACTGTATTTCGGTTTCATACCAATACATGCTTGCACCTGGATTCAGGTGTGTAACGGCAATTGAAACGGCCCCGTTAGGGTGATATGATAGTTCAGTAAAATAAGAATAGGAATGGCGCACATCTTCAAAAGTGTAGGTAATATTTCGGTCGTAATCAAACAACAAAATACTTCGTTCCTCATTTTTCCACGGACTTATTTTAACAGAGATTTTTTTATTTGAGTAATAATGGTATTCAGTATCGGTAGGGAATTTATAAACGGGCAGGGGTTGGATTTTTTTTGTTGGATTTTTTTTTCGTTTAACCGGCTGTATTGGTTTAGGGGCTTCGGGGGTAATTGGTTTTTCTACCCGAGTTTGATCTATAATAACCGGAGTTTTTATCACTTTTACCGTTTCAGTCTCATATACAACAATTGTTTTTTTGTGAACGATGGTATCTGTGCTCACCAATACGGAGTTATTTTTTGACTCGCGTGTGCAGGCATTTAGTAAAATCAGAATAAAGAGAATATGTAGCGGTGTGTTCCTCATAAGGAACTGATTTTTCAAATATCAGGCCATTTTTATTTTATCGTGCTTGGCAATATATGTTGGCATTTTAGTATGGTAATTAAAACGGGCATAAGCATCCATAACCTGCGGCAGTGGCGTTGTGTACAACAATTTATCTATTTTTATGCACCCTGTTTTATATCCCTGTGTGATTTAAAAACACACATTGAAACATAACTGCATATTAAACAGCAACACCTTGTGTATTTATGCAGGGAACATGATAAATATTTATTAAGTATAAATGGAATATTGACAGTGTACTTGCTCATTTGTTTTGATAACACCACACATTATTTTTTAATAAAGCGATACGTTTAGGCACTGCTCATTTTAAATTTTAAATACAACTTTCCTGCATAATATGGTGCTTGTATTTATTGAATTGGTAGTGGATAGCATCCGAGGTCTTCTACTCAAGTCTTTAATTTTAAGAGTTGAAATGGGACATGAGTAGGGAACAATCAATTTATCTGTTTGTGAATTTATGAAGTGGATACTTGTTTTGCTGCAACTCATTTGTACTGGTATGAGAGTGCCAATAGGCGAGGGTTTCCAAAAGGTAAAACGGATTTCAAGAATTTGCCGAGGGCTGAATAACAAGTTACCTTCCGTGTTAGTAGCTTTAGTTGTGGTTGGCCTAAAAGATAAGAGATGGCATTTAGGATTCACTATTTTAGTAAACGGAGGATTATTTTTTCTTTTCAAAATAAGTTTGCAGAACCATTAAGTCGGTTTGTGCAACAGTCAAAATATCCCTGAGTACTTTTTCATTTATATCGCTTGGTTTTTTAATGTTTATTCAGGATTTCCTATTTCTAATTTGCCCAAACGTAACATGATATCCGGGTGGAGTTCATAACTTGTCATAATTGTAAACAGTAAGGTTTTGCTTGCGTGGGGAGAAACCTATCAGATACCAATTGCCTTCGCTACTATTTGCATATTTATAAGCGAAATTAGCAAAGCCTACAGTACTAGTTTCCCACATTTTAGGCTTCAGTTTGGTGGCATTTTGCATTAATTCAGGGATTCTAAAGGGGGTAGCCCGTTTTTGTTATTCCTAAACAGAGTTCAAAACCTTCTAAGCTGGCTTTGTTTTTTGTGTTTTTAATTGAGCTTTGGCAAAACCTGCTGCTACTTTACTATGCCTAAAGTAATATTAATATTCACACTAACTCGGCTGCCTGCAGCAGTTCTTTTACTTTAGATTCAATTAAGTCGCGTACTTTTCTGAATTCATCGGGGTTCATATTTCTTGGGTCGGGGATTTGCCAGTCAATAAAATGTTTGGCGGGCATCCATGGGCAGGCATCACCGCATCCCATGGTTACTACATACTCGTATGGTTCTTTCGGAACCTCATCTAATGATTTCGAGTCATGAGTACTGAGGTCATAGCCCAGTTCATTCATAGCAGCAATGGCTTTTGGATTTATTTTTCCGGAGGGTTTTGAACCAGCACTGTAAGCTTCTATTTCATTGCCTCCATGTATTTTGGCAAAGGCCTGAGCCATCTGGCTGCGGTTGGAATTTTCAATGCATACAAAGAGCAAACGTTTTTTCATAAGTTCTTTGTTTTTTGATTTGGATAATATTTTTTTCGTAGCCAGAAAGCCACATTTACCAAAGCAATAAGTACAGGAACTTCTACCAATGGGCCAATGACCCCTGCAAAAGCTTGGCCGCTGTTTAGCCCAAATACGCCTATTGCTACGGCAATGGCTAATTCAAAATTATTTCCGGAAGCAGTAAATGACACTGAAGCATTTTTTTCATAATCGGCTCCTATGGCTTTTGCTGCAAAAAAAGTAAACAGGAACATGATGACGAAATAAATTACCAGAGGTATGGAAATACGCAATACATCAAAGGGTATTTGAATAATCAGTTCGCCTTTAAGACTAAACATGACCATTATGGTAAACAACAAAGCTACAAGTGTAATAGGAGATACTGCCGGAACAAATTTTTCATTGAACCAGACCTCCCCTTTATTTTTGATTAGAGAATAGTGACTGATGACACCGGCAGCGAACGGAATGCCCAGGTAAATGGCCACCGTGCGGGCAATTTCTCCGATTGTGATAGTTACCTTCATGCTTTTTATTCCGAAGAGAGGAGGCATTATAGAAAGGTAAAAGTAAGCGTAGGCACTAAAGAAGAATACCTGCATAAGGCTGTTAATACCAACTAATCCTGCTATGTATTCGCGATTCCCTTCAGCCAGTTCATTCCATACAATGACCATGGCAATGCAGGGAGCGATTCCAATAAGTATAAGCCCGGTCATGTATTCGGGATTATCCCGAAGAAAAGTGATGGACAATAAAAACATGAGCAAAGGGCCAAGTATCCACGTAATGCCCATGGAGAGTAGAAATAATTTGCTGTTTTTGAACAGTCCGGGAATTTTATCGTATTTAACTTTTGCCAGCGGGGGGTACATCATCAGAATTAATCCGATGGCCAAGGGAATATTGGTGGTGCCGCTTGACATCTGGTTAATGGCCGATGGAATGGCTGGTATAAAATAGCCTATCCCAATACCAAGTATCATAGCGAGAAAAATCCAAAGGGTTAAAAAGCGGTCAAGGAACCCAAGCTTTTTCCGCTGGTGAGTGGGGTTGCAGTTGGTAGCGCTCATACGATTTATTTATCAGCAGCAACCGCCACCGGGGGTACAACAATCAGCAGGTTTTTCGCCATACACGGTAATGCTAAAGATACCGGTATGCTGTTGTTTAAATTCTTCCAGTTCTTTTCCCTGCAGGTAACCCATCAATATATCATCCGGTATACTGATGGGCTTTTCTTTCTGTAGGGTAATATTTTTAAATCCGTTTTGTTGTATCAATTGTAGATATTCATTTTTTTGAATGGCACCGGCCACACATCCGGCATACATTTCAGCGTCTTTTTGCAAGGCTTTCGGAAGTTGTCCCATCAACACCACATCTGAAATACTGAAATGTCCGCCCGGCTTCAACACGCGGAAAATTTCTTTGAATACATTGCCTTTATCAGGTACTAGATTCAATACGCAATTGCTTACAATAACATCGGCTACATTGGCGGTTATCGGTATTTTTTCAATATCGCCTTGCCTGAACTCAATATTGTTATAGCCAAGTTTCTTGGTATTTTCTCGGGCCCGTTCAATCATGGCAGGAGTAAAATCAATACCGATTACTTTTCCGGTTTCTCCGGTTTCATGCCTCGCTACGAAACAATCATTGCCTGCTCCTGAACCCAGATCAATTACCAGATCACCCTTTTTTATTTTGGCAAATTGGGTGGGTAATCCGCAACCTAAACCAAGGTCGGCTTCGTTATTGTACCCACTTACTTTATCGTAGTCATCCGTCATTATGTTATATACTTCGGTTGAGCAGCCACCTGTTCCGCAACAGGACGATTGGTTGGTTTTTTTATCCTGAAGGGCAATTTGGCTGTATTTTTCTTTAACCAGTTGTTTCAGTTGTTCTGATGTTTTCATATTAATCGTAATTATTCGATGATTTGTTTTTAAAAAGTCAGCAGCAGTTTTTTTGGCTTTTGTAGTTTTCAAAAAGATCGTTCAGGTAATTTTTGGCGGCTTTCCATTCTTTCTCGTCAATACAATAGCACACTTTAGCTCCGTCAATATCTCCTTTAATCAGGCCGGCTTCTTTCAATTCCTTTAAATGTTGTGATACAGTGCTTTGAGATAAAGGAAGCTCCTCTACAATATCTCCGCAAATGCAAGCTTGTTTTTGAATGAGCAGCTTTAAAATGGCAATGCGGGCTGGATGTGATAAAGCTTTGGCATATTTGGCTAAGCGATTATCTTTAACGGAAAATTCTTCAGCTTTTGTAACTCCCATTTGTTTAATATTTCAATCGCAAAATTACGATTATTATACATCCGGTCAAGAAAAATCTGATTTTATTTTTTCAACCTGATGCAAAAAGTTGAGATAAAACAGATTAATTTATGGATGTGTGTTATCCTTGAAAAATATTGTCGGTATCATTCGGTTAGTTGGTGGTAAATGGCTTCTTTCATTGGTTTGAAAGTAAGAATAATTTTTCTATACAGCAACCGGAGGGTTTTACAATTACGTTTCTAATCATTTTTTTTATTTCGAATAAGTAATGCAGTTGCCGCCCCTGTACTTAATATGGTAAGAACTCTTACCGGATGTTCGTTGGCCAATGGATATTACCTGTAAACCACAGGCAGCACTGATGTCGAGTAAAATGGCAAGTAATACTTTATTTTCAAGGACAACTTTTAGCATTTGTCCGGCTCCGTGTATCATTACTTTCAGTCCAGTCGTTTTCTGATTCGGTGAGCACACGGGCTGTCCCATCAATACATGATGGTCGGTTCCACCATGTATATAGCGCAACTCACGAGGTGTACCAACCGAAAAATGCTGAGGACAAAAGACTATCGACTTTAGTTTGGGAAGTTTAAGCAAACTTTGAGCAGCCGGATAAGTGCCATTATTGGTTTCGTCAAATCCGCGTAACATTCCAGCAAGTTAAGCACTAAAGAATATCGGCAAAAGATATTCGGAGTGGGTTGAGGCAAGGATTCCAGAAAAGTTATATCTGGTAAATGTGCTGGTTGCATATAATTGCGATAACTGTTGGGTTAAAAAACAGAGTCGAAGATATTAAACAGGTTGCTTTTGGTTATCGAAAAATAAATCTATTCTCGTGTTTACTTTTATTGTTTATTTGGACAGCTTATTTATAAATTCATTGGCTTTAACTTAAGAAGTAGTAACTTGCCGATCTATTTATGAAACGGGCTCTTATTTGCGGAATTTCTGGGCAGGATGGAAGTTATCTGGCTCAATTGCTTTTATATAAAGGATATGAAGTGTACGGTACCTCGCGCGATGCCCAAATTAATCCGTTTACGGGATTGAACAGGTTGGGAATTAAAGATGAGGTGCATCTGCTATCCATGACTCAAACTGATTTTAGGAGTGTGCTTCAAACCATGAAGCTCATTTCTCCCGATGAGGTATACAATCTGGCTGGACAAACTTCGGTGGGCTTATCGTTTGAGCAGCCGGTGGAAACTTTTGAAACGGTTACTGTTGGTACCATCAACCTGCTTGAGGCTATTCGTTTTTTAAATCCGGCTATTCGTTTTTATAATGCCAGCTCATCCGAGTGTTTTGGCAATACAGAAGTACCCGCCAATGAAGAAACTGCCTTCCGTCCGCGTAGCCCGTATGCCGCAGCAAAGGCAGCTGCCCACTGGATTGTATCCAATTACCGCGAGGCATATAATATGTTCAGTTGCTCAGGGATTTTGTTTAATCATGAATCGCCTTTAAGACCCGAGCGTTTTGTGACACAAAAAATTATTTCCGGGGCTATACGTATTGCCAGCGGCAGTAAAGAGAAATTAAAACTCGGTAACCTGTATGTGATTCGCGATTGGGGGTATGCTCCCGAGTATGTGGAAGCTATTTACCGCATGATACAGCACAAAGAACCCGAAGACTTTGTAATTGCCACCGGAACCAGCCATAGTCTGGAAGCCTTTGTAGCCGAATCGTTCTCGTATTTTAACCTGAACTGGAAAGAGCATTGTGAAACCGACCCCAGCCTCATTCGTCCAACGGATATCAGCAAGAGTTTTGGCGATGCCGGTAAAGCCGAGCGTTTACTTGGATGGAAAGCACAAACCGATATGAAAAATATTGTGCGCCTGATGGTGGAAAGTAAAATGCAGGTGCTGGCCGATAAGTAGGCAATATGCCTGGTGATAGTTTGTCACGAGGCTGGAGCCTCCGCGACAACCAAAACTAGCCATTCTTAAAACATTCTATGGATATGAAACTCATTGATGTCTTTAGAAGGGATAGTGTATTTTTTCACTACACCAATTTCTGCATTCGTTTTTGAGGATAATCTAGCTAAAAATCGGTCACGAGTTTGTTCAAAGTCTTTTTCAGGGCATTGCATAATTACTTTTATGTCTCGATTCATCGCATTTAATATATCCTTATCAATTTCCCTGTTAAAATTAGGAAAAGAATAGCCAATGATTATAAGATAGTCCGAATGTGATAATAACTCTTCAGCTTTCTTTCTCATTTCTACAGCATGTGCTTTTTCTTCCCAAGCATAACTAATTGGCGACTCTGTAATTTTGGAGGAAAGCGCAGAATTGTATTTTTCGAAGTACTTTTTTATAAGAGAGTGCTGCACTTCATGAGTACTATTTTGAGCTTTTGCCATATCAGAACAAAGGACTTTATCAAATTTTTCTCCAACGGTACCATTTAATGACAATTTGGTAAAAGAAGTAGTAGTGGTTCCTGGAATTTCAACTCTCGATAATGGGAATAGTATATTTGATACTTCATCAGGAGTAAAAAACTTGCATAGTGAATATTCTATTTGATAGTCATAATTCCATGAAATAATGGAAATCCTACCATCAAGAGTATTTGGACCTGTTCCTTGTAAACTTTTATTAATTATATTCGAGAAAAATGCATCATATCTTGGATCAACATCAAAGCTATACTCGGTTTTTTCTTTCTTAATAAAGGACAAAGTTTCTTTTTTAAAATGCCAAATAGTTAATACAAACTGAAGTAGGTGTTTTAATTTATTATAGTTTGGGTCGTTAATGCCTTCTGTCAAAAATAGCTTCTTCGCAAAGGTGTCTATTGTTGCATGAGATTTTGTTTCATCAATTAGCCAAGATAAGTCTCTTAGCAAAATTTCCCGTTCAAAATTGGTTCCTATGTTGATTGTTTCACGCGATGTTAGTATTCCGTCCTTAGCAGTAAATAGTCCCCGCACATATTCTAATCCATGAATAAAATCAATTATTGTCGGTAACCTATTTGCACTTGCACCTGCACCAAGTAGGTATGTAAATTTAGCCACGGTTTAATCTTATAAAATTAGTCTATTCTTTACGGAACTTTTCACGAATATAGCATCCCGATTTTTTACAACCAAGAGATGCATAATATACTAAATATTGACTGCTAGCGCGAGGCTCCAGCCTCGTGATAAATTATTATAAAGCTTCCAGCTTTACCTGTGTATACGGATTGGCACTGCTGTAGACGTACGCCTCAGGTTCGGTAACCAAACAGGCTTTTACAGGATTCTGGTGAATGTATTTCACTTTTTCCTCTATCCATTCATTGGAAAATAAATGGATAGGGTGATTATGCTGTTGCCAAATTTGGTATTGGCTGTTATGTTTATTGTGTTTGGCGAAGTAAGCAAACATATGTAGCAGCCATTCTTTTCGGCTTTCCTGCGGATGTTTTTTTATCATTTTTAGAAATTGTTTGGCTGAAAAACTTTTCAGGTCGCGTAACACATCACTTAATTGTTTCTGCTCATCGTTTACGGTGGCCACCATATGCACATGACTTGGCATAATGCAAAATGAAAATACACGGAGCCCTTTTTTATCAATACAAAAATTCAGATTATTGACGAGTTCGTTGCAGTAATCATAGCGGGTAAACAAATCTATCCAGCCAACAAGAGTGAGGGTAACAAAGAACAGCCCACCCGGAAAGGTTTTATATTTTTCAGACATGAATGCAAGTTATTCGATTTTTTGCGAAAAAGGCAAGATGCCTGGTGATAGTTTGTCACGAGGCTGGAGCCTCGCGCCATTGGGCAATATATCATACCTGACCTATCAAATCCATTAATTTAAGCGTAATTTTTTCCCGGTTAAGTCCGGTAATGGAAGGCTTATAAAACGGTTCGCTTCCAATCACAGCACGTTCATCATCTACAATAAAATCGGTAAGCAAAAACCTGAGTTCTGAAATTTTTTGAATAAGGAGTCGTTGTTCTTCAATCCGAAGTTGGGATTGCTCTATTGATTGGGTGTGGTTGCTTTTTTCTTTTTTTACCTCCAGCTTTTTCTTTTGAATTTCAATTCGCTTATCTACTAACTCTAATCGTTTAATTTCATCTTTATATTCCATACCGTTTAATTTTGTTACCCCAAAATTAACTTGGCAGAGCGCACTCTATCTGTGGTCTGCTATTTTGTGAAAATTTCTAACTACTGTTTTCCCGATATTTTCCCGAATATAGCACCCTGATTTAGCACAACCCAAAGATGCATAAAATACTTATAGCCAATCGCGGAGAAATTGCCTTGCGTGTGATGCGCACCGCCAAAGAGCTGGGATATAAAACCGTAGCCGTTTTTAGTGAAGCCGACCGCACCGCCCTGCATGTGCAATATGCTGATGAGGCTGTGTGTATTGGTCCGCCTCCTTCCAATCAATCGTATTTATTGATGGATAAAATTATTGAGGTAGCCAAGGAATTAGGTGTTACAGCCATTCATCCGGGTTATGGTTTTCTTTCGGAGAATGCCCAGTTCAGCCGTAAGGTGAGCGAGGCGGGTATGGTGTTTATTGGCCCTACCCCCGAGGCTATTGAGGTAATGGGAAGTAAACTGGGAGCTAAGGCGGCCGTAAAAAAATTTAATGTGCCCATGGTGCCGGGTACAGAAGGTGCAATTACTGATATAGGCGAAGCAAAAAAAGTTGCGGAGCAAACCGGCTTTCCGGTATTGATTAAAGCCTCGGCCGGTGGAGGAGGAAAGGGTATGCGGGTAGTAAATAACTCAAGCGAATTTGAGCAACAGGTACAAATGGCCATGAGCGAGGCTTTATCTGCTTTTGGCGATGGGTCTGTTTTTATTGAGAAATATGTGGTAGGACCACGGCATATAGAGTTTCAGATTTTGGGCGATACGCATGGCAATATTGTGCATTTATTCGAGCGGGAATGTTCGGTACAACGCAGGCACCAGAAATTAGTGGAAGAAGCACCGAGTTGTGTACTCACTCCTGAATTACGTAAGCGAATGGGAGAGGCGGCCGTGAATGTGGCCAAGGCCTGTAACTATACCGGTGCGGGTACCGTAGAGTTTTTGGTAGATGCCAATCTGGATTTTTATTTTCTGGAAATGAATACCCGCCTGCAGGTGGAACATCCGGTAACGGAACAAATCACAGGGCTCGATCTGGTGCGCGAACAATTTCGCATTGCCTTTGGTGAGAAGCTGGGATACACACAGGACGATTTAAAAATAAGCGGACACAGCATTGAGTTGCGCGTGTGTGCTGAGGATCCGGCCAACAACTTTTTGCCCGATATCGGTAAACTGCATACGTATAAAATTCCGCAGGGTTATGGCGTGCGGGTGGATGACAGCTTTGAAGCCGGGATGGAGATACCTATTCAGTACGACCCGATGATAGCAAAACTGATTGTATGGGGGCACGACCGCAAGGATGCGATACGGAGAATGAAACGCGCCATTGCCGACTACCAAATTAGCGGCATTGCTACAACTTTGCCCTTCGGAACCTTTGTTATGAATCACGAGGCATTTGTAAGTGGTAAATTCGATACCGCATTTATCCCCAATTATTTTACTCCCGAGCAATTGCCACAGTTGGCTGAAGTAGGAGAAGGTATTGCTGCCTTGGCCTCGGTGGTCTTGCAGTTGCAATCGAAAGGGCAAAAAAATACTGGAGGCTCCCATAGTGCTATATTGAAATCTAACTGGCAGAAAAACAGGACGCAGTAGTTGCTGCCGGGTTAAACTTTTTATGAGGGAGTTCTAAATTCTTAAAATAACCAAAGTTTTAAGATATTTGCAGCCAACATATCTATTAATATAAAAATGCCGGATGAAACAGGCAGAAATAATTCATAAAGAGCAACCCGCAGAACTTACTTGTCCGATAAGTAAAACGGGACAGAAGAGTTTTAAAACGTGGGCAAAACGTTTTGGGTGGATTGGTTTTTTCTTTTTTCTGATTAAAGGAATTATCTGGCTGGCAGTGTTGTTTGCTGCCAAAGGTATTCTCGACTGAATTTGGTTTTGCCCCAGCATATTCTTCCCCTATCAGATTACATTTCTTTCCTAAGGTATTTTTCCGTTATTTTCGCAGTGCATGGATTTAAAAGAACATATCCGCAAAGCCTCTGCTGATTTATTGGCATCTGTAATAGCAATGCGGAGGCATTTACATGCCAACCCCGAGCTTTCGTTTAAGGAGTTTAAAACCAGTGCTTACGTTGAAGAGCAGTTGAAGGCCATTGGAATATCTACTGTAAAAACGGTTGCTGGTACAGGCAGGGTGGCAATAATAGAGGGTAATAATCCATCAAAAAAAGTGGTGGCTCTGCGTGCCGATATGGATGCATTGCCCATTGTGGAGCAAAATAATGTTTCGTACAAATCATGTAACCAAGGAGTGATGCATGCGTGCGGTCATGATGTACATACTGCATCCCTACTTGGGGCAGCAAAAATTTTATTTGACTTACGTGGTTCGTTTGATGGAACGGTAAAGTTGGTTTTTCAGCCGGGAGAAGAAAAACTTCCGGGTGGAGCCAGCCTGATGATACAAGAAGGTGTGTTGAAATCACCTGACGTGAAAAGTATGTTTGGGCAGCATGTAATGCCTTTGCTACCTGCCGGAAAAGTAGGTTTCAGACCCGGATTGTACATGGCCTCAACCGATGAAATTTATGTAACTGTTAAAGGGAAAGGAGGGCACGGAGCCATGCCTCATTTGAATATTGACCCGGTGATGATTACGGCACAAATGCTTACGGCTTTGCAACAGGTGGTGAGCCGTCATGCCAATCCTACCATTCCTTCGGTATTATCATTTGGAAAAGTGATAGCCAATGGAGCCACTAATGTCATACCCAATGAAGTGTATCTGGAAGGAACTTTTCGGACATTGGATGAAAGGTGGCGTGCCGAGGCGCACCACTTGATGGTGAAAATAGCCAACGGAGTGGCCGAAAGTATGGGAGGAAAGGTAGATTTTAAAATAATGAAGGGTTATCCGTTTTTAAAAAATGATGAAGCACTCACTAAAACCGCAAAACAAAATGCGATTGATTATTTGGGACAACAGCAGGTAGTGGATTTGGATATATGGATGGCTGCGGAAGATTTTAGTTTTTATTCTCAGCAGGTTCCGTCATGTTTTTATCGGCTTGGCACACGTAATGATGCTAAAGGAATTATCTCCTCTGTACATACGCCAACTTTCGATATTGACGAAAGTGCACTTGAAATTGGCATGGGGATGATGGCCTGGCAGGCTGTACGGGAGTTGTCTCAATAAGCAAAACACTTATATTTGTTGATATTAGTAAAGAATGTTGAGATATTATAAACAATTACAGTTAAGTTTTTTTTTGGGGATAATGATAATTATTCTCATTTCATGTAATACATCCAGAAATATAATGTTTAAGTCTGAGGGGCAGGATACTATTTCAAAATTGGTTTTTTCATCTGATTCCGATGTGTATGGGCACAGGATAGCAGCAGACGACCGTATTAGGATTCGTTTTTTAAATAACATTGATCTGGAAAAAAATAATCTTTCCTCTATTGGTACTTCCAGCATAGAGGAGTCAGGTTTTTTGGTGGACTATTCCGGTATGGTTACCTTACCTATTATTGGCCGAACCGATTTAGGTGGATTGACCAGACTTGATGCGGCCAGAAAACTTGAGCTGCTTTATTCAAAATACATAGTTAACCCAATTATTGATGTAATTATCATTAATCTCTCTGTGAGTGTTCTTGGCGAAGTGAGGATGCCGGGTAGTTACAAACTCGACAAAGAAAATACCACCCTAATTGAGGTTTTGGCAATGGCCGGTGGGCCAACAGAGTATGGAAAAATTTATAATATTAAAATTATTCGTGGCAATTTAAAATCACCTCAAATTATTGAAGTAGATCTTGGCAAAACCAATTCTTTAAAAAAACCTGATATTATTATTCAGGATAAAGATATTGTGTATGTAGAGCCGGTAAAAAACAAGTTAAGGGGAGCCACCATTGCCGGATTAAGTCCCTATTTCATTGTTCTAACTTCCATTTCCACCTTAATTCTTGCGTTTAGTGCAATCAAATAAAAAAAGGTATGCAGGGATTTAAAAATAATATATCGTCAAATAACGATGATATTATCCTTTCAGATTATGTCCGTTTAGTGTTTAGAAATATTCATTGGATTGTATTATTTGGGTCAATTGCTTTCTGTCTGGCTTATCTACAACTTCGTTACGAGGATGAGTATTATGAAGCAAAAGGATCAATAAAAATTGATACAGAAAATAACAATCTTCTTAAGGACGTTGCAATTCTAAAAGATTTTGGTAGCCCCAAGGATAAAATCCTTACAGAAACTTATATCATTAAATCAAAACTGCTTATTCTAAAAGCGGTTGAGCAGTTGCCAATTGGAGTAAGCTACTTTTCAAGCGGACGAGTAGTGAATAAAGAAATTTATACATCTTCTCCTATTATTGTCACACCTGTTAATCCTGATTCTGTTTGGTTTGATAAATCTTATTCTTTGAGTATCGAAAGCGATAATGATTTTACCATAATGTGGGAAGATGAATTAGGTAGGGCCAAATCGGTAAAAGCACGGTTTGGGGATACTATTGAGTTTGATAAGAACAAGGTTTGCGTATCTTTTGATCATTATAATTTTTTAGTTTTTAAACAAAACACACGAACCTTCAACTTCGTATTTAACAGTAAAAATAGCCTTTACGAGCGGGTATCATCTAATTTGTTTGTAGAACAAGTGGATAAAGGAGTATCTGTCATCAATATTGTATATCAGGATGTAGTTCCAGAGTTTGCAAGAGATTTGGTTAATCAACTATCAAAGGTATACACTGAGTATGATATTATGTACAAATCTCAAACGGCAACCCAAACGATAGAGTTTATGAATCGGCTAATTAATGATTTGAATAAAACCGTACAGACCTCAGAGTTGAATATGGCCGATTTCAAACAGGGAAATAACCTGCTAGACATAGAGCTTGCAAATGAGAAAGGATTAAGTGATTTAACCGATATGCAAGTAAACCAAAGAATGCTTCAACTTCAGTTATTGGCAATAGAGAATGTGGAAAAACAAATATCTGAAAATAAAAACACGACTTCTCTACCAATCAATGTTGATAGTAAAGTTGATCCAGTCTTGATAGAATTACTTTCTGATTTAAATAAATTGAATGCAGAAAAAATTGTGCGTTCAGAAAAGCTTACACCAAGCAGTTCAGGTATGATTGAGTTAAATAAACAGATAAGTGAAGTTATTCAGTCGGTAAAGCAAAATATTCGGTTTACCAGGCAGAAAATTAATACACAAATCGATTATTATCAAAAACAAATCAATACCATCATAGCTGGCATGCATAAATTACCTACTGTTGAGAAGCAATACATTACCTTGAAGCGTGATTTGGAAGTAAATCAGAAGGTATATGGTTTCCTTCTTCAAACCAAATTAGAGGCATCTATTTCACGAGCATCAATTGTTTCATCTGCTCGCATAATTGATGAGGCTGAAACTCCCCGGATATCGGTTCACCCCAATCGAAAACTTACTTTTTTGGTCTATGTTACCTTAGGTCTTACAGGAGGAATAGTTTTGATAATTGCATTGCGAGTTTTAAATAATAAAATTCACTCTATTGAAGAAATTGAGGCTATTTGCAATCTTCCGGTATTAGGGACTGTATTAGCCTATCCTCAGAAGCTTGCAGACGAAGAATCTAGGTTATTGGCCGTAAAAGAACATCGCACTGTTTTCGGTGAGTCACTCCGTGCCGTTCGTACCAATTTGCAATTTCTTTTACCGAATAAGAAAAGTAAAATTATCACCATTTCTTCAACTATTAGCGGAGAAGGTAAAACTTTCACAACAATTAATCTGGCAGGATCATTAACTATGTTAGATAAGCGGGTGGTGTTAATTGGATGTGATTTGCGTAAGCCTCAATTGGCAAATACATTCAGAGTAAATACCCAGCATGGGTTGAGTAGTTATCTAATAGGTAAATCTACAATAGAGGAAATTATTGGCAGGACAGATATCGAGAATTTATCTGTAATTTTAACAGGGTCTATTCCTCCTAATCCATCCGAGTTATTAAACACGGAAAAAATGAGTACACTTTTGGCATCGTTGCAGGAAATGTACGATTACATACTGCTTGATACCCCACCTGTTGGTTTGGTTTCTGATGCTATTGTGTTAATGAAACAAAGTGATATTGTATTATACGTAGTTAAGGCTGGTTATAGTCAGAAGGAGTTTTTGCAATTGCCAAGTAAAATTAAAAATGAGCATAACCTGAAATCTGTTTATTTGTTGCTTAACTCCTACAAAGCGGATAAAAAACGAAAAAGCGGGTCTTATGGTTACTATGGCTATGGTGGACGGGGCGAAGGATATTATTATGAATATGACAATAAAAGCAAAATGCAAAAAACCTGGAAGAATAGGTTTAATTGGTAAAAGTAGTGTTTGTACATTTTGTAACTCTTAATAATTTTACACAAACTCCAGTCTCCCGTTTTATTATTAATACGGTTTCAAATCGATATAATTCTTCTGTCACTGAAACCTACATTCAGGGTCAATATTTGTTTGACAAGGTATCTGTGCACAATAGATTGGCAGTTTATCCGCATGGAATTAAGTTAGGTAGTTTGCCACTCACTAGGAAGATAATGAAACACTTTAGACTGTTGTACTTTCTTCTTAAGCGTTCAAAAAATGAGGTTGTATACACTCCCGATTATCAGGTAGTATTTTGGGTCATAATGATGAACAGGTTGCTGCCTCGGTATAGAAAAAAAATTATTTATCACCAATTTGAACTGGTTGATTCGGACGAATTGTCTTTTATAAGTTCAGCAATGTGGCGAGTGGTTAAGAATCATGCTGCGGAATATATTCAGATGGCGATATTTCCCGAGAAAAATCGGCTGACAAGTTTTGCTACAGAAACAGGTGTTGTTCCATGTGAAAAGTGTTATTTACTCCCCAATACTACAGTAGTGGCATCTTTTTCTGTTACACAATCCTTTTTATTTCCCCCAGATGCGGTGGTTATCGGTCATATTGGAAGTATAGGGAATAACCACTATGTTGGGGTACTTGAAGAGTTGCTAGCGCGAAACAAATCGAATAAGAACTTGTATTTTTTGGTGATAGGGCAGTATAGTGATGAAATCAAACAACGGTTCCTTTCGAAAGGTAACCCCCGACTTGTCTTAAAAGATTTGGTTCCTCATAATGAATTACCACAGTATTATAGACAAATGGATTACGGATTGATTCTTTACAAGGGGGTATCAAAAAATTTTGAATATTGTGCTCCTAATAAATTGTATGAATATTTGACTTATGGTGTTAGGGTGTTGGCACATCCGTTAGCGGGGTTGAAAGAACTTAAATTGCCCGATCAATTATTGTCGCTTATCGATTTTGAATCTGATAATCGGCATGAAATTACCGCAAAATACCTTTTAAGTAAAAATCATAGCAAGAAAGAGATTTTAACATATTTTTCCAAAAACCTTTCCATTGATCATTTCATGGGGGGGGTAATGCAACAGATTGATCGTATTATCTCATGAATAAGATAGTTTTAATCATAGGAACACGTCCAGAGTTAATCAAGACTTATCCGCTTATCAACCAAATGGAACAATCAGGGTTTAATGATTACCTGATTGTTAATTCCGGGCAGCATAAAGAAATGCTCATTCCTTTTTTTGATTTTTTTTCTATTAAACCGGATTATAGTCTTGATATTATGACGCCAGGTCAAACATTAGCCTTTTCTTTGGCCAAAGCAGTCAACCAATTGGAATCACTTATTGCAACTATTCACAGTGATGGGTATCATCCATCTATTGTTATGGCTCAAGGTGATACCACTACTGTAATGGCTTCTGCGTTGGTTGCTTTTTATAATAGGATTCTTTTTTTTCACCTTGAAGCAGGTTTACGGTCGGGTAATTTATTGCATCCATTTCCTGAAGAGCTGAACAGAAAGGTAGCAAGTATTACAGCTGATTTTCACTACGCACCTACACAGCAAGCCGTATCCAATTTGATTGGGGAAAGAGTACCTTATGAAAAAATTATGATGGCTGGTAATACTGTTGTAGATGCTATTGAACTTATTCGAAATTCACCAAAATTTCAAAACGTTATTTTTTCAAATTTGAAGGTGCAACAGGTTGTTGATGCTGGGAATAGAAATGTGCTTATCACTTGCCACAGAAGAGAGAACCATCTTCATCTTCAAAATATAATCACTGCGGTTGAACAACTTGCTCTTTCGGCAACAGATATTTCATTTATTTGGCCTGTTCATGCGAATCCAATGGTAAAAGATATAGTAATAACTTCGGGACTCATGAATTTATCTAATGTGATTATTTGCGAACCTTTAAGCTACATAGAGTTATTGAAGCTAATGAGTACTTGCACCAAAATACTTACCGATTCAGGCGGAATACAGGAAGAGGCACCATCTTTCGGGGTGCCGGTATTAGTGATGCGTGAAACAACCGAAAGACCGGAAGCAGTTGAGAGTGGATATGCAGTTTTGGTGGGAAACGATCCTGCAAAGATTATCGCAGCTTTTGATAATTTTAATCCGGTATTCAAGTCAAATGCGATAAATCCATTCGGAGACGGAAAAGCATCAGAGAGAATTGTCAGGCATTTAAAGAACAGTTTGCTTACCTTGTAAATGATTTCAATACATTTTCAATTCCTGTATGAAGAGGAGTGAGTTCTCTTCCTAAAATTGACTTCATTTTTGAAATATCTGGGAGTCTTCGGGTCATATCTCCTTCTGAAAGGGGGGAGGCTAATTTAATCTGTGATTTCGATTTGGTGAGGTCAATAAGCAATTTCGCCAAGTCAAGAATACTGATTTCATGATCACTTCCAATGTTAACCGTATCATTCACGGCCTGTCCCGTTTCAAGCATTTTTTCAATGGTGTCCAGATTATCTTTTATGTAGCAAAATGTTCTTGTTTGTGAACCATCTCCGTAAATGATAATATCTCTGTTGGACAGTGCGGCATTCAAAAACCTTGGGAGTACAAAATCTTCACTTTGTTTAGGGCCATATGTATTAAAAAATCTAAGTATGGTGTAGTTAAGGCCATATTCTTTCTGATATGATTTCATAAAGGCTTCAGCCACATTTTTCACAATGGCATAAGGAAGCCGTGAATTGAGTGGTGTAGTTTCTTCGTGCTGAGGCAAAGAAACCGGTTCTCCATATACTTCAGATGAAGAAGAGAAAAATACCCGTTTTACTCCGGTGTTTTTAGACAGGTCAAGGATGTTTCGGATTCCGTTAATATCATTCAGTACCTTAATTGGATTATCAAGTGTTCTTTTCACTCCTACTACAGCGGCATAGTGAAATACAAACTCGAATCCATGCGACATCATTACGGATGAAATATCGTTCCAGTTATTTACATCAGCTTTAATAAACCTGAAATTTTCGAGTGAGTTGTCAGGAAGTTTTTCTGCTGAACCGGTAGAAAGGTCATCGACTACAACCACAAAATTATTTTCATTTTCGGTTAATCTGCATGCTAGGCTACCTCCAATATTTCCGGCTCCACCTGTTATCAATATTTTTCTCATGTACTGTTATTTGTTAAGCAATTCAATAATCTGTTGGGTTCTGTGTTTGTATGTATGGGCAGCCAGCGTAAATTCCTGGCTATTCTTAGCTATCTGTAGGCTTTTTTCTCTGTTGGACAAAACATATTCCACCTGTGTAAGCAATTCTTCTTTGTTATGAAAATACATGATGGTTTCGTTATGTCTGTAAATAGATTCCATTTCAGGACATGCGGAGGCCAATTGTAGTCCACCCGCTACCGGAATTTCAAAAAAGCGCATATTAGCAGCAGGATAATTGGTTTCATCTATGATATTCATGTTGATTAGACTGTTTTGTACTATTTTAGTAAATTCTTTGCCATATAATGGTTTCTCGGTAATGTGCGGGTGAATGGCTTTGTTTTTACTTCGTTTCCAGTAAGGCCCCCATATTTTCAACTTGCTCGAGGGGAAATGTTTGACAATAGCAGCGAGAGCTTCTTCTCGTTCGGGTCGCCACCCGCCAACAAATGTAAGGTCATAAATTTTTTCAACTGAGCCGGATGCGTAGTGCAAGTTTGGGTCAGCCGCAAGTGGAATCCATTCCACCTTTTTAAATCCTAATTCAGAGAATGTTTTGCAACAGTTCGAACTATAGGAGGCGACAAAATCATACATTAGAGCTGATGATAGAACATGCGACTGAAGGTTGAATACCGTATCAGGCCAAATTAAAATACATTTAATCGGTAGAATAGATTTAAGAAATGCTAAACTTGATGGGAGCACCGGGGTATTCGTAAAAACAAAAAGTAAGTTTGGCCTGAAATTTTTTGCTTCAATAACAAGCTCCCTGTTAACTTTTCTAATCCATGCTTGTACTGGAAGAAAGTTATGAAGAAGATGGCCGACTTTGCCAAATCTGATGTATTTTCTGGTAACAGTAGGAAAATCAAATGTTCTTACCTCATATCCTTCATCAATGAGTGCGTTTTTGTAAGAAGTCTCCAGAGTGTATGTATTGAAATTACCCGCGAGAAATATTTTCATAAATCAATGCAATATCACCATTTTAGTTAATTTATTTATATATTAGAGATGTTTTTTACTTACCAAGCAAGGTTTTCAGGATGTTATTGCTAACAATGGAAATATTATAGCCCTGAATAATAGACGCGGAGCAAGCTCCCATTGCTGAATTTATCTCTGTACTTTCTGTAGCTTTTTTGATTGAGGAGGCCAATTCCTCAATATTCCCTTCTTTAAACACAAAACCATTGTTTCCGGGTTGAACTAAATCAGCACTACATCCGCTTGCATCCGAAACGACAACCGGTAGGTGGAAATTCATTGCCTCATTTACCGATAACCCCCAGGTTTCACTATTTGAGCACATCACAAAAACATCGGCAGCAATATAATATTCCCATATTTCACTTTGATTTACAAAGCCGGTGAGTATTATGCCTGTTAGTTGATTTGTATCTATAAACTGTTGCATTTGAGAGCGCAATTCGCCTTCTCCAACCATGATAAGTGAGTATTGGTCATTTGGCAAAAGTTTAAATGCTTTCATTAGATCGAGGGGTTGTTTTTGTACAATGTACTTACCGGTAAACAAAATCACCTTTCTATTCGCAGGTATGCTGAGCTTTTCACGGATTTGATTTTTTCTCTGTTTAAGATAAAGGTATTTATTATTCATACTATCGTTGTCTACACAGTAGGGCGTAAATATAAACCTACTTTCATCTGTTACCCCATAGTATTCATAGAATTTTTTGTTTCTGATTCCAATAAACAGAAACTTATCAATAACGAAACGGAAGAGGATGTGTTTGAGCAGTATTTTTTTGAGAAATCGGGTAACCAATGATTTATTCAACTCTTTGTTAATCGGATTTTCCGTACGCAGCCATATTTTTTTGCCAAATAAAGGAGCAAAAATAAGCACCAGCCAATCTGTGGCATACGCCCAACTGTTAATTACAACAATTTTACTTTTACTTTTTCTTAACTCACGAATAATTCCGGGGTTGAAAGCGTTCATAAAACGCGTATCCATGGGTTGATTTTTTCGCCAGTTTTTTACAAAAACAAATTTATATCCATCTAGAAGCGGAATATCCCATTTTATTGCTTTGCCAAAGCCCTTGTCAAACCCTCCTTTTACGCTTACATCAGAATAATAGCAAACTTCTATATCTGTTTTTGAAGCCAGATATTTAAGAAGGGGAGAAATATATTGTATGGGATGTGATAATATGAAAAGCATTCGGTTGTCTATACTTTTAGTTATTTGTTAAATGAAAGACTTATTCGGGTATATGGAAATATATGCGGAATCCGGCAAATTGCTTTTTTTCGGAATGGGGAAACTCGCGCCAGCGTATAGATGGGTTTAATTCTTTCTACAAGGTATCCTAAATCCGGTAACAATTGAAAAAATTTAGACTGTTCTTCAATGTATTCAGATTTGTCCTGATATGGCAATACTTCACATATGATAAGTGGGTTTATTTGTGAATTAATTTCTGCTGCTCCTGATGTGACTTTGTATTCGAATCTTTCAACATCAAATTTGCTATTAACCGTACTGATTTTTGAATCGGGTAATTTAGCCAGTTTATACTTGGTAAAAGTAGGGGTAAATTTTTTCATTGGCTGTCCATTTGCTTGGAGGCTTCCTGATTTTAGGGTGCTTCTGGTATTTTCATTCGAAAAACCTTCCGCGACTGCGATATTATTTTTGTCTGATGGTTCTCCGCCAACAAGGTGTTTTTTCTTACCTGTACTCAATTTTTTAAGCGCGTTAAAATAATTTACACTTGTGTATCTTGGCATTCTTCAACTGTAAGCAATACCGAAATGAATAGCTCTCACCTTGGGTCGAGTTTGACCAAGATTAACTCCCATATAAATGACCATACAATCGTTGAGGTCGATTAGTCGCTGGTTGAAAATTTTATCTAACTTATGTTCGGGATTTCGTTTATTCCTCAAGCTCATCCAATTTTGTACGGGAATTTTGAATCTTTTGTTATTTATTGAAACAGTTGATAAAATATTAAACCGTTTAAGTATACCAATTCTATTTAAGATACGATCCATAATACGCTTCATGTTAATCAGTTCTATATTTAATTAATTTTGCAGGGTTACCACCATAGATTTTATTTGATTCTAAATGACCTGACACCACACTGTTGGCACCTACAACTGCACCATCTTGTATGGTGGAACCGGGCATAATGATGCACCCTCTGCCAATCCAAACGTTAGAGCCTATTTTGATTTTTCGGGATACATCTCCTGCCATTATCATCGGTTTAGATAAGTCGGAATATATATGAGTTGTGTCGCGTATTGACGAATATTCTCCTATCATCACCTGATCTCCTATCTCAATATCGAAGTGACAGGCAACTAATACACCAAATGAAAATGTGCAATGTTCTCCAATTTTTAGTTTAGCATCATGATTTGAAATAGAAAAAATGGCATTATCATAAATTGTAGTATTTTTACCTACAGAAATATTTTTGGTAAATCCACGCAAGATTACATTTTTACCAAGGTTAAAGTCGGTGCTTTTGAAAAAATACTTTTTCTTAAGTGAAGAAAGACTAAACATGGTACTCAGTTGTACCAATTTAAATATACATTTCCTAACAAAATCAAAGGTCGAATATGTTTTGAAATAATGAATTATTTTTTTGGTCATATTTTTTTTCTACCAAGCATCTTTGTTTTAAATATAATTAGTTCCTCTTTCATAACAACAAATTTAATAAAGCTTATGCAATATAACGGAAGAATAGGAAGTAATATGTAGGTTTTTAGATGATTGCATGTTGGTAAAAAGCTAGCATAAAATACTATCAAAAGTGCAGGTGTAGTAATAAGGTAGAAGCGTTTTATTTCGTTTATTTTTTTATATGAATGGTTCATTGAAAACTCCTTCATTGTAGTAAATAAATGTGATAAAAACTGTGGCACTAACCATGATATAAGATACCCCATATTACCTAAATATGGAATTAAGAGGTATGCGAGAACGATATGCAGCACAATGCTTAGGGTAGATATTGTTCCGAGAAATTTCATTTTTCCAGCCGCAATCAAAAAGTTGCTAAATAAACCCTGCATTAGAATAATAATATTGATAAAAATTAATGGACAGATTAGACTCAATCCTTTTTCATATTCTGAATTGAACAGTATGTCAATAATTGGCTTTATACTCAGTAGCAGAATGGTTGTGAAAATAAATATCGTTCCAAAAACGTAGCGTATTTGAAAGGATTTAATCCTGATTGTATCATTTGCAGAATGACGGGATAGTACCGAGAGTGTAACGGGCATAATTGCAGATGGGATAATAGCAGTAATTGCATTTATACTTGCTGCAATTCTTAAAAATCCGAAACTTTCAATACTTATGTACTTTGAAAAAAGGGTAATTGTGAAAAGTCCGGCTATTGCCCCTAAAAAGGTATTCCCGAAATAAAACCAATAGCCCTCACGAAGTAATTGAACAAGTCCTGATATGGAACTTCTGAGTGAAACTTTTACCTGCTCTTTTTTTAGAATATTAATGGTAATTATCCATGTAAAAAAGGTATTAATTAAAGTGGCTGTAAGGTAGCCAAAGACCGAACCCCTTAATCCCCAAAATATGGTCGAAGCAATTACACATAAAAAGGAATTAAATGCAGTAACAATATTACGCATTGAGTAATATTGAAAATGACCGATACCCATAAGAACATAAGTGGGGAGTTGAAAAAAGAATTGGATAAGGGTAATTAGTATGAGTAGGTGAGTTAAGTTATCCGATTTTTGATTAAAAAATAATTGCGAAAAAAACTCGATGTTAAAGGCAATGAGTAATAAAATACATAAATTGGACAGCAAACCAAGCAATATGGCAGACGAGAGTTTTTTTTCAAGAGTAATTTTTGATTTATGATCCTTTGCGAGCGCACTTGCTTTCTGTAGTACTGTGCTTGAGCCTAAATCGGCAATTTGATTGATATAGGCTGCGGTGTTGATATATGAATTGTAGACTCCTAGTTCAATGCTTGTAATAAGTTTTGATAAAAAAGAAATGGTGACTAAGCCAATTCCCTTGGTTGCCATGTTGGCAAGTAGTATCCATCCGGTATTTTTTAAAAACTGCTTAATCACTGGCAGTATTAATGGGTTGAAGTTTAATTTATTAGCTTATAATAAATAGCTTTTTGCTTTGCGAAAATATTGTAGCGAATGTACTTAATAATGCAATTACTTTAAGGACAATTATATTATTTGGCCTCATTGGTCAGTCTATATTTATTCAGGTATTTAGTTTTTATATTGCATCCGAATACATACCCAGGTTTGAGTATTTACAAAACATATATATATTATTCATGTGCAATTATTTGCATTAGTATTATTGGTATATATATATCCACCAAAAAGAGTCTGTTTCTTTCAGGGGTGAACGGATTAAACATGATGTCGTTACTTTTTATGGGAATTGGCCCTTTTTGCTATCTGTTTAACCAAATTGAGGATCGTCCGGATAAGATTATTTCAGGATTGATGGTTATTAAGTTATTTAATACGTTGGCTCCCTTTTTTATTATCGGTTATATAGTTAGTTTATTGGTTCAGTTATCGTTCAAAGAATATCCGGACAATAAAAAGATTCAAGGGGAATTGTTAGATTCCAATGAAGGGTTATTAAACAAGGTTAAAGTGCTGTTTTTTGTGCTTTCGGTAGTTGGCTATCAGCTTGCACAACTTGAGATAAGTACATCAGGAATTGGAACACTGTTTCCGGTTTTTAAGACATTCCTTTATCCAAATATGGTTCTTAGTATTTACACCGTTCAAATTAAACGCGGCAAATCGGTACTTCTTGCATTAATAATATGTTTTACTGGATTTTATTTTGCCGTCACGTCTTGGTGGCGTAGCGAGTTGATATTGGCATCAGGTGCTATTGTAGTGGGTCTTTTGCTTAAATCAAGAAAAACAATGTTTCCGGTAATTGTGCTTGGAATTATTGGAATTCTGTATATTCTTCCTTTTCAGCAGATAAAGAAAATAGAATATGAAAAAACAAAGCAAAATCTTGCTGGTACGTTTATCAAAACCCTAAATCTCTCGTTTGATGAGCGTCTGGCTTTTGCAAGCTCTTTTTTTGCTGAACGTATTAATTATGGACGTGAGTTATCCTACTCACAAAATGGGATTAATAAAGGGTATCTTGAATATCGTTTTGGGTTATCTTATTTGGAAGTTTTTTTACAACTCATCCCGCGTATCGTATGGCAGGATAAGCCTTCTTTTAATACTTATAATAACAGGGAGCGAGCTTTGATTCTTGGGTTAGTAAATGAGGAGTCGGATAGCACGGCTTGGGGGGTGAACATCTATGCTGATTTTATTTTAAATTTTCCTTATCAATGGTTAATACTTTTTATTCCTATAATTATGTTGGTGTTTAGATGGTTGGATAAGCAGGCACAAGGATTTTCAGATAATATAATTGTTAAATTCATGATAACAAGTACTCTTTTTTTCATCAGCTTTGAAATGGTTAGTTTGCTTTACACATCTACTTTTATATTGTGGTGTTTCATTGTGGCTAAAGGAATGGGGTATGTATTACGGATGCGCTGGAGAAAAAGATTAACGATTTAGTAACTAATTAACAAGTGATGAGGGTTGTACATTTTACAAGAAAACCACGTCCTTTTGGCAACTTTAGTATAGAGATATATTTTGGTATCATAAGGGAGAAGCTTAACAACAGAGTCTCTATTGAAGTAGTGCAAAGCCGATATTTAAGCAATGGCCTTATTAAAAGGATTTACAATTCTATTGAAGCAGCACTCCATCAAAAAGACGTAAACCATGTGCTGGGTGATGCTACATACCTTTCAATTTTTCTAAAAAAACGCAAAACAATAACTACATTTCTTGATTGCAATGTGTTGGCGGCTTCACGGGGAATAAAGTATCTTGTTATTAAACTCTTTTGGTTTAATATTCCTGTTTTAAGGTCAGGATTTATTACTTCTATTTCTGAAGCTACCAAGCAGGAACTAATAAAATATACCGGATGCCCATCCGAGAAAATACGGGTGATTTATGTCTCCATTTCTGAAAAATTTAAAAAGTGCGAAAAGTCTTTTGACAGCGGGCTTCCAAGTATATTGCAAGTTGGAACAGCTCCAAATAAAAACATAAGTAGGCTTGTGGAGGCTATCCGCGACATCCCATGTCGGTTAACCATCATAGGTAAGGTAGATGATGGGTTGAAAGCGAAACTCAAAATTTACAACATACAACACCTAATTGAGGAGTCTCGCTTGACAGAGGATGAAATAATAGAGCATTACCATAAATGTGATATTGTATCCTTTGTATCAACATACGAAGGTTTTGGGATGCCTATTATTGAAGCTAATGCTATCGGACGATGTGTGATAACAGGAAACACTACTTCTATGCCCGAAGTGGCAGCTGATGCAGCCTGTATTGTGGATCCATTCAGCATTTCTCAAATTAATTTAGGCTTGAAAAAAATAATCAATGATTATGAGTATAGAAATGAGCTTATAAGTAACGGGTATAAAAATGCAAAGCGGTTTGATAAACGTGTTATCGCTGAACAGTTCTTTAACTTGTACCAAGAGGTTTATCAGCAGAGCAAGAACTAAGATATGTGCGGGATTAACGGAATTTTGAATTTTCAACGCGTAGGTCCTTATGTTCATCAGGTTCAGAGGATGAATAAAACTCTTTCCCACCGTGGTCCTGACGATGAAGGAATCTATTCCGACTCATTTGTTACCCTTGGGCATAGACGGCTGTCAATTATCGACACTACTACCGGAGGGCATCAACCCATGATTTCAGCAACTAACAGGTATGTAATTGTATTTAATGGAGAAATTTATAATTATAGAAACCTAAAAGCAAAATTTAGGGAGTCATATCATTTTCAAACCGATAGCGACACTGAAGTTATTTTGGCAGGATATATTCGCTACGGCACCGATTTGTTTGGAATGCTTAAAGGAATTTTTGCACTTGCTATTTGGGATATTGATGAAAAAAAACTTGTCCTTGCCAGAGATCATTTAGGTGTTAAACCGCTTTATTTTGCTCAAAAAGGTCAAACATTTATTTTCTCTTCTGAGTTAAGATCGCTTCTTTCAAGTAGTTTTATAACAGCTCGCCTCTGCAATAGCGGTTTAGCCGAATACATGCGATTTCAAAGGGTAAATGCCCCTCATACTATGATTGATGGAGTAAGTTTTTTGAAGCCAGGTACCTACATGATAATGACTGAGTTTGGGAAAGAGGAGAAGCGGTACTTTTCTACTCGGGAGTTAGAATTTAGCCCCGTTGTTTCCAACGATATAGTTTTAAAGAATATAAGGCAATTGCTCACAAAAAGTGTTGAAGAGCAACTGGTGGCCGATGTTGAAGTTGGTGCTTTTCTTTCAGGAGGTATAGATTCGAGCGTTATTGTGGCTCTTATGAGCCAAATTGATACCAAGCCCGTTAATACACTCTCTGTTACCTTTGGGCAGCAGGGTTTTGATGAGAGTTATTTTTCATCTTTTGTGGCAAAGAAGTTTAAAACAAATCATTGCGCTATTGAGCTAAAACCTATGGATTTGCTCGAAGCTTTACCAAACGCTTTGGGAGCAATGGATCACCCTACGGCTGATGGAATAAATACATACTTTGTTTCTGGTAAAATAAAGGAAAAGGGAATTAAAGTGGTTCTTTCCGGTTTAGGAGGCGATGAGTTATTCGGGGGATACCCTGTTTTTAAAGCTGCTCATCACATGAATCAATTCATGGCGTATAGCCGGATATTACCTAATGTAATTTGGAAGAAAATTTTCCGTGCAATGTATGCAGTTACGGGTAAAAATTATTTACTTAAACTTTCGGAATCGTTTTCAGGATCTGACCTGATAAAAAGTTTTTTGATTGCCAGTAGACAAACATATTTTGACTCTCAGATAAAACTGTTACTCCCCGGAATTGAGGTAGAAAGAAATTTTTTGCAGGAAACAATTGCCCAACTGCCTTCAACGGATTCAAACCACCTCTATTCGCTGGTAAGTAGTTTTGAATTAAATTCTTATCTTACTGATACATTGTTGCGCGATACTGACCAAATGAGTATGGCACATTCCTTAGAGGTACGTGTTCCGTTTCTTGACCACGTGCTTGTGAAATACGTATTATCGCTTCCTGACGATATTAAAATAGGAAAATATCCAAAAAATCTTCTCATTAAAAGTATGAGCGATTTATTACCAGCCGAAGTATATACCAGAAAGAAAATGGGGTTTGGGTTTCCCTGGGAACTTTGGATGCGCAATGAACTGTGGTCATTTTGCAATGAACGAATTAATTCGTTTGCTGCCCGTTCATTTGCAAATGAGGAAAATATAATCGGACTATGGAAACGATTTCACTCCGGTCATCCAGGTATTAGCTGGTCTCGTATCTGGCAGATAGTTGTGCTTGACGAATGGCTTTCTAAAAACAAAGTCATTGAATAAACCTAAAATAGTTTTTTTTATAGACTGGTTTCTTCCTGCATTTAAGGCAGGCGGTCCTATTACATCTGTATTGGCTCTTTCAAAGACATTGACTAATTATTTTAATGTTATTATAATCACCGGTGACAGGGATTTGAATGATTTAACCCCGTTTCGAGGGGTTTTATTCAATCAAAAAGTATCAGAGAAAATATCAGGGGTAGAGGTTTATTATTTAACGAAAGGTTATCACCGGATTCGTTCTATCATATTTATACTGCAAACTGAAAAACCTGATGTGGTTTATATAAACGGAATCTTCTCTTTTTGGTTTAGCCTGTTCCCAATATTATTGCTGAGGGCAAAGGTTCTTTCATGCAAGGTGATTATTTGCCCCAGAGGAATGATAGGTGAAAATACCTTACAGGTAAAAAGATTCAAAAAAAGATTATTCCTCACTGTGACTCGTTTAACCAGATGGTACAGCAAAATTATCTGGCATGCGACAAACGAAGAGGAAGCAGAACGGATTAAGCAATTTGTAGCTGGGAAGCCCAAGATTGAGGTGATTCCAAATTTACCAGTTAGGTTTAATTACTTTAAGAAAAATCAGAGCTGCAAAAAGGAAGGAGTGCTAAGATTAGTTTATTGCTCCAGAATTTTACCTATTAAAAACCTTCTTTTTCTTATACAGTTGCTTTCGGAAATAAAAGAAGGAGATGTCTCATTAGCTGTGTATGGACCTATTGAGGAGGAAGAGTACTGGAATAAATGCATAAATGTATCACGCAAATTGCCCATCAATATTCAGGTTAACTATTTTGGAGAAGTGAATTTTCATATTCATAAATTTGATTATTCAGGTTATGATTTCATGGTTTTACCTACGCTACATGAGAATTTTGGGCATTCAATTTCAGAAGCTCTGAGTGCGGGTTGTCCTGTAATAATTTCTGATAAAACACCATGGCGCGGATTAAGTGAAGTTCGTGCCGGATTTGATATAGCAATTACTAATTCTGAAAATTGGATCTTCGTGATTAAGCAATGCCTCAAAATGTCTAACGATGAACACTTAAAGTGGAAGGAAGGCGCAAAGGTGTATTTCGACAAGAAGTCAGATATTAAAAATAACACTGAAAAGTACCTGAAGCTACTTGCACCGTAAATAGAGAATGTCTGAAATTATTATATAAAATTGGTTCTCAGTGTTATTTATCAGACCTTATCCTATATAAAAAAACTCTTTCCCAAATAGTGTCCCAATAGTTAAATTTATCCTCTTATTTTCGCAACAAATGGGAGGATTTCCAATGTATATACTCGGTCTAAACGCATATCACGGAGATTCATCGGCAGCCTTATTGAAGGATGGTGAGCTGATTTGCGCTTTTGAAGAAGAACGCTTTACCCGTTTTAAGCATTGGGCAGGCTTTCCGGCTTTGTCAATTCAGGCTTGTTTGAATGACGAGAAAATCGGGCTTTCCGATGTTTCTTACATCACAATTGGCCGTGATCCGGGTGCACATCGGATGAAAAAACTTAAACGGGTTCTAACAGGAAAAGCAAATTTAAGTTGGTTGGTTGAGCGATTTAAAAACAGTAAAAAGGTTGCTACGCTTGACGAGGAGTTTAGGAGATATTTTAAAGAAGCTCCGGTAGATATAGCCGCCAGAATTGTAAACGTTGAGCACCACCGTTCTCACCTGGCTTCGGCTTTTTTCGCCTCACCTTTTCAGGAGGCTGCTTTACTTTCTATTGACGGATTTGGTGATTTCAGTTCGTGCATGGTGGCCACCGGAAATCAGTCAACCATTAATGTATATAATCAGGTATTATTTCCGCATTCAATTGGAGTTTTTTATACTGCATTTACCCAATATTTAGGTTTCTATCATTATGGCGATGAATACAAAATTATGGGTTTGGCACCTTATGGTTCCCCGTCTTATGTAAATGAGTTGCGTGCCATTCTTAAAACTACTTCTGATGGACTTTTTGAGTTGAATCTTGACTATTTTACACATCATACTGAAGGAGTAAAAACGTTGATTTTTGAAAAAAATGACCCTTCACACAACCGTGTTTTTTCAAAAGTGATGGAAGATAGGTTTGGCAACCCGCGCCAAAAGGAGGAAGAGCTTACACAATA
>JAGVLJ010000075.1 GCA_020049855.1 Bacteroidia bacterium | reverse complement strand
CGAAGGAGGGCGAAGGTGGAGCTGGAGGGAGTCGAACCCTCGTCCGGAGATGGAACGGTAATGCTTTCTACACGCTTATTGCCCTTTGATTTTTGTGAGCAGGTAAGCCGGGCAAGGGCTAATCCTGTTCCTTAGGTCTCTTTATACAAGCAGGGCGCAAAACCACTTACCCGCAGGCTCCGGTGATACGACACCCCGAATGACAAATGCACCAGAAAACATTTGCCGGGATGATGGCTATTGCGTAATCAATCCTGATTAGGCAGCCATTGCGAAGTTGTTTTCGCCAGTTAATGGTTGAGTATTGAGATTATAGAGCCAATATCCCAAAGCTCTGCGTGCTTACATCCCTGTTGCTCATCCCGTCAAATCCGGTCAGCCCCAGGTTGTGCTATTTTTGATCACAAAGATAAGCTATTGTAGCTATATTTTTGTGAGGAACTTGGTTATTAATAAATTAAAACAGGCTTGTTCAGAAAAAAGTGCAGGTGTGGAAACTTGCATACAAGGGTTTTGCTTTGCCTTCAATATTGCGTGTAAATTTGTTTCCGTTAATTTTACGGCTATCTCGAAAGTTTTTATTAAACCAAAAATCAATGAAACAAATCAGCATTCTTGCACTTTTCCTGATTACTTCTTTAAGCTTAATTGCTCAAGGCAATAAAAAAACAAACGGCAAAGGTCTTATTCCAGGTTTTCGATCCATAACGTGGGGAATGCATATTGACTCGACTCAAAAAAATGGCCGTAAAGTTAATTTTATTAAAAGCAATACCCTAAACGACCCTAATGCTTACGTGTTGGAAAATGAAGATATGACTGTTGGTACCGTAACGCTCAATAATATCTACTATTATTTTACTGACCGTGGGCGTTTTACCAAAGTAATGATGGTAGCCGATAAAAAGTATTTTACCGATATGAAATACATTTTATCCTACAAGTATGATGATGTGCAGCCTCCCCAAATTTCAAAAACTTCCAATGGCAGCACCGTATATCAATGGACAGTAGATGATGTACGCATTACACTAACGGATGGATCGGCTGACGGGTTTATAACCGTTACCTTCTTTATGGATTTTAACCTGCATGAATTTAAAATTATAAACAGCGGGGTAAACGATTTTTAGCAGCTATTTTATTTCTCATTCTATACAGGTTTGAATTATTTCAGGTCTGTTTTTTTTTGTATCCGGTATTCTTGGTTGGAGCCACCAATAAACTTAAGCAAGTCATCCTTTCCCGTTTTTTTCTCGGCCGAGGTAAGGAACATTGAGGGTAACTCCTCCCATGTTTTGTAAAGTGCTTTTTCAAACAACTCTTTGTTTTGCTGTGTTTGTGCGGTGTTTTGTTTGTCAATTTTGGTAAAAACAATAACAAATGGAATGGATAGTACCCCAAGGTGATTAACAAACTCAATGTCGATTGGCTGAGGTTCGAGCCTGGAATCAATGAGTACAAAAAGGTACTGTAGGTTTTCGCGTCCTTTCAGGTATTCTTCAATAAAATCACCCCATTTTTGGCGAGCCGAGCGCGATACACGTGCATACCCATAACCCGGCAGATCTACCAGATACCAGTTATTATTTATTAGAAAGTGATTTATTTCCCGGGTTTTTCCTGGAGTAGAAGATACTTTGGCCAGTTTAGAGTGGTTGCACAACATGTTGATGAGCGATGATTTGCCCACATTGGAGCGGCCAATAAATGCATATTCAGGCAACTGAGGCGAAGGGCATTGTGACAGGTTTACTGAACTTTTAACAAAGGTGGCCGTTTTAATAAGCATACGAAAGCGGGAGATTTAATTAAATTTGCGCTCTTCAAAGGTAGGAATTAAAACATATATCAGTTGACCCGCGTTACTCCGTTTAAAGATTCATCGGCCGGCAAAAAGCAGCAAGTTGAGCAGATGTTTGACCAGATATCGGCTCGTTACGATTTTATGAACCACTTTTTATCATTAGGAATTGATAAAATTTGGCGCAAAAAGGCTATTGCTTTGGCAGCCTCGGTAAAACCCGGGCGATTGCTTGATGTGGCAACCGGTACGGGTGATTTTGCCATTCAGGCTTTAGAAACGGGGGCAAAAGAGATAATTGGAGTTGATATTTCAGAAGGAATGTTGAAAGTGGGTGAGGAGAAAGTAAAACGCTATGAAGGCAAAATAAAACTGATGCGGGGTGATTCGGAAAATTTACAGTTTGCCGACAACAGTTTTGATGCTATTATCGTTGCTTTTGGAGTACGCAATTTTGAAAATTTGCAAAAAGGGTTGACGGAGATGTACCGCGTGTTGAGGCCAAGCGGTATTTTGGTGGTACTGGAGTTTTCTAAGCCTCGGGTGTTTCCTGTAAAACAGTTCTATAGATTTTATTTCCGTTACATTGTTCCCTTGTGTGGGAGGTGGTTGGCCAACCATCAAACGGCTTATACCTATTTACCGGATTCGGTACAGGAATTTCCGGAAGGCGAGGCATTTTTAACAGAATTAAGTCAGGCAGGATATATTACTACAACATGCAAACCTCTTTCATTCGGAATATCTTCTATTTACTCAGGAAAGAAGTAAAACTCACCTTTCTTCTGGTGCTTGTTACTTTTGGCTTAAAGGCTCAGCAACCCAATTTGTATCAATCGGATTTTAAACCCATTCATTTCGGATTTAATATTAATGTAAATTCATCGGGTTTTCAGTTAAACCGCAGCAGGTATTTCTACAATTTTGATTCGTTAAGAAGTGTACGTACACAAGGGTTTCCCGGATTAGGGTTAGGAGCCATTACCAATTTCAGAGCTGGAAAGTTTTTAGATGTAAGAGCCATTTTCCCACAGTTGATATTTACCCAGCGAAATTTGGTTTATGATTTTTATGGGACTACCCAAAAACAAACAGTGATTAAAATAGAGTCAATTTACCTTCAGGCTTCGTTGCTGCTTAAATATAAAAGTGAGCGGCATCGCAACACCCGTTTTTATGTAATTGGCGGAGCCTATCTGTCGTATGATTTTGGTTCAACAGTTGACCAATCGCGCAGTAATACCAAGGCTGTCGTCTCTTTAGTTCCTAAAGTATATGGCTATGAAGTGGGTTTTGGATTTGATTTTTATTATCCTTATTTCAAATTTTCGCCCGAGTTAAAACTTAGTAATGCCATGACCAATGCCATGTTCAAGGATCCGTATATTTATTCGCAATCCATTAATAGCATCTTCCCTAAAATGCTCACCTTAACGTTCAATTTCGAGTCGGGCAAATGAAGTTTAAGCTAGCGGCAACTGATAGTAAAAGCAAGGCACGTGCGGGGGAGGTGCATACGGCACATGGTACTTTCTTAACTCCTATTTTTATGCCCGTGGGTACAAACGGGAGTGTAAAAGGTGTGTCGCAACACCATTTAGTTAATGATATTAAAGCGCAGATTATACTTAGTAATACCTATCATTTATATTTGCGACCCGGAACAACTATTCTGAATCAGGCAGGTGGCCTGCATAAGTTTATGAATTGGCAACACCCTGTACTTACCGATAGCGGAGGTTTTCAGGTATATTCCATCTCTGACCAGCGCAAAATTCACGAAGAAGGGGTTTGGTTTAAATCCCATATTGATGGGAGTAAACACTTATTTACACCGGAGAATGTGATGGACATTCAGCGTACCATTGGAGCCGATATTATAATGGCATTTGACGAGTGTACACCCTATCCGTGCGACTATGATTATGCAAAAAAATCAATGCACATGACTCATCGCTGGTTGGAGCGTTGCTGTGTTCGTTTTGATGAAACGGAAGGCCTTTATGGGTATGAACAAACCTTATTTCCTATTGTGCAGGGCAGTGTGTACAGTGATTTGAGAAAACACTCAGCAACATTTATTGCTTCGATGCACAGGGAAGGAAATGCCATTGGAGGGTTATCGGTAGGAGAGCCTGCCGAAGAAATGTATGCAATGACGGATGAAGTATGTGCCATTCTTCCAGCCGATAAACCACGTTATTTAATGGGGGTGGGTACTCCGGTAAATATTTTAGAATCCATTGCCCTGGGTATTGATATGTTTGATTGTGTAATGCCTACCCGCAACGCACGCCACGGATTATTGTTTACTGAACAGGGAACCATTAACCTGCGCAACAAAAAATGGGAAAATGATTTTTCTGCAGTTGATGTGCGTCTTACACCTGATTATTCAAAAGCTTATCTGCGCCATTTAATTACTACTAATGAAATTCTTGGCGCACATTTGGCTACTATGCAAAATCTTAAATTTTACCTTTGGCTTACCACCACTGCCCGGGAGAAAATAATTGATGGTACATTTACCGAATGGAAGAATATCATGATATCCAAACTTAACGAACGACTATAACGTGAAAATACTTGACCGCTACATTATTAAAAAGTTCCTTGGTACATTTTTTTTTACCATGGCACTTATAATTTTGATTGTAATGGTTATTGATCTTACTGAAAAAGTTGATGATTTTATTGAGAAGAAAGCCCCGATGAAGGCTATTGTGTTTGATTACTACCTCAATTTTATACCATATTACATAAGTTTACTTAGCCCCTTGTTTATTTTTATAGCTGTTATTTATTTTACCTCGCAACTTGCTACACGCAGCGAAATTATCGCAATTTTAGGGACAGGAGTTAATTACACCAGATTTTTATTTCCTTATTTTGCAGGAGCCTCAGTTATTGCAATTCTTAATTTCATTTTAGCAGCTTTTGTGGTTCCTCCATGCCATAAAAAAGTGGAGGCCTTTGAAGATACCTACGTTCGTAACGAGCATCGAGTGCTTAGCAGTAAAGTGTATTTGCGCAAGGCACCCGGTTTATTTGTAACCCTTGAGGCATTTAATTTAACCGATAGTGCCGGCTATCAATTTACTACCGATTATTTTATAGGCACTGATAAAATATACCGACTTACTGCCGACCAGCTTATCTGGAACAAAGCAAAGAAAAAATGGACGCTGGAAAATTACGTGATTCGAAGGTTTGGCCTTAATGGAGAAACTATTGAATCGGGGTACAGGAAAGATACATCTTTGGCCATCACCCCTGATGAATTTTCGGCAACCAATCTGGTAGTTTCCACACTTAATTATTTTGAATTAAATCACGAGATAAAGGAGACCATGAGTGAAGGAGGAGCCAATATTAATAATTTGCTGGTTGAGAAGTATAAACGACAGGCTTCTTCATTTGCCATGTTCGTACTTACACTGCTTGGGGTGGCCATTGCTGCCCGCAAAGTAAGGGGTGGGGTGGGTATTCACCTTGGGTTAGGATTATTTATTAGTTTTACTTTTTTATTACTTACCCAGTTTTCGCTTAGTTACGGCATCAGCGGGCAAATGCATCCGTTCATAGCTGTTTGGATTCCCAATATTTGCTACCTTATCCTCGGAATAGGGATAGCCGTTAAAGCCCCGAAATAAGTGAAAGCAACTGCCTTGGCCAGGTTTCATGTAATTGTTTTTATCTGGGGATTTACAGCCATTTTAGGAAAGTTGATTAGCTTACAGGCTATTGATTTGGTATGGTATCGTGTGCTGTTTACCATCATCAGCCTTTGGGTGTATTTTAGGTTTATAAGGTTTAAACTACAGCTACCCCCCAAGGCAATCATTTGGATTTTATTTATCGGACTAATTGTAGGTTTTCACTGGTATTGTTTTTACCATTCCATCAAGGTGTCAAATGTATCCATTACGCTAATAAGCCTTTCCACTATAACCTTGTTTACTTCTTTGCTTGAGCCATTATTTTTCAAAAGGGCTATTTCGCTTAAGGAGGTTTTTCTGGCATTGGTGGTTATCATCGGCATTTCCCTCATATTTCGTTTTGAGTCGGGGTATTCGGAAGGTATTTTTTATGGGATATTGGCTGCATTGGCTGGTTCATTATTTGTGGTGTTAAATGGTAAAATTGCCAATCGTTTTCCGGCCTACAGCATCACCTTTTATGAAATAGGCGGGGCTCTTATTTTGCTTACCTGCATGATGCTGATTGATGGTGATATTGGATTACCTTCTGTACCTTCAGCAACTGATTTTTGGCTGCTGGTAATACTAAGTATTGTGTGTACGGCCATTCCATTTGTAGTAAGTGTGCATTTAATGAAAGAACTTACCCCTTTTACGGTGAATATGATTACCAACCTGGAGCCGGTGTATGGAATTTTGCTCTCATTGCTTGTGTTTGGCGATGATGAATACATGAGTCCCGGGTTTTATGCTGGAACTTTTTTAATTTTATTTGCTATCTTTACGTATCTATTTCTGAAAAAAAGAAACAAAATATAGTTATATGAAATATGTTTTTTCGCTTTTTATATTACTCAGTGCAGTAATTGGATCTAAAGCACAGCAACTAACCAACCGGGAAGTAAATCTGGAGCCGATTATTCCTTTTACCGAAATTAATTTTAGTACGTTGCCCGATAATTGGCTTTTTACTATCGAATTTCAAACGAACAAGGCATTTCCGGAACCTAAAGGATATTCAAAAGAACTTAAAAGCTCAATTGACAAACAACGGATGCTTCATTTAATGAATCAGGCGAAAAATAAAACTAACAATACTAACACGGTTACAGCCCCGTCAATTGATAAAGTTTTTACGGGTAACGGGTCAAACGGAACCCCCAACGATAATAGTGTGGCCATTTCTAACGGAGGCAAAATTGTGAGTGTGGTAAATACCAATGTGCGCATGTACGATGAAACGGGAACATCAATCAATCCCTACAAATCGCTGTCGGCTATAACCACCAATCAGTTGGGAGCGCTAAACCGTACGTATGATCCTCGGATTATTTATGACCCTCTGGCGGATCGTTTTATCATGGTGTTTTTACAGGGTGACAGCAGCAATGATTCACGCATTGTAATTGGGTTTTCGCAAAGTAATGATCCCACGTTAAGCTGGAAATTTTATTCACTTGCAGGAAATAGGTGGGGCAATGGAACTTGGTTTGATTATCCGATTGTGTGTATTTCAAAAAAGGATTTGTTTGTGACAGGAAATCTGTTGCAGGATGGTAAAAGCTGGCGCGAGGGATTTAAACAATCCATTATTTGGCAGGTAAAAAAACAGGACGGATTTGACGGTCTTTCCCTTTCCAGCAAATATTATGATAGTATTACGTATAATGGTCGACCCATCTGGAGTATTTGTGCTGTGCAGGGAGGTTCGCAGCCATGGGGTCCCGAAACATATTTTATTTCCCTTCGCCCTGGCGATGCATCCAATGATACAGTGTTTTTACATACTATAAGCAATACACTTGAGTCGGGGACAGCTACACTAGGCACACGCATTCTGAAATCGAATAAACCATATGGGTTGCCACCATCCGCCATTCAGCCTAGCGGGCAATATTTGCAAACTAACGATGCACGTGCCCTTTCATCCATTATTGAGGGTGGAATAATTTATTTTGTAGGCAATACCATTGAGCCGGTAAATTTCAGTCCATCTGTCTATTTGGGGAAAATAACCGGATTGTATGCCTCCCCACAGGTCACTGCACAGTATATTTCTTACGATACGTTAGATATAGGATATCCTTCGCTAGCATATATAGGTGGCGGAGGTGCTGATAAAAGTTTACTTATTACTTTTTCGCATGTGTCGCAGCAAAGGCAGCCCGGCACATCTGCAGTATATATTGATCGTTACGGTGTCATTTATTCGTATATACGCATCCGAGAGGGTGATGGTTCCATTAATCTGCTTGCCGATTCGATGGAACGATGGGGAGATTATACCGGAATTCAGCGAAAATATAATGAATTGGGAGTAGTTTGGATTTCGGGTTCCTACGGAAATACCATCAGCCAGCACCCTACAACCATTGCAAAAATTAAAGCTAATGATACGCAGCTATCAACAGGCGGGTTAACACTTTCTGAATTAAAAGTATTTCCTAACCCGGCCACCCAGTTTATTTATTTGACCATGCAGGTAGAAAGCCCCGGGCTGTATACTTTCTCAATTACGGATATGAACGGCCATGAAATAAAAAAACTTCAGGAAATGAAGCTGCCCTACGGCAGCTATAAAGTTTCGCTTGAGATTTCGCAATTAAGTGCGGGCAGTTATATTCTAAAGGCAGTAACTAACCATGACGAAGGGATATCTCAAAAATTTGTGGTGGGGCATTAGTTTGCTGTTCTTCGGGTTTGTTAATGGATGCTGTTCTAAAAAGAGAGCAGTTCAGCCGCATCAAATAGTAACACCAGAAATGCCGAGGCCGGGTTTGGAAAATCAACTACAAGTTGATTCGCTAAAAAAGACGATTGATATGCAACGGCAAAAAAAACTCAAAGGTCAGTAAATAAACCTTAGTGCCTTGGGCAAAACAAACGTCACATTGCTCAAATCGAAATGCACAAAGTGCAATTGTTTTTTTGACAATGAGAGAATTTGTTCAGTTCTGATGCGCTCATCGCAATAGGTTCTAAGTTGGTTAATATAGGCATCAGCTCCAAGTTTAAAAACATAGAATACAAAGGCAAATTCCCTGCATTTTCCCTGATTAAGTTGTGAGTTTTTAAGTGTTTTAACCAGTAAGGAGAAATGTTCTTCCAGTTGATTGCTTATATCTCCAAATGAGGTGCAAATGGTAGCCGATGTTTGCGTGTGCTTTTCTATATCCCAACGTAAATCAAACAGGTCGTCAATTAATTGGGTAAATGCTCCGGCAAGCCATAAAACTTCCCTTTCCTTTTCATCTAGCGGGATGTGCATCAGTGAGCGGTAGATAAGTAAACTAATACCTCCTTTGTTTTTACTAATTTCTTTTACTTTTGATGCGTCAAGGTTTGGGTCTTTAAGTTTACGACTGTTTTTTTCGGCTTCAAAACCCTGTATTAGTGTACGGTGAAAAAATACCTGTTGGCTATCATCAAGTTCTATTAGCAGATCTTTATAAATTTCAAGAAACAACCGATCGAGGGAATTAATCGGATCGGCCTGATGAGGCTCTTCGAGCATTAAGTGCATTTTCTCAAAGCTGATGTTTGTATCATCACAGTAAACATCGCCAAGTGCCAGTACGGCTCCTGCTTTACTTATAAGTCTGCGTTCAACAGGAGTTAATTTATAATTGATTAAATTGGCAACCAGATTTGCTGCAAACAGTCCCTCATACGGGTAATCCTTCAGTTTATAAAAAATGCCGGTGGTTAGTGTTTTGTCATGATTTTTTTGAGCGGTGTTTATATAGTTGTCCGTATGAGCTAATGCTTCCTGTTTCCATTTCTTTTTGCCCCGCCAAAGATTTTGTGCAGTTTTCATAAGTAAAATTCCATTGGTGAACAAACTCATTTTTTTGCTTGTTTGTAATTCTCGATATGAATATGGTTTTTACAAAAATCGTATTCGGCTGGTACATTTGAAGCAACAATTACCAATTGCTTGCTGCAATATTTTTCAATCATTTTTTGATACCAGGTGATGCCAGCAGCATCTAAGTTAGTACACGGTTCATCTAACAACAATACGCTTGTTTCAGCAAATAATGAGATCCCTAATTTTACCCGTTGCCTCATACCTGAAGAAAAAGCTTTTAACGGTTTATGACAGTGCTTTTCAAGTCCCAGTTCTTCTGTTATTGATTGCAGGGTTAGTCCGGGTTTCAAGGGTTTTAACGAAAAGTGGAATACCAATAATTCGTTTAAGGTAAACTCTTCAATTAACTCGAGGTAGGGCGAACTGAAGCTACAATGCCTGAAAAAGATGTCGGAGGCCATCGGTAAACCATTTACTGAATAGTGGATTGCCCCTTTGCTGAAAGCAACCGCACCAAGAATAATCTGAAGCAGGGTTGATTTACCGCTTCCATTGGCGCCCAGCAGGGCGTATGATTGCGGAGAATTGAAATCAAGGGTTACGTCACGAAAAATCCATTCGTTGCCAAAACGTTTGCCGATATGGTCGAGCCTTATCTGCATGTGTACCGGGTTAACGGGAATAACCTTTAACGATGCCGTCTTTTGATTCGCGAATAAAGGAGAGGATTTGCTCTTTTTCGTCACTTGCTGGAATTTCCTGCTCAATGATGCCAATAGCATTAGTGATATTATGTCCTTTTACAAAAAGTATGCGGTAGAAGTCTTCTATTTCTCGTACTTTTTCATCGCTGAAACCTCTTCTTCGCAACCCAACTGCATTGATGCCGATGTATTGGAGGGGCTCGCGGGCAACTTTGATGAATGGAGGAACATTTTTGCGTACCAGCGAACTTCCGGTGATAAATGAATGTGCACCAATGTGCACAAATTGCTGTACGGCTACAATGCCTTCTAAAATTGCCCAGTCTTCGATGGTAACATGGCCGGCAAGATTTACGCTGTTGGCAACAATGATATTATTACCTAAAATACAATCGTGAGCCAAATGCACGTAAGCCATAAGCAGGCAGTTATTGCCTACACTGGTTTTCATACGGTCAACCGTTCCCCGATTAATGGTTACACATTCTCTGATAGTAGTATTGTCTCCTATTTCAACGGTCGAATTTTCGCCTTTGAATTTTAAATCCTGCGGAATTGCACCGATTACAGCCCCGGGAAAAACGCGGCAGTTTTTTCCGATGCGGGTTCCTTCCATGATCGAAACGTTTGGGCCTATCCACGTGCCTTCACCTATTTCTACGTTGCGTTCTACAGTTGAAAACTGGCTCACCGTTACACGGGGAGCTAGTTTTGCATCTTTATGTACTAGAGCTAATGGATGAATCATGCTTTATCTTTTACTACCGTAGCCATCAGGTCGGCTTCACAAACCAGCTTTTCGCCAACGAAAGTCATCCCTTTCATGGTAACAATACCTCTTCGAATGGGAGCCAACAACTCCAGTTTCAGAATCAATGTATCACCGGGTACTACTTTGTCTTTAAACTTGGCATTGTCAATTTTCATAAAATAGGTGCTGTACTTTTCGGGGTCGGGCACTCCGCTCAACACTAATACCCCACCCACCTGAGCCATGGCTTCTATTTGCAATACACCGGGGAATATTGGATTGCCCTGAAAATGCCCTTGAAAAAAATATTGGTCGGCCGATACATTTTTAATTCCCACAATATGGTTTGACGACAACTCTGTAATTTTATCTACCAAAAGAAATGGCCAGGTATGCGGAAGTAATTTAGATACGGCCACATTATCCAAAACAGGTTTGGTATTGGGGTCGTAGGCAGGTACGAGTGATTTATTTTTCCGTTTCTTTATTAAGGCCTTTATTTTTTTGCCAAAAGCTATATTGGCGGCATGGCCGGGCCGGGCAGCCATAATTTGGGCTTTAAGTGGCATACCAATGAGTGCAAGGTCACCAACTAAATCAAGCAGTTTATGTCGGGCAGGCTCATTGTAAAAACGTAGTTCTACATTATTAAGAATGCCTTCTTTTTTTACTTCTACTTTTGGTTTGTTAAACATTTTTGCCAAGCGCTCCAGTTCGTGCTCTTCCACAATGCGATCAACAATTACAATGGCATTGTTTAAGTCGCCTCCTCTTATCAGGTTGTTGTTATACAGCATTTCCAGTTCGTGCAAAAAACAAAACGTGCGGCAGGAAGAAATCTCTTTTCTAAAATCTTTGATATTGGTGAGCGATGCATGTTGACTTCCCAATACAGGAGAATTATAGTCAACCATTACCGTGAGCCGATAATCGTCCAGAGGCATGGCAATTACTTCTACCCCCCGGTCTTGCTCGTGGTAATAAATGTTTTGGGGGACAGAAAAATATTCCCTGTCGGCATCCAGTTCTTTTATTCCAGCTTTTTCCAATTGTTCCATAAACTGAATGGAGCTTCCATCAAGAATAGCTGGTTCAGGTCCATCCATTTTAACGAGGCAATTATCAATTTCCAATCCTACCAATGCAGCCAACACATGTTCTACGGTGTAAATGCGTGCTCCGTTCTGCTCAATGGTAGTACCTCTGGATGTGTCAACCACATTATCTACGTCTGCATCAACAATGGGTTTACCTTCTAAATCTATGCGTTGAAATTTGTACCAGTGATTATCAGGAGCAGGGCAAAAAGTCATATTTACTTTTTGTCCGGTGTGCAATCCTACTCCCGAAATAGTAATCTCGTTTTTAATTGTTGTTTGTTTCACAATACTTATTCGCCTTTTAATTTTTTCTTTAGTTCTTCTACTTCTTTTTCCAGTTCATCCAGTTTTTTATCCATATCAGGCAAACGTTTCACAACAATGCTTGAGCGCAGGTAGTTTTTGTATTCCTGTACGGGTGAGCCAATCCATTTTTGACCGGGTGTATCAATTGAGTTAGGAATGCCACTTTGTGCACCAATTTGGCTTCCTTTGGCAATACTGATATGGCCTACAAATCCAACTTGTCCTCCAATCACACAATTTTCGCCTATTTTGGTACTACCCGATACTCCCGTTTGAGAGGCAATTACGGTGTTTTTTCCTACCTCGGCATTATGTGCCACCTGAATAAGGTTATCTAGTTTTACACCTTTTCGAATAATAGTGCTTCCCATGGTTGCACGGTCAATAGAACAATTGGAACCAATTTCAACATCGTCTTCAATAATAACATTTCCTATCTGAGGAATTTTTGCATAGCTTCCGTCTTTTTGGGGAGCAAATCCAAAACCATCACTGCCAATTACGGTGCCAGCATGAACAATGCAATTATCTCCAATTATACATTGATTATACACTTTTACACCCGGATAAATAATGGAGTTTTTCCCTATTTTTACATTTGATCCAATATACACCTGCGGATAAATCAATGTTCCATCGCCTACCTGCACCTGGCTCCCAACATAAGCGAAGGCTCCTATATACACCTCTTTTCCCAAAGTAGCATCGGGAGCAATGAAGCTTGGTTGCTCAATTCCGGCAAGAGCCGATTTATTGTTAAAAAATTTATCAAGTATTAGGCAAAAGGAGGCATATGGGTCATCTACTTTTATGAGGGTAATATGATTGGGCACACTACTTTTAAAACCTTTGCCTACCAAAACTACCGAAGCTTTGGTTTCATAAATAAAGTTGGTGTATTTGGGATTGGCAAGAAAAGTAAGCGATTCGGGATGCCCCTGATCGATTTTAGAAACCGACCGGATGACGGTGTCTTTATTTCCTATCAACTCACCGTTGAGGAGCTTACTGATTTCCAGTGCTGATACCATTCAGATACAGGGTTATGATTTAGGGGTGAATTTATGAATTTTTAGGAAAACATAAATAGTGTTTTACCACCGTATCACTTAAAGCTGAAATATTGTAATTGTCTGATGCTTTGGCAATATCACGAACCTTACCTTGCTTATCCACAATATTTATTTTAATTCCCTTCAGGCTGTAGGCCTTATTCTGCACCTTATCCGTGTAAACGAAGTAACCTGCATGAGCTACCGAAATGTCAAGCATGTTGGCTGTTTGCTGTTGCAGTTTCTTCAGTCGTGATTTGCCAAAAGCTTTTCGACTAAATTCAATTTTGGGCAACTGGCGATTGATAAGGTTGGAACAGAGCGTAGCCAAAACCACATCCGCATGTAGCATCCACGCTTTTATGCATGCAAAAATATCGTAGTCATCAAGCAAGGTGAAAATTTCGAGTTGTTTACGATCTTTTCTGAAATTATACTTTTTTTTGTTTTCATAGAAGAAGAAATAGAGCGGATACGTGCAGAAAAGCTGTACACCTTCGGCTGCCAGTTCCTTTGCTCTTTCGAAAATTTTAATTAATAAACTTTCAGCCGCAATTACCGTTTTGTGCAAATACACCTGCCAATACATCAGCCTGCGGGCAATAATAAATTTTTCGATCGAATAAATTCCTTTTTCTTCAACCGCAAGTTCACCTTCATGGGTTACTGTAAGCATTTTAATGATGCGGTCGTGCCCGATAATCCCTTCCTGTACCCCGGTATAAAAACTATCTCTTCTCAGGTAATCAAGGCGGTCCATATCCAACTGGCTCGATACTAATTGATGAAGGAATTTCTTTTTGTAATTGTTATTAAAAATTTTCAATGTGAGATTCAGTCGCCCACCAAATTGTTTATTCAATTCTTCCATCAGTGCGTTCGAAATTTCTTCATGAGGAACATCTACAATGCAATGTTCAAGTGTGTGCGAGAACGGCCCGTGCCCCAAGTCGTGTAATAGAACAGCAGCACAAACGGCTTCACCTTCCTGCTCAGAGATGGAAACTCCTTTAAAGCGCAGGGTTTCTACCGCCTGATGGGTTAAACTCATGGCACCAATTACGTGCTGGAAGCGGGTATGCTGTGCACCCGGATACACATAATGTGAAAGACCAAGTTGTTTTATTCTTCGTAAACGTTGAAAGTAAGGGTGTTCAATTAGGTCATACACCAGATCGTAGGGAATATTTACAAATCCGTAAACCGGATCGTTGATTATTTTTTTCTTATTTTTAACAGTCACCAATACTAAATATTTATGTTTCGAGTTATTAATGCCACATGGTATAACAATTGTACAGTACAAAAATGCGATTTTCGCACTTCATTTCACTACTAACATCCGATAATACATGCAAAAAATAAAAATTCTTTGGGCCGATGACGAGATTGATTTACTAAAGCCGCATATTCTTTTCCTTGAGCATAAGGGCTATGAGGTAGTTGCGGTTACCAATGGAGTGGATGCCATTGAAACGTGCAGGGAGCAACATTTCGATTTGGTTTTTCTTGATGAACATATGCCCGGTATATCAGGTTTGGTGGCTCTTACCAAAATTAAAGAAGAACAACCCGAAATTCCGGTGGTGATGATTACCAAGAATGAGGAGGAATATATTATGGATGAAGCTATCGGTTCAAAAATTGCCGATTACCTGATAAAACCCGTAAATCCGAATCAGATTTTACTTTCAATTAAAAAACTAATTGACAATAAACGCCTGGTGACGGAAAAAACCACTCAGGGCTATCAGCAGGATTTTCGGAATATTGGGATGGCTTTTCAGGATAAAATGGGATTTACAGAGTGGTGCAATCTATATCGCAAGCTGGTGTTTTGGGAACTTGAGTTGAGTCAAACTACCGATAATACCATGGCTGATGTGTTTGATATGCAAAAAGCCGAGGCAAATCACAATTTCTGTAAATACATCAGCGATAATTACTTCGATTTTATGCAGGGAAAAGGGGAGGATTTGCCTATACTTTCTCATAACCTGATGTCGAAGAAAGTATTTCCATTGATTACAGGGGAGCGACCGGTTTTTTTTGTACTCATTGATAATTTGCGTTTCGACCAATGGCGGGTATTACAGCCGGTGCTCAATGAATATTTCAGAGTAGAAGCCGATGAATTGTATATGAGTATTTTGCCCACTACTACGCATTATTGCCGGAATGCGATTTTTGCCGGAATGTATCCTTCGGAAATTGAAAAGCGTATGCCTAAATTTTGGAGCAATGACGAAGATGAAGGGGGGAAAAACATGCACGAAGAGGACTTCCTAAAAGATTTGTTTTCTCGTTCGCGTATTGATGCCAAATTCTCATATACCAAAGTAACTAATCTGGATGGTGCAAAAAATCTTGTAGAGAATATTTCGAACATGTTTCAGAATAAATTTAATGTGATCGTATATAATTTTGTTGATGCACTCTCACATGCCCGCACCGATATGCATGTTATTCGGGAACTGGCAGAGGATGAAAAGGCCTATCGGTCGGTAACACTTGCCTGGTTTGAAAATTCTCCATTATTCGAAACGCTTAAAAAAATTGCTTCAAAAGACGTAACCGTGGTTATTACCACCGACCATGGTTCCATCAGGGTACATGAGCCGGTGAAAATTGTGGGCGACCGTAATACCAATACCAACCTTCGTTATAAGCAGGGGAAAAACCTGAGTTACGAAAAGAAAGAGGTATTTGAAGTAAAAGATCCGGCTAAAGTTTTTTTGCCAAGGCAACATGTCAGTTCAGGTTTTGTGTTTGCCCGAAATAATGATTTTTTTGCTTATCCAAACAACTATAACTACTACGTGAATCACTATAAAAACACATTTCAACACGGGGGAATTAGTATGGAGGAGATGTTGATTCCGTTTGCGGTGCTGCACTCAAAATAAAATGAATAGTGATGACTTATATCACTAAAGGCTGTTGAGTTATAGTTTATTTTTGTTGCATGTTACTGCCATTTCATCAAAAAGATTTTACCGAGGAACTTGCGGCATCTGCCGTTGTGAAGTTGCTGACGGCTGGCGAACAAATTGTAGGTATGAATAAATTCATTCAGGTAATTCCAATTTTAAATTCCGGATTGCTTGGAGTGTATCGTACCGATGATGACGGGCGTGATATGTTGTTGTATTATATTAAACCGGGCGAAAGTTGCATTATGAGTTTTCTGGCGGGTGTTAATAATGATACCAGTAAGGTGAAAGTTATTGCAGAAGATGACAGTGAATTAACTCTGATTCCTATTGACAGAGTAACCAAATGGGTGGGAAAATACCCCGAGTGGACTGATTATATCTTTAAGCTTTATCATCAGCGATTTGAAGAATTATTAAACGTAGTCAATTCAATCGCTTTTCAAAAAATGGACGAACGCATCTGGAAATTATTGATAAAAAAATCGGAATTGATGCAGAGTAACGAAATAACGATCACACATCAGCAATTGGCCGATGAACTTGGTTCAACCCGCGAGGTTATTTCGCGCTTGTTGAAACAAATGGAGAAAACCGGAATTGTATCTCTTGGGCGAAATAAGATTACCTTGGTTTAAATTAACTGCGTTTCGAAAAATATATACCCAAAGATAACAATAATTTATCCTTCCTTAGCTTGTGTAACATTTGTTACTTTTGGGTTCAAAAATTAAATTGATCTTTGTGCCGAAATTTAAAACAAGTTATGAGCATTGAACAATTAATTAAAAACGGGGCGGCTATAGTTGATGTGCGAACTCCGATGGAGTTTATGGATGGCCATGTGGATGGCAGTATCAACATACCGTTACAGGAATTACCGGAACGAATGGATGAATTAGCAAGCCTGAAACAACCATTGATTTTATGTTGTGCCAGCGGGATACGTAGCGGTCAGGCGTCTGCCTATCTTAAAAGCCACGGTGTTTTCTGCGAAAATGGCGGTAGTTGGATAAATATAAATTCGTTAAATAACTAATCATGTTAGATACAATAAAAAAACTTCTTGGATTTGGATCAAAGGTAGATTATGCTGAATTAATTAAACGTGGAGCTATTATTTTAGATGTACGCAGCAAAAGTGAATTTGCCGGAGGGCATGTGAAGGGGTCAATCAATATTCCGCTTGATACCCTTAGCGAACAGTTAGCTAAACTCAAAAAAGATAAACCCGTTATTACCTGCTGTGCATCGGGAATGCGTAGTGCGGGAGCTAAAAGCATATTGAAACAAAACGGCTTTACCGAGGTGTACAACGGAGGAAGCTGGGTAAAATTAACTCATCTTTCTAAATGAGTTGGTCAGTATTGGTTACTAACTGTAATTTATTGCGGGTTATATGTGTTACCCTTGATGTAAAGATAGGGATGCAAGCCATTGCCGGCTGGCCGAAATAATGTCAGGAATTTTTTTGTTTCACGTAGCAACAGCTACCTATTATTGTGGGTTTATTGGGTGTAGTAACCCGTATCAAACAATTAAATATTCCTAAATATAGATAGTGTATATTGATGTTAAAGATACTAAAACAACATAAAGTGAGGACATGTGCATACAGGATTTCATTTATCAGGAAGGTAGAAAAAATCGGTACGCTTTCGACACCCGAACTGATAAAAAAACTGAAAGTAGCTAGCCTACCTGATTTTGCAAACCAGTTAGCAGGCCTATGGTTGCCCTAACGCTTATATCCTGCCGCAGCAAGCAACTTTTATGGTTATTGTTGCAAATTTAGAATGGAATTTGGTAGTTTAATAACTAAGAGCCGGCAAAGTTTTTTGACATACCAGAGCGAAAATACCATATATCCTAAAATCCAACTTAAGGCCATAGATGGGACGGAATACCAAAGTTGAAAGCAAGAGAAGTTTTGGCGATTAATTCAAAAGAGGTTTAATTAAAAACCTCATCAAAGCAAAGATAGTCACGATACCCATTGCGTTTGTAAGAGAAAAATAAGGTTTGACAAATCTATGTGCCTATGTGTTTATTAAGGGAATATGACGAGTATTAAACACTGATAAATGGACAGAGTCCCCTTAGCTGATAGCACAACAAGTTAATTGTTAAAAAATATACCTTGCTTCCACTCTTCCGGTGTGAATCACATTGGAGCTTTCTGATTTTCGTCCGTCATAAATTACATTTATCTGGATGCTGTTATTTAACCGTTGCTGAAAATTTACATTCCACACGGCATTTTTTCCGTTCTGTAATCCCTGTAACATGTCAAATCCTACTGGGGAACTGGTGCTGCCAGTGAACTTAACAAGGTAATAACTCATTTTGGCTGAGATGACTCCTTTCTCTAAAATATTGTATCTTAATTCTCCTCCGGCTTCATTGTTAAGAGCTTTTTCGTTGCCATTTTCCACAGCATTTTTTGCTTGGTAACGAGTGTACAGAATACTTACCCTGAAATTGTTGTTAAACTGGTAAGTAATTTTTGGCTTGATATCGTAGTAGGTATAATTAAAATTATTTGTTTTATAAAACTGAGAAGAATAGATTTTTAATCCGGCAATTGAGGTATTACTAAGTGTAAGTTTGGTGCTCATATTCCAGCGAAAATTAAGCTGATGCTCCATTTTACTACGGCTGTCAAATCCATTGGTGAGCAAATTTTTGCTCTTGTTCTGCGACAACGAATAATCAGCTCCGAAATCAGGGTCGAAACGATTAAAGAAAAAGGTATTCCTGAAATCGGATGTAATACTTACCAGAGAGGAGTCGGATATCTTCAAATCAAAGGGGTTAAGGTAAGACAGGTCGCTTACGAGCCGGATTTTTCGGTCAATACGCATGGTTGCCATATTGCTGAATCTGGATACAATTCCTTTGATTCCCTTTTTCCCCGACCATACTTCGGAAGGAATAATATTAAGAGTTTGATTAAACTGATTGGTATTAGTTCGCACAAAGGTATTTGTAGGTAAAAACACCTTGATGAAATTGGCTTGATTTGGAAACGGGGCAATTACAAACTCATTATTCTCTTGCACACTGTTATTATTAAAATCATACCATGCATATACTCCCTGTCCGGGTCGGGTTTCTATATATTGAAAATCTCTAACCAATTCTTGCCCCGATCCAACCTGATAATAGGTATTTGAGTTAAACACTTTTTTTAAAAAGCGGAAGTCAAATTCAATTCTAGAAAGCAACGAATTTTCAGGTTGAGTTTTGGTGACACTTGTATCGCGGATGGCTAATTCCCGGTAAATTATACTTACCAATAAGCGATTTCTGTCGTTGGTACTAAATTGTGTTTTAAAATTTACCTGCTTTCCATCGGTTGAAATGGTGTATTCGTTGTTTTTTGTGAGGTAATCTGTGCGGCTAGTATAGTCCAGATGAAATTTTACTTTGACTGTGTCGGAATTATCAACATAAACCTGCCATTGGTTGTATGCGTAACTGTTACTTTGTAAAAATTTGGTACTGTCTCTGAATGAACTTTCTTCCATTTCGTATTTTGCCCCAGTTATTATTAGTCGCATTTTTCTAGAATAATCTGCCTTGTACCTTGTAAGCAAATTTTGCGGTTGTTTCACTTTACTTAGGTTGCTTAACTTTTCGGCATCTACCTTTAGCAAATTATTATGAAATGTAAGCTGAATGGAAGCCAGATGTTGCAAACCCGAAAAAGTGATAACACGGTTGTAGTTGCTTAATTGGTAGGAAATATTAAGTAATCCCGGTTTATATAGGCCTGTTTTTAATCGGGTAATATGTTCTTCAAATGAAGTGTCGGCTTCTGTTTGGTTCTGTAACTGGCGGCTCCATATTCGGTTAAATTCTACATTGCGATACCTTTCTACATACCGAAAGTATTTGTTTACATATTCGTAATTACCTTCCGTTTTAATCTGCCAGTTGTTTTCTTTTTTTTTAGTAAGGTTTAATTGGTTACTGAAACCTAGCCGTGTGCCCCAGCCGTTATCATTGTACTTATCTTTAGTTGAAAAGGTATTTTTATCAAAACTGCTTCCAGCAACTTCAATGGTAACTTTTGTATTTCGTTTAATCTGAATATCGGCAGCAGCCGTGTACATTTGCATGCGTTTGGGACTCACCAGCAAAATTACCGGTTCAAACGAGCCTTGGGGTATTCCTGCGCTGGGTTGTACCCACTGGTACACTCTTCCATTGGCACTGGTGGCTGCTTGTACATAGTTTCCTTTATTGGCACCCACATAGCTAAAGGTTACCTGATAAAATGCGGTATCGGTTCCGGCAGTTGGGGCATAAACATAAATACCGGTATAGGTCAGAGTATCAGTTTTTCGATACAAAATCATTGAATTTGAAAAGGTGGGAACAGATTTGGCTCCGTTGGTAAACGCTGCCGAAATAAGGTCGCCTGCGTTGGCAAGATTTAGTTTGTCTTCATTGGTTAAATCCTGTTGATACGGTTGATTCTTGTTGTCCTGCTCGCTAAAATAATTAAACCGTAGCGTTACGTTCTTCATTCCGGTTTCGTTCCCGAAATGGTAAACAGAGCGTGCATAATTACGATCGGAATATTGAAATTCAACAACAATACGGCTATATGCAGTAATGAGAATTTTAGGCATAAAAACAATTTCCCCCGAGTTATAATCAATAATGTAATCGTTCTGCTCTCCACGGGTTAACTTTTGTCCGTCAAGGTATACTGCTTCGGTGCCTGATACAATAATGATGTATTGTTCTCCATTGCTTCCTGATAACCTGTACGGGCCCAAATTTCCTTCTACACCGTTAATGATATTTCGGGCAAATCTTCCTCGCGATACAGCTCCCTCTCCAAAAAATCTTGAATAGCTGTTTACTCCCGTTTTTACGTAGGTATTTACCTGTGCACCTCTTGATTTTTTGTAATAATTCATGAAATAGCTTTGTGCTGGTTTTTCCATTACAAAATCGCCCATCGTAAGTTTGGTGCTGTCTTTAGACAGTTGAATAAATACTTTATCGAAATCCTGTAGTTGCTGTGTGTTTCCTTCGGGTTGAATTGGATTATTATCATCGCTAATGGCTGCTACTACATTAATTTCATTATTCAGGCGTCCGGCAACCTGTAAATTCAGGTATGAATTCACTGTGAGGTTTTGGTTGTTCCCAAAAGCAATTCCTCTCGATAAACTTCCGTTTACCTGCAAGCCTTCCTCCAGAAAGGGATTGGCAAAGGCAGGTTTATCGTCACTAAAGCTAAATGGATTTTTTCGGCCCATAGATTCCTGAGCAATGAGTATCGTGTCTTTATGCAGGTAATTTTTTGTAAAATTAAACGCAATTGTTTTATATGATACCTTAATGGAATCTCCATAGTGACTGTTAAAGAAAACTGTTGCATGGAGGTAGTCTGTTGTATATACTTCATCTTCGAGTAGCAACAGATAATTTCTTTGTATTCGTAAACTCCCCCTGACTATGGGAAGTGAATCAAGTACAACCTTTGGTTCGACAATAATATATTTAGTAACTATACCCGGCAACTTTTGTGCTGCGGCACTCAAGGTAAGTAGAAAAAAAACAATGGAGATTGTCTTTTTCATTCATTAGATTGTACCGGAAGAATAACATAAAATATGGTTCCTTCTCCGGCTTTTGTTTCAAATTTGATTCTTCCCCCGGCACTTTCGATAATGTTTTTTACAATTGCCAAACCAAGACCCATGCCCGAGTTTTTAGTGCTGAAGTTAGGGAGAAATATTTTGGTTTGTTGCTCTTCATCTATGCCGGTTCCATTATCCCCTATAGATACATTTAGCTCGTTGTTTCTAACCTCTGCACGAATGGTAATTTTTCCTTTACGGCTTTCTGGAATTGACTGAATGGCATTTTTAATCAGGTTATTGAAAACCCGCATTAACTGGTCTTTATCCAGCAATACCATTACTTTTTTATCAGGGATATACTGTTCTATGTCTATGCTGTTATCACCTAAGTAAAGCAAAATGACCGAGTGAAGTGTTTCAATGGCATTTAAACGAATGAACTGGCTGGAAGGTAATTTGGCAAAACTAGAAAATTCGGTTGCCAGCAACGACATGCTGTCAATTTGTTCAATTAAAACGCCAGTAACTCTTTTAAATGTTTCTTCCAAATTAGGCGACTTGTCATTCCAGGCGCGTTGCAAATGCTGCACGCTTAATTTCATCGGGGTTAGCGGATTTTTTATTTCATGTGCTACCTGCTTGGCCATTTCCCGCCAGGCATGTTCCCTTTCGGAGCGAGAAAGTCTTTCGGCACTCAGCACCAGTTCTTCAATCATTTTATTGTACTGTGCCACCAGTTCGGCAATTTCATCATTTCCTTTCCATTCAATCATTTCATTGGTGCGGCCAAGTGAGGTATGCGCCATTTTATCGCGTATAAGTAATAATGGAGAGGTAATATTTCGCGACAGGATATACACGATGATAATTACACATAAAAAAGCAATCACATAAATATTAATAATACTAATGAACAACGAGGTAACATCGGCATACAGTTCACTTTCCTTTACAAAATAAGGGAGATTCAGGTAGGCTACCTTGTTTTTACGGCTGTCGAGAATGGGTTGGTATGCGGCCAGAAAACTCATTTGTCCTATTTCTTCGCGTATGTGAACCTGTGAACGTCCCAATGTTTTTAATTCATAAAATGCATTTTTATTCATCAAAGGGGCAATAATTCCCGCGTCATAAATGCGGGAGGTAGTGGCAATCAGTTTTCCATTCAGGTCGTATAAGTTGATATCCGTATTATTAAAATCACCAATTTGATGGGTGTACAATGCCAGATCTGACATGTTGAGGTTGCTGATACGTATTCGCGGATCGTTTTCTACTGCTTTTACCACACTTCTGGCTTTTATCCCCAATCGGTCAAACTGCGATTTTTTATATTTTTCAATCATTGAGTCGATGGTAAAGTAGAAGGTGAGGAGCAGGGTTGGAAATACCAGTAGAATAATACTAACTTGGATGCGTGTACTTATTAAGCGCATCTTAAACAGTCCTGACGGGAAAAAGGAGTTTAAAAACCCATGTAAACGCTGGATGGGGCGGTTGGTGGACACATGTTGTTCGAGGTAAGTTAATAATAAAGAGATACCCGTAAAAATTAGAAACAGCAGCAGAGCCAGAGTGGTGTACACCACAAAGAGCATAGAAAAAATGGCAAATAATTCACTGAACTTATCTTGTTTTTTACTGATTAAAATTTTCAGTTCTTTCCCCGAGGAATAGAGCATATGCGAGTAGCCTTCATCGTCAAAAAACTCGGTTTCACTTTTTTCATTCAGTTCAGGTAAAATACTTGGGTATGGGAAATCTCCGGTTTGATTAATAAGCCTTCGCTCTTTGTACAAAGCGTACGAGTAATACTCGGTACCCAAGGCAAATGAATTACGGCCTTCCACCAGCAACTCGTCAAAGCGGTTTTCTTCTTTTATAATTTTAGGTTGTAGCAAAATATAAAGTACACCCCACAACTGGTTGTTGATACCATAGGTAAATCGCCCTAAATATCCCTGAAGGTCTGACGAGGATTTGATAAACCTGAAATTGTGATCGAGTGTGGTGATGGATTGAAACCGGTAAAGAGAATCAATTTCGTGACAGGCCAAACTGTTAATTTCTTTGTATGGATTACCTAGCGAATCGTAATCGAACAATTGAATATCGTAGCTGCCAAGGTAGCTGGTAAAGTAGTTTTGTTTTACTAAGCGCTCTATCTGCGATTTTAAAATGATGGAATTTTTGAAATAATCGCGAATGAGCGGGTCGGCAGAAATTTTATCTTCGGCCGTTTTAAAATAATACTCGGCATCTACGTCTTTCCTGTTGGTTAGTTTAAAAGCATATACCTTTCTTTTTTCTTTTTCTTTCTGGTTGTTCCAGTAAAAAATATAATTGGCCGAAAACAGGGAAATAACAGTAATAGTTACCAGTGCTTTTTGATACCATACTAAATTTTTAGAGGCAACAGGTGCGGCAATTATAAGAAACACATAAATTAGCACCAGCAGGGTGAGGTATTGCTCATTGCTTTGCCGTAGCACAATTTCGTAACCGCATAAAAGTACAATAGTGAGTCCTATGAGTACTACCTTGTGTGCAACTGGTAGTGGTACTATTCGGATAAGTTCAATGCTTCGGGTGGTAAGTAAAATATGCCCATAAACCAAGAATCCGATGATGAGTGCTCCCACAAAGTAGTAAGCTCCTGTTTCATAAATGCGGTTTACATCAAATGAAATGCTTGAATCGAGCAACAAACTTCGGGTGGTGCTTAGTACCCCGTAGGCTACAGTGCCGCCAAGCAAAAGAGTAAGTGAAATTAGCTGGTATTGTTTAAAGCGCGGAACGGGTTTTTCTACAAAGTATTCGGTACGGCTTTGCAGGTATTCACTTATTCGATGGCAAATAAACAGAAAAACAATACTGTTTAGTAATAAATCGCCCATTGACGAGAGCCACCACGAAGAAGCATAAACCTTACTGCTGAAAAGGGAATAGCGGTAAATAAAACCCGGAAAATGTGCATGAAGATTCATCCAGCGGAACACTACCAGATTTACCAGTTCCAAAATAAAAGCAAGGATGGGGTAACTTAAAATAAGATCCTTGCTGAGTTTAAACAAACGGTAAAAGAAGAACGAACTGCATACAAGTGCCAGCAAATTAAGGTAAACCGGGCTATCGGTATTGGTGTCGTTCAAGCTAATATAGAATGCCACCTTACCCGATGGGTTGAGGATAGGATAAAAACCTGAAACGCTGTCTTTGCTGAATATGCAACTTTCAGAAATTGTTAAATCGGGATTAAACCTGTTTTGAAGGTAATTATTGGTGATGGCGTATTCCTGCCTTAGCAGGTAGTAGCTGAAATAGCTCAGTTCATTTTTGTTATACCTGTACACAAGATACCATCCATTGCTGAATTTATCTGCACTAATGCCGGATTCAATTTTATCAATTACATTGACCAAATCAAGCATGTTATTATTCCACGAAATCACCGAATCGTGGCGGCATACCTGCACATATACTTTTTCTTTTGCACCCAGTTCTTTAATTTGCAGTTGGGTTTCAATGCCCGATGGGTCGTTTTGCGAAAGCAAATAAACGGCTTTGTTTAAAACGGCTGTTTTTTGCGAAATGAATTGCTGAAGTCGTTCTTGCTCCTGTTGCTGATATTCAGCTTTTCCTGAGACCAGGTTTTGCTGAATGATAATGGCCAGCAGCAACACCACGCAGGAAATGGCGTACCACAAAAAGTTTTTTTTGTATGAGTTAAGTTTCAGCAAAAGCGGTTAATAATATTTTACCGGAATTAAAAAACGTTTTACGTAATCATCCACCCCATCCTCAAGTGATGTAAACGGAGTGTTGTATCCTATGCTTTGCAGTTTTTGCATGTTAGCTTCGGTAAAGTACTGGTATTTGTCGCGTATATCTGCGGGGGTATCTATCCATTCAATGTGTTCTTCAACGTTCATTGCTTTAAAAGTATTACGTGCCAGATCAAGAAAAGTACGCGCTTTGCCCGACCCCAGGTTATAAATACCCGAATTCTTACGGTGATGCATGAGAAACAGGCACACCTTTACCACATCCATCACATACACAAAATCGCGCAATTGTTCCCCGTCATTATAATCGGGGTGATGCGAACGGAATAATTTGACTGAGCCTTTTTCATTAATCTGCGTATAGGCATGAAAAATCACCGAGGCCATGCGCCCCTTGTGGTATTCGTTGGGTCCGTACACATTAAAAAATTTCAAACCGGCCCAAAAATAAGGTTTCTCTTTCTGCTCCAGTGCCCACACATCAAATTGCTTTTTCGATTCTCCGTATGGATTAAGGGGTTTCAACTGAGGAATGAGGGCCTGGTTATCATCATAGCCCAGTTCCCCTAACCCATACGTTGCAGCCGATGAGGCATACACCAGCGGCAAGCCATACTGTGCACAGGTGCGCCACACCATTTGCGAGTAGCCTACGTTGAGCGTATCAAACACCCGATGGTTAAACTCGGTGGTATCGGTGCGGGCACCCAGGTGAAACACCAGTTGAATGAACCGGTGGTTGTCGTGTATCCATTGCTCCAGCTCGTTGCGGTGCACCAGCTGGGTGTAGGTTTTCTTCAGGTAATTAGGGCGTTTATCCTCGCGGCTAAAGTCGTCCACCAGCACCAGGTCGTTGTACCCTTCTTCATTCAGTTTGGCGGCCAAACAACTGGCTATAAATCCTGCGGCTCCGGTTATTACTATCATATGGGCAATTAAATTCAGCCAAAATTAAGGTAATAGCAGCGAAATTGTATATTTGCAGCCAACAACAACGGCCAACCTCCAGCATATGACTGAGAAACCTAAATTGTTATATATAACAAGAAGAGAACATTTTAACGCAGCACATAAGCTGTACAACCCCGCCTGGACCGAAGAAAAGAACTGCGAAGTTTTTGGCAAATGCGCCAACCGCAACTGGCACGGCCACAATTTCGAATTGTTTGTGACCCTTAAAGGCTACCCTAACCCCGATACCGGCTTTGTGATGGACTTGAAAAAGTTGAAAGCCGTGATTAAGGAGTATGTGATTGATAAACTCGACCACATGAACATTAACGAAGATGTGGATTTTATGCGGGGCAAAATGGCCTCTATCGAAAACATTGTAGTGGCCATTTGGGAACAATTAACCCCCCATTTAGATGTCGGCTGCCAGTTGCACAGCCTTAAACTGATTGAAACGGAAAACAACTATGTAGAGTATTTCGGGGAGTAACTCTTCTTAAAACTTATTCATTCATTATTTGAGCTTAGGCATTCGATATTACCAACCCTCTCTGCACAGTGGGGGCATTCACAAAAATATCTCCTTTTTTTTGCGGGTTTATGGGGAAAACATATCTTTACAAAAAGGAATTAAAGGTTCGCATATATCACGAGTGAGCGGCAGTTATAACGACATTTAAAAAGAAGTTTCTAAGGATGTAATTGGGGCGTTGAACAATTACGGAGTGAAACACATTCACTGGAGTAAAAAGGAACTTTGTTTGTCAGAATTTTATATGAACTGACACATCACGAGGAAGAACTACCGCACCCCCCGAAACGTCAGGTTGTGGAAAAACTTCGTTTTTCGGGTTAATACATTAAAAATGGATTTGTAAAATGTTTATTGAATCAACACAACACACACAAATTTGTCAGGGATTATTTTAATATTATAATTTAAAGACAATGAAAGAAACTAAAATACATAACGATCGAATAGCAAAAATGACATTCGCATCGGTTTATCCACACTATATAACAAAAGTTGTAAGCAAAGGCAGGACAATCGAAGAACTGCATCAAGTGATAGAGTGGTTGACTGGTTTTGACGACAAAGAACTTAAAGAAATTATTGACGAGAAAGTAACTTTTGGAACCTTCTTTCAACGTGCTGCGATAAACCCAAACGTAGACCTTATAACCGGAGTGATATGCGGTTATCGGGTAGAAGAAATTGAAAATCCTTTAACCAGACAAGTTAGGTATTTAGACAAGTTGGTGGACGAATTGGCGAAAGGGAGAAAAATGGAGAAAATTTTTAGAAAATATAAGCAGTAAAATGACTTGTCAGACAGAAGCACTGATAGTAGCACGGTTTTTTGCTTCAGGCGGGCAGCCGTGTAAACCGCATGTGCCAAAATCTAAGATTTTGGCACATGCTTCCTTTTTACTAATTTTATAGCCCTGAACCGTCCATTGCTTCATAGACAAATTCTCAATAATTTGACTCAGAGAACAGAAACATATCACCAAATTTATCTCTACAAACGGGTAGTTCAGGCAAAGCTATTCATTGACAACAACTATGCTGACAATATTAACCTTTCCTGCATTGCTGACAAAGCCAATTTTTCCAAGTTTCATTTCATCCGGCTTTTCAAAAAAATCTATGGCAAAACGCCACATCAATACCTGACAACCGTAAGAATTGAACAGGCAATGCAACTGCTTAGAGCAAATAAGCAGGTTTCGACAGCTTGTTTCTCTGTGGGTTTTGAAAGTTTAAGTTCGTTTAGTGGACTATTCAAGAGGCTTGTCGGAATAAGCCCCTCCAACTATTTATTACAACAACAAGTAATCAAAGCACAACTTATCCAAGCCCCATTGGGTTTTGTTCCTGGCTGCTATGCAGAAAATAACGGGTGGCTCCCAAAAAGCAATTTTGAAGAAATTATCTATTAACCTAATGTTCATTTTTGTGATAGCATTAAAACAAAACAAATGTCAAAATGATTTCAAAAATTTCACACTTGAGTATTTACGTTCTCAATCAAGATAGTGCTTACGATTTTTATGTGAACAAGCTTGGCTTCAAAGTTCACACCGATGCTCCAATGGGAGAAGGAAAACGTTGGCTTACGGTTTGTACACCCGATCAGCAAGACCTTGAAATAGCGCTGATGCCGATTGTTGAAGGCATGATGTTCACTGTAGAAACGGCTGAGGCCATGCGAAATCTTGTGAAGAAAGGAACATTTGGCTTCGGGGTTTTTGAGTGCAACGACATTTATGCCACTTATGAGGAACTGAAAAATAAAGGCGTTGAGTTCACCAAAAAACCCAAAAAAGAATTTTATGGCGTTGAAGCTTTATTCAAAGACGACTCGGGAAATTGGTTCTCGCTTGGACAAAAGAAATAGTTAGAATATATGAAAGCAGTAGGAAAAACCGTGAAGGAAATTTTGATTAATCTCCCTGAAGACAGGGCTGTACCTTTCAACAAATTACATGATGTTATTGTAAAAAACCTGCCCAATGGTTTTGAAGCAGCCATTAGTTATGGTGGATTGGGCTACGTTGTTCCGCATAAGATTTATCCTGCGGGCTACCATTGCAAACCAAGCGAGCCGCTTCCTTTTGCAGGAATTGCTTCGCAAAAAAAATCTATTAACTTTTACCATATGGGTATTTATTCCGACCCAAAATTGTTGAAATGGTTTGTAACAGAGTACCCAAAACACAGTAAGCAAAAATTAGACATGGGAAAAAGTTGTGTCCGCTTTAATAAATTAGACGATATACCCTACAAACTCATTGGCGAACTGATGAAAAAGATGAGCGTAACAGATTGGATAAATACTTATGAAACTAAATTAAAAAAATAGCAATGAAAAAATATGTTGTTTTAAAATTAATTGGAATGGCTATGCTGACCATGGCAACCTTGGTTATCATTTCATTCCTTGAAGTCGCAGTCTATTCTCATCTTATAAATGCAGGGCAGGAAGAAAGTATTTATGAAGCACACGCTAATGCTTCCGCACCATATATTTCCGGCATTTTCGGGTTTATTGTTTTTTTTCTTGTAGCACGATATTGGAAGAAGAATGGCTACGATAACTCGCTAAAAATAACTATTCTATTCCCTGTCATGTATATTGTGTTAGACATTATTCTCCTTACAATATTTGGCGTTAAATGGTCGGAGTTTATTCAGATTTTTCTACTTGCCAACGGTGCAAAATTTCTTGGCAGTTGCTTAGGATATCTATTAACTAAACAGCGTTAGAAACGGAAAAACAGAGGGTACAGTTTAAATACCAGCAGGGACATAAAGCTGTAGGTATTAGCAAATGTGCTTACCCCTTTATTAGTATGATTCAAAAGTTAATATTGAGCAACGATTATTTAGATAAGATTTGAATGATGGTTTTTCTGTCAGCGTTTAAATTCTTGCGTTCAATGTATTTACTCTAAACTTTTGTTCTTTGCCCCAACTTGGCATTAGGCCACAACTGTAAAGCTGATTTAAATTTGAGTTTTCTTTTGTAATAACGGGTGTCTTTGGAAATGTAAATCCATTGTAACGTGGTTGAATTTCAAATTCGACCGTATCAAATTTGGCTTTAATTCTTTTCTCAAAAGATTGTGCTTCGCTTCTCTGTTTAAAGTGATAACACATTATACTTTAATTTTTATTGCTTCTGAAATTCTTGTTGAGTAGCATGGCGAAAGTTTTTCTTGTCGCATTTTCCAAGTTCTGTCGGGGTCTTGCGATGCAAGTTTTACTTTGGTTTTGCCTACTGCTTTGTTAATGTTGTCAAGCGTTTCCATAATTATTTTATGTTTTGGATTACTTGTTTCAAATAAAGTTGTCTGCATTACTGCTTCGGGTGTAAAATCCATTACAATTACTCCAGCTTTCTTGTAAGGAATGTCTTTTCTGAAAATTTTCTTTAGCCCAAGTGTTGCAAACTTTGCCAACTCAATACTTGAATTGGTTGAATAAGGTAAATTTAAAACAATGTTTCGTGAATATTGCGGTAGATCTTTTCGGTGGAAATTGGAGTGTATAAAAACCATAATTGCATTACAACACGATTTTTGTTTCCGTAATTTCTCGGCACAAGTAACTGCAAAAGTTGTTACTCTTTCACTTACTGTTTCAATGTCAGAATAGTTTTTGTCAAAACTTCTTGTGCAGGCAATGTTTTTTTTGTCTGAGGGAGTTTCCATTTCTAAAACTGATGTGCCTTGCAATTCTAATAACAAACGGAAACCAACAATACTCATATTTTTCTTTACCCATTGTTCATTTAATAGCGTAAAGTCGTAAGCCGTTTTAACTCCCATTTTATCCAATAGCTTTGCGTGTTTCCGTCCAATACCCCAAACATCGCCAATTGCTAACCATTTCAATGCTTTTATACGTTGTGCTTCGGTGTTTATTACATAGACATTACCTGTTCTGTCGGGGAATTTTTTGGCAACTTTGTTTGCCACTTTTGCCAATGCTTTGGTGTTGGCAATGCCAACACTAATTGGTATTCCTGTGCCTTTGGTTACTCGGTAACGAATTTGTTTGCCGTGTTCTTGTAAATCAAAATGTTTTTCAAAACCTTCAAACTTCAAAAATGCTTCGTCAATACTGTAAACTTCAATTTCAGGAGAAAATTCGTAAAGTAAATTCATTACACGACTACTCATGTCGCCATACAAAGCGTAATTGGATGAAAACACATTGATACTATTTTTTTCAAAAATCTCTTTGTATTCAAATGCTGCTGCTCCCATTGGAACAAATGGTTTGGCTTCGTTGCTTCGTGCAATTACGCAACCATCGTTGTTTGATAAAACAACAATAGGTTTGTTTCTCAACTTTGGTTGAAAAACTCTCTCACATGAGGCATAAAAATTATTGCAGTCAATTAAAGCAAACACGATTTTTAATGTTTTTGAATTGAATATGTAACTATACCCCAAATTTCAAAGTCGTTATACTCTGATATTTTGATTGGTTTAAAATTTTCGTTTTCTGGCATTAACCAAATTTCTTTTTTTACCACTTTTAAACGCTTTGCAGTAAATTCTCCGTCAATAATACAGATGGCAATTTTGCCGTCTGCAGGTTCTAACGATTTGTCAATTATTAAAAGGTCTTTGTCGTTGATACCTGCACCAATTAATGAGTAACCGTCAGTAAATGCCACAAATGTCGTTGAAGGATTTTTAATTAGGTATTTGTTAAGGTCTATAATGGTGTCTAAAAAGTCGGCAGCAGGAGAAGGAAAACCAGCACTAATACCGCTTTCAATCATTGGTAGTTCTAACTCTGTCAATGTAGAAACTGCAAAGATTTTTAATTTTCCTGTCATATTAATTGGTATTACTGTCATTTTTTGCACTGTCGCCATAGAATAGCCTATAATGTTCCGCAAATTGGCGTTGTTGCCGACCTACGAAACGAAAAATTGTCTACCGATTTTAAACAAATATATGAATACAATTTTCAAAATTAAGATTTTCAAATATACTTGGATCTTTGTGGTAATTCCCATTATTAAGAATTTCTCTATCTATTGGGTAATCATAGAGAATAAGCGTGCTATCATCAAACAGTGCCTCAACATCTATTTCATTTTGAGGCATAAACTTTACATAATAATGTGTGGTACGTACATTGAAGTCGTTGTTGCAAAATTCGGGGTCTTCAAGTACAAGATTCGAATAGGCTGTTTGCATGTTGGTTACAGTATATGGATTTGTCAACTGCCCAGTACCATTAAAGTCGGTGTGTCATTTTCGATTTGCATTTGGCTTCCCCCAGTACAATGCTAAATAAGAGAAAAAACCTGAATTAACCATGTCACCCGGCATTTCTTTAAGCCCCCTGTTAGCGGTTCGTGCTACTCTTCAATCAGTGGGAAGTCGGTAAAGTCAGATACATATTTTGTTAAATCAAGTCCGGAACATTCCACTTTGTCTGTTGAATATGAAAAATACAAGTTCAAATTACCGTCATGTTCAGAACCAATTTTGTCGTTCTG
>JAGVLJ010000056.1 GCA_020049855.1 Bacteroidia bacterium | reverse complement strand
GTTAAAGCGCAAAGTAAATATTTTAGTAAGAATTTTTTTTTGATTCGTAAAAAATGTTGTATTTTTAGTTGCGAACAAAACAATGGAGGAATAGTGTACTATGGCAGTTTCAGTAAGAAATGACTTAAAAGGATCCCTTAAAAAGTACTTTGGCTTTGAGAGTTTTAAAGGTATTCAGGAAGAAATTATCAATAATGTGTTGGATGGTAAGGATAGTTTTGTCATTATGCCTACCGGAGCAGGTAAATCTCTTTGCTTTCAATTACCTGCCTTAATGATGGGCGGCACAGCTATCGTTATATCTCCGCTTATCGCCCTAATGAAAAATCAGGTGGATCAGATCAGGGCTTTTGGAAGTAACGAGGCTACGGCTCACTTTTTAAACTCTTCATTAAGTAAAGCAGAGATTCAACGGGTAAAGGAGGACATAATGAAAGGTAAAACCAAACTTTTGTATGTAGCCCCCGAAACCTTGAAAAAGGATGAAACAGTAGAGTTTTTAAAACAAATTAAAATATCATTTGTAGCCGTTGACGAAGCTCACTGTATTTCGGAGTGGGGGCATGATTTCAGGCCTGAGTACCGAAGAATAAAGCAAATTGTAAAAGAAATTAAAGATGTGCCCATGATGGCACTTACCGCTACTGCTACCCCAAAGGTGCAGGCCGATATTCAGAAAAACCTGCAAATGCTGGATGCCATTGTGTTTAAAACCTCGTTTAATCGCTCCAACCTTTTTTATGAAGTGCGTCAAAAGGGGAAAAAGGACAAAGTGCTAAAGGAGATTGTGGGCTATATCAAGCAGCGGTCAAAAAAATCGGGAATCATTTATTGTCTTAGCCGCAAAAAAGTAGAAGAAATTGCCGAAGTGCTTAACCTTAATGGGATTAAAGCACTTCCATACCATGCCGGATTAGATGCCAAAACACGCGCTACCCATCAGGATAAATTTTTGATGGAAGATGTGCATGTTATTGTGGCAACCATCGCCTTCGGAATGGGCATTGACAAACCAGATGTACGTTTTGTAATTCACTACGATGTTCCTAAAAGCCTCGAAGGGTATTATCAGGAAACAGGTCGTGCCGGACGGGATGGCTTAGAAGGTGATTGTTTGTTATTTTATAATCCGGCCGATATCGAAAAGCTGGAAAAATTCATGAAAGATAAGCCGGTTGCCGAACGGGAAATAGGTGAACAGCTTATTTTCGAAACGCAGTCTTATGTAGAATCATCGGGTTGCCGCAGAAAAATATTGCTGCATTACTTCGGAGAAGAGTTTGACCAGAAAAACTGTGGTAAAAAGTGTGATAACTGTCGTCACCCAAAGGAGCAGCAGGAAGTAACCAAAGATTTAGTGCTGGCACTTAATACCATTGAAAATTTAAATGGCAAGTTTAACTTGAAACATGTGGTTGACGTGCTTACCGGAACTAAAAGCCAGCCAGTAATGGATTATGAGCACAATAACCTAGACTGCTTTGGGGCTGGTAAGGCAAAGGATGTTTTGTTCTGGAAATCGGTTATCCGCATGGGGCTACTTATGAGCCTTATTACCAAAGATATTGAAAATTACGGATTACTAAAAGTAAACGACCGTGGGTTAGCTTACCTCAAAAAGCCCACTCCGCTTTTTATTGCCATAGATACCAAGTTTGAACGTGTTACTGAGGAGGATGAGGACAATGCCGAGTTGGAAAATATTTATGATGAGCAACTCTACACTCAGTTAAAAGATTTAAGAAAAACAGTAGCTAAGCAAAAAGGGTTACCACCATATATTATTTTTCAGGATCCATCGCTGGAGGATATGGCCACCAAATATCCCATTTCCATTGCCGAGTTATCTCAGGTTTTCGGGGTCACCTCCAGTAAGGCTCAAAAGTTTGGGAAACCTTTTGTGGAGATGATTGAAAAGTACGTGAAGGAGAATGAAATTGACAGACCGCAGGATATGGTAATCCGTTCGGCTGTAAATAAATCGGGTAAAAAGGTTTCTATCATCCAGAATATTGACAAAAAAATAAATCTGGAAGATATCAGCCGCTCGCAGGGAGTAACTAAAGAAGAATTGATTAACGAGATTGAGGGGATGGTGTACAGCGGCACTAAACTCAATATTAAATATTACCTCAACTCTATCATGGACGAGGAGATACAGCAAGATATTTTTGAGTATTTCAAAGGCTCCGAATCCGATTCATTGGATTTGGCCTTCAAGGAGTTTGATGGGGAATTTTCAAAAGAAGAGTTACAATTAATGCGTATTCAGGTAATTTCTGAGTTAGCCAATTAATTACTTTATTCCATTTTAGATTTTCGTTTGCACGGTAGGGTGTTTTTCCATATTTTTGCCCCCTCATTGTCCGATGGTGTAACTGGCAACACGTCTGATTTTGGTTCAGAAGAGTCTAGGTTCGAGCCCTAGTCGGACAACCAATTACCATGTAAATCAATAATTAAGTGCCAGCCGTACTCAATCAAATCAAATTATTTTCCTGCACCAAATCAAGGTATTTGTCGGAGAAAATCGCGGAAGCGTACGGCAAGCCACTTGGTGATTTAACCTTCTCTCAATTTAGTGACGGGGAGTTTCAGTCAAGTTTTAATGAATCCGTTAGGGGGTGCGATATATTTATTATCCAATCTACCTTTCCTACAGCCGATAACCTGATGGAGATGCTCATGTCTATCGATGCGGCTAAACGAGCTTCGGCTCACTATATCACTGCGGTTATTCCTTATTTTGGGTATGCACGTCAGGATCGTAAGGACAAACCCCGTGTTTCCATCGCTTCTAAAATGGTGGCCGATGTGCTTACGGCTGTTGGTGCCAGCCGGGTGATGACCATGGATTTACATGCACCCCAAATTCAGGGGTTTTTTAATATCCCGGTTGACCACTTAGATGCTACTTCCATATTTCTTCCTTATATAAAAGAGTTAAACCTGCCTAATTTAACTATTGCTGCCCCCGACATGGGTGGTACCAGCCGTGCCAGGTATTATGCCAAGGCATTAAATGCCGATATGGTAATTTGCGATAAAGAGAGAAAACGTGCCAACGAAATTGCTTCTATGACCGTAATAGGAGAGGTGAAAGATGCCGACATTGTAATAGTTGATGATATGGTTGACACCGGCAACACGTTGGCAAAGTCGGCAGGTATGTTATTAGAAAAGGGGGCGCGTAGTGTGCGTGCGGTATGTACACATCCGGTATTATCGGGAAAAGCGTATGAAACCATCACCAATTCGGTATTAGATGAATTGATAGTTACCGATACTATTCCGTTAAAAGGCAAAAGCGGGAAAATAAAAGTGCTTAGCAGTGCTCACCTTTTTGCAGCTGCTATTAAAAACATTCATGAACACGGTTCCATTAGTTCGTTGTTCAGCATTTCGGAGGTTGCTCCGGCTAAATAAGAGCTTTCTAAATTAATTAAATAAATAAACACACACACCATGAAATCAGTAGCTATTTTCGGAAACGTGAGAGCGAATCTTGGAAAAGCAGATTCACGCGAGTTGCGTCTGCAGGGTAAAGTTCCTTGTGTTCTCTATGGCGGAAAAGAAAATGTTCATTTTTCTGTTTACGCCTCCGATTTCAAAGAACTCGTGTACACGCCCAACACGTATCTTGTAAAACTGGACATTGACGGCACATTGTACCGTGCAAGTTTACAGGAAATGCAATTCCACCCGGTTAATGACACCATTACCCATGCCGACTTTTTACAGGTATTCGATGACAAACCTATTACCATGAACATCCCTGTGCGTTTAAACGGAACCTCTCCAGGTGTTCGTCAGGGTGGTAAATTACAGGTGCGTTTGAAAAAACTTCGAGTAAAAGCATTACCCAAACAATTGCCCGACTTTGTTGACATCAACATTGATACCCTAGAGATTGGGAAATCCATTCGTGTGGGCGATATCAAAGTGGAAGGATATCAGATTCTGGATGCAGTATCAAATCCGGTTGTAAATGTATCGGTAACCCGTGCTTCTAAAGAAGCTGAAGTTCCTGCTGCTAGTGCGGCTGCTCCTGCTGCCAAACCTGCTGCCAAGCCTACTACCAAGTAATTTTTACAACGTCAAAACCTGAGTGAAGTACCTCATTGCAGGACTTGGAAATATTGGTGACGAATACACACATACCCGTCACAATATTGGTTTTGAAGTAACAGATTTTTTAGCTGCCACTCACGGAGCTACTTTTCAATCAGACCGACTTGCTTTTGTAACCGATTTCCGGCTCAAGGGTAAGTCGGTTTGGCTTATAAAGCCCACCACGTTTATGAACCTGAGCGGGAAAGCCATTCAGTACTGGCTGCAAAAACTTTCCATCCCCAAAGAACACCTGCTGGTGATAGCCGATGACCTGGCCTTGCCGTTAGGAAAAGTACGCATTCGCCCATCGGGCAGCGATGCCGGGCACAACGGATTTAAAAGCATAAGCCTTCATTTGCAGGGCGACCAATACCCGCGCCTCCGGTTTGGTATTGGCAACAACTTTCACAAAGGCGGGCAGGTTGATTTTGTATTGGGAAAATGGGCTGCCGAAGAACAGGAAGCGGTGAACAAAACCATTGAAACCGCTGCCACGGCTGCTGAAAGTTTTGTACTGGCGGGGATTCAACTAACCATGAATCAATTTAACCGTTAGATTCTGCTCTGTCGGATGTAGCATCCGACATCACGAAAATCTTGTTTAATCGAGGCTGTAAAACCCATATACCTATTGGGAATATCCAAAGCAAAATTAGAGTGCTTAAATAATCTCTCAAAGGAGCATCAGATTTTTTTCATGTGAACAAACATATTTGGATATAAAGTATAAAATGTACATCATAGCATAATATCCAAGCAGAAAACAAATAACCAAAAAGGATACGAAAAAAAATGTTCTCCTCGAAATTCTCCAAGAGGCCAAATCTTCCAACAGCACTAAGCGCAAATAAAAAAGCAAGATAACCATTGAGAAAATGGAATCTTTTTAAAGAGAGGTTTGCAAAATTTGGAAGTATCTTGTGCATTTCGTTTCCCAAGGAGTATAACCAATGGACATAAATCACGCAGAATAAAATTATTAATAAAGTATGAACCCATTCAAACTTGTAAATCGGCAGAAGCCCTTCTAGTATAATTGGAAACATCAGAAGAGTAAAAGTTTGCCAAGATTTTAATTTAAAGTATATCATATGCTTTAAATTTATTTTTCATTTTTATAGTTATCTCTCTTGTTATCGCAAGTTCTTATAGTCCTGACCCTTTAGGGGAGCAACTCGAAAGACAAAGTAGATTAAGTTTGCATCTTGATTATGATGCCTGTTAAAACTCATCATTCAAATGTAGTACAACAATTCAACTTTAAGTAGCCTGTTTTTACCAATATAATCACGGGCACTGCTGTATGGACAATCTTTAATGCAGCAACGCCCAGCACGAAAACACCATCTCGGCCTATCGTGCATAAGCCCCATCCCCCAACCCCCTTCACACAGCGCGGGCTCACGCTGCAAGGGGGACTTTTCCAAGTGACGTCAGATGCTACATCTGACGATGTCGGAAGGATGGAGTACAAAATCTTAACGAGAAATGTGGAAGGTCATCCCCCTGCCCCCTTCGCTTGTACACAACCCCGCGCTGCAAGGGGGACTTTTGAAGGGGTAGAATAACCTGCTTCTTTTGGTCGTTATGGTGGTTTTAAGGCCGATTCCCTATATTCGAACCAAATCTTTTTTGATATGAGTACACCCAAAATAAAACCCCTCTACATGCACCTGCTTGCACTGGGTTTGTTTTTACTTCTTACCGCCATGTATTTTACTCCCGTATTATCGGGTAAGGTGGCCAAGCAGCATGACGTGATGATGTGGAAAGGCGCCTACCAGGAGGTAAAAGAGTTTAAAGAAAAATCGGGTCATGCCCCGTTGTGGAGTAATACCATGTTTGGTGGTATGCCTACCTACACCTATGGCGGATTGGAAAGTAAAGCCAATATTACTCCCTATTTAGATGCTGCCTTAAAACTTTGGTTACCCAGCCCTATGGAAACCATATTTCTGCTCATGCTGTGTTTTTATATCCTGATGCTCACGTTTGGGGTGTCGCCCTGGCTCTCCATCATAGGCGCGGTGGCGTATGCTTTCTCCAGCTATAATTTCATCAATTTAGATGCAGGTCACTTAACCAAAGGATGGGCCATTGCCTATTTACCGCTTATTTTTGCAGGGCTTAACATTACCTTCCGTTACAACAAATGGCTGGGTGCTGCGGTTACCGGATTGGCCTGTGCCCTGGAATTAAATGCAGGCCACTTACAAATTACCTACTATGCTTTTTTACTGGCCCTGGTGTGGGTGGCTGCTTATGCGGTGCAATATGTAAAAGAAAAACGCATGAAAGAATTTGTGCTGTGCGGATTGTTTGCCGCCATAGGTGCAGGTGTTGGACTGGGAACGGGTACTACCGGCATTTTAATTGGGAGTGAATACCAAAAGGACAGTCAACGTTCGCCATCGGTGCTCAAGGGGCAGAATAAAGAAGAAGATGCCAATAAAACTACCGGACTGGATAAAGAGTACGCGCTTGAATACAGTTACACCATAACTGAGCCTTTAACTATTCTGGTACCCGATATGTTTGGCGGGGCATCAAGCGGAGAGTTGGGTAAAAAATCACATACCTGGAAAAAATTAAAAGATAATAATATTCCCGAGGATCAGATAAAAGGATTTACCAAAACCGCTCCGCTATACTGGGGAGAACTGCGCTATACGGCAGGTCCCACTTATTTTGGTGCCATTGTCTGTTTTCTTTTTGTACTCGGATTGTTTGTGGTGAAAGGATCGGAGAAATGGTGGCTGGCCGGAGGATCGGTATTTGCCATTTTACTATCCTATGGAAAATATTTTCCGCTGCTTACCGATTTCTTTTTTGAATATGTACCTTACTACAACAAGTTTCGCTCGGTAACATTTATTCTGGTGCTGGCACAAATGTGTTTTCCGGTATTGGGTGTACTGGCTCTGCGCGAGTTTACCCGTGAAAAAGCCAATATGGAACAGTTGAAAAAAGGATTGCTTTATGCAGCTGCTGTCACCGGTGGATTATTGGTATTGCTGATTATTGGAGGCGGAATATTTTATGACTTCTCTGGTCCGGTTGATAAACAATTGCCCGAGTGGTTGATTGAATCATTGCGTGACGACAGGCAAAGCATTATGCGTACAGATGCGATACGCTCGCTTTTTTTTATTGCAGTAGCTTTTGCGGCTATCTGGTATTTTATTCAGAAAAAAATAAAACTCGAGCAGTTTGCCCTGCTTTTAACTTTACTGGTGGTGGTAGACCTTTGGATGGTTGACAGACGTTACCTGAACAACAAAGATTTTGAAGCAAAGAAAAGCAAAGAAAAAGATATTCCGATGACGGAAGCTGACAGATTAATTTTGCAGGACACTTCGCTTAACTATCGCGTGTTTAATACCACGGTAAGCCCTTTTAATGATGCTACTACTTCGTATTATCACAAATCCATAGGTGGCTACAGTGCGGCAAAAGTGCGCAGGTATCAGGATTTGATTGAACGGCAAATTGGCAATCAAAACATGCACGTGATGGATATGCTGAACACCAAATATTTTATTGTGAACGATAGTTTACGCGGCCCGGTGCCTTCGCAAAATCCCAATGCTTGTGGCAATGCCTGGTTTGTTCCCACATACAAAATTGTTCCTGGGCCTGATGAGGAAATGGCCGCGTTAAACAACTTCGATCCGAAATCGGTGGCGTTTATTGATAAGATGTATGCAGCTTATCTGAACGGATTCCAGCCACAGGTTGATCCTTCGGCTCAAATTAAACTCATTGATTACAAACCCGATTTCCTCACGTATAAAACCAATGCAGGCAGTGAACAACTGGCTATTTTCTCTGAAGTATATTTTGAAAACGGATGGAATGCCTATGTTGATGGCAAGCTAATGCCGCATATTCGCGCCAACTATGTATTGCGTGCTATGCGTGTGCCGGCAGGAGCACACACCATCGAGTTTAAGTTTGAACCGGCTACATTTGCCAAAGGAGAAAAAATATCCATGGCATTTACGGCTACGTTGTACTTAGGTTCGTTGATGATTGTGGGACTTACTTTTTTCCGCAGAAAAAAAGAGCAGGCCTGATTGCTTATGAGCAGGAAAAAAATAAAAAGGGCTGGAATAATTCAGCCCTTTTTTGCTGTGGTAAGCAATGTATATTTGTGAGTCAATAAATCATATGCTACTCACGCTTCTTCTTCTTTCGGTTACTTTTGTATTAAGCAGCTTGTATGGCGTGGTGCTTTGCGTTTTCATTAGTAAAAAATACAATCTCCAGTCATCCGGTAATTTATTTTTAACAACGGCTTCGGGTCTTATGTTCTTAAGCATCCCGGTGCGGCTGCTGCATTTTTTTATTCCCGTTTCACTGATGATGTTTCTGTTTATTGGTGTCGGAGGTGTTTTTATTTATCGCATTTATCGGCACGAGTGGATGGAATTTATTTCGGGTGCAAAAAATAAATGGCAGCAATTAACGCTTGCGGCAAAGGCGGGTTGGGTGTTGAGTTTTATCACGGTGCTTTATAATTTTCTTTCGCGCAACAACGGCTTCGATACCGGAGCCTATCACCTGCAGGCCATACAGTGGTTTGAAACCTATAAAGTGGTATCGGGACTCGGCAATCTGATCGAGCAGATTTCATTTAATTCGCAATGGTTTTTACTGCAGGCATTTTTTTCTTTCCGGTTTATAGGGGTGCCATCCATGTATGTGTTAAATCTGTTGCTGGTTATGTTATTTATTTTCGACTGGCTGTGTGCACTGACAAACAGTTTATCCAAATGGAACATTTTCCGTTTAGTGGGGTTAGTCTATTTGCCTGCTATGCTATTGGGCAAGGCAGTCAGTTCTCCGACACCCGATATTCCGGTTACACTGTTTACCATTTACCTGTTGTTGTATGCACTTGAAAACCGTAAAACACTTTGGGGACGCACCGATGCCTTGCTGTTAATTGTACTTCCCGTATTTTTAGTGAGCATTAAATTATCGGCTTTGCCAATGCTGCTACTGTCGGGGTTAATTTTGTTTACGTGTTTTGCCAACTGGCGAAAAATATTTCTACCTGTGGTGGCGGTGGGTGCACTTGTACTTATTCCATGGGTGGTTTCTACGTTTATTCAAAGCGGCTATTGGGTATTTCCCGTTAAGCAAACGGCTTTCCCTAAAACCGAATGGACGGTTCCGGATAAAGTAACCAACCGGGTGCATGTAGAAATTAAAGGATGGGCACGCGCTCCGTATATTGATTTTAAGACCAACGGTACCCAATCGCCTATTGCGCTGCTGGAGCGATTAAAAACCAAACTCACGGGTATGCACACCGGAGATTATGTAGATATTGAAAAAGTATCTACGATGACATTCACCGAGTGGCTTCCTATTTGGTTTCAGCGGCTAAATGTGGTGAACCTGGTTTTAGTGCTGTTTACATTTGCCACAGGTGTCCTGTTGTTCTTTGTCCTCTTGGTGCGCAGAAAAGAGGTAGCCGGTCATATCCGGCAACAATTTCTACTTGCGGGTATTTACGTAATTATTGTGGCCGGGTTATTATTTTGGTTTATCAATGCCCCTGATTTGCGTTTTTCGCACGGAGTAATTTTACCTTTTATCGGAGCCAACCTTACACTTGCCTTTTATCTGCTATGGCCGAAGTTGTCTTTTCAAAAATGGTTTGTAAAAATGCCCGTGCTGTTGTGTATGGCTTTGCTTGGCGGCAATTACCTTTTTTTTCACTCCTTTTATCCGGCACAGTTGGTTAGCAACACACTTATCAAACCATTGCCTTATATTACTCCTGTTTTGTTGCCAAAACAAATTCCCGGAGGCACGGTACAGGTGGCTACCTACCCGCAAAAATGTTGGAACAGTCCCTTGCCCTGTACCTGTATTTTTTATGAAGGCTTGCAATACCGCGGTACTACCATTGAAGAGGGGTTTGTGATAAGGGAACGTTAAGGGTATGTGGTGGGCCTGCATTTATTGGTTTAGTAAAGGGGAGCACTTCACAGCACTCACGCAACTGGTCGTGGTAATAATGGAAACACCAACATCAAGAACTTTAAACTCTTTTGTTTTCTTCATTCATTATTCGACATTGGGTTGCTTTTAGGTTCAAAAATATGGAATGATGAACACCCGCACTCACAGTCATGCTGAATTTATTTCAGCATCTCTATACCGACTGCATAAACCGACAAAGCTGACCACCTAAAACCGAAGCAAATTGACCACCAGATTTACTGGCGAAGATTTTACATTCATTAGGTAAAGGAACGTTTAACAAAAGTATTTAAATTTTAGTATTAGTTGTTATTCTCCTGTGTTTTTAGATTGCTTGCTGTTTTTCTCAGAGATTTCCCTTTTAGTTCAACTCTGTGCGCACTTATGCGCGGACGTGCGTAGGTAATTTGCGTATAGCGTTTGCACAATTTGCGCTGATAGCGTTGTATTTTTTTGAAATAGCCTTTACGGATACTACGGTTTTCACAGTTTGTAAAGTTCATAACAGTTTTTTTTGAAAAATTAACTTACTTCATTTATTTGCACAAGTAATTGATCAATTAATGAAAACTATTTCTGAAAAAGACGGGTTTTACTTTCTTACTCCCACCATTATTGATTGGGTTGATATTTTTTCAAGACAAACATACAGGGATATTTTGCTTCATAGCATTCGCTTTTGTCAAAAAAATAAAGGGCTTCGCATTCATGCCTGGTGCCTTATGAGTAATCACCTGCACCTTATTGCCTCGGCTGCCGATGGGTTTAATTTGGCTGATGCCATCCGTGATTTAAAACGGCACACCAGCGTGGAGGTGATTAAGTTTTTACAAACGGATATGCAGGAAAGCCACAGGTTGTGGATGCTGGAACGGTTTGCCATAGGCAACGGTAAATACCGATTTTGGCAGCCCGGAAATGAACCGAAAATTATTTATAGTAATCCGTTTCTTGAACAAAAGCTCAACTATATTCATCAAAATCCGGTGAAGGCAGGTTTGGTGTATGAAGCGGATCATTATGTACACAGTTCGGTTATTGATTATTCAGGGGGTAAGGGGTTGCTGCATATCGATTATGTTGGGTAAAAGGTGGTACTAAAAGTCAGGATACATATCCTGACCTGCTGTGCTTATTTTTTGTTTTTCAGGTTCTTATGTGGTAGGTGCAATATCGTACACCTTGAAAATAGAAACGCAGTAAAGACGGGCGCTGGCGAAGTTTAAAGTGAAAAGGCAGGATGAATATCCTGCCTTGCTGTATCTTTTGTGTGATATAATTTATTTGAAAATCATCATATTATGTTTTGAAATGATACGCAGGTGCAATATCGTACACTACCAATATCGTACACTACCACTACCCTGTAGTAGGAGCATACAATGGTGTTGCGTGGTGCAAGATCGTATACACTACCAATATCGTACACTACCCACAACCTAATGTTCCAATAAGGCTTTCATGAACAGTGTTAAATTTTCACCTCCAGCATCCTTTGCTAGAACAACTAATTCTGTATTGGTGAGTTTAATTATTTTACTTTCTATTTTAGATGGATAGCTTTTATATTTTGTTTGAGTTGCGGTTATTGTACCGAGAGAATCATTAAGCACCCATTTCCCAGTTATTATTAGCCCCCCTTCCTTACTTTCAAAGGTACCATCACAGTTGTATTTTAAATATTCGCCCTTCACTTCCGGTGGTGCTGGATAAATCTTCCCATTTGCTTCCTTATACTTTTCCAGTTTCCAAGTTTTACAAAGGAGGTTTTTCTGAATAGGTAAATTATTTTGGGCAAAAACGCCAATTGAAACAAAAATTGAAATTGCCAATTTTAAGAGGGTATATTTATTCATATACAATATTTATTAATGAAAAAATTATGCCAATAGTAACGCACTAATTGGAATACAAAGTTCTTCTTTATTTTTTTTCTGTTTTGGTTCGTAATGGCTAAGTCCGGATAAAAACATGATGCCAAAAGCTATGAGAAGTAACCCAGCAACTATCCTTTGCACTAGAGCAACTCGAGCAACCCCATCCTTTGCTTCCATTTTTACCAAAGAAGCTATTAAGATGATTCCAATTACTAGCAATGTTATCCCAATATAAATATCTAACATTCTATAATACTTATTAATCCCAAAAATTATTTACCTATTATTCAGCAGTGACGGCTTCGTTTAACTTATCCAATGATCTATCCGTAAGTATTTTTGCCCCAACCTTTTCAGAAGTACTACTTAGTTTATTAGAGAGGTTATCAGTTGTAGATGATATTCCAATTGTTAGGACATCTACAGCTGCTTCAAAATACCTTTCATCTGCATAAGCTGATACTGCCTTCAAACCCATTGCACCTGTAGAAATTCCAGCACCCGCTTCATATATCTCAACTCCCACTGGAGGGGCAATATACGTTGCAATCACGCCTGCCGCCTGAATTGTTTTACCTGTTTTGTCAATTACATTAATAGCAATATCAACTTTTTTGTCGTTACCATACCAGCCATCATAAAAAATGTCTGTTAACTTATCCTCCCAAGTAGGACCTTCAGGTTCCGGAGTAGATAATTTATTTCCATTTTTATCAAAGTATGTACGATTGTTGCTTAAAATAGGAATTCGCATTCTTATCCCAGGATCATATTCCCCTTTGGTTACTGTCAAAAATTCAACATGTATATCTTTGCTGTGAAAGTTTTTAATCTCACCTCCTGTTAAAGCTGCAAAAGATTTTGCAGCCTTCCTCTGTTCAGAAGGATGTTCAACTTTCATATATTTTCCGTACACCCTGACAGCATCCGGGTCTTTATCTTTTACCATTTTCGACCCATTTTGGATGAATTTTATTAGCCACTTTGCATCCCGCTTTTGAGTAATATCCCTTTCACGTGAATTGTGGGGCTTAGTAAAATGAAATACAGTAAAACCGGGCGCTGGCAAGCTTTCATAAAAAAGGCAGGATATTCATCCTGCCTTGCTTTCCGTTATTTTCTTTTTTGTGTTTTGTTTTTCAGCTACTTGCTCTTTTCTCTTTTGCCCAGGTGCAAATTGGAACACTACCCTTACTGCGCAACGTAATATGTAAGGGATGTAATGACAATATGATAGTTTCCAGAATTGTCTTTAAGCAGCAATGTTATTGGAGAAATGTTTACTGTTCCCATTTCAGCAGGGGTGAAGTAAAACTTAATGGTGTCTTTCGTCATATTCATTTGTTTATGAAGGTCATCAATTCTTTCTTCCTTAATATCAACTATAAAATTAGTTTTTTCATGTGTGTCTATATAACCTCTGCATAATCTATACTTAGTATTCGATATATAAAATTTTAAGCATACTTTTTTGTCAATATATAAAGTATCACCAAGCTCTTTTATCAACCCGAATGAAGAGGTCTTGTTTGTGGAAACCACTTCTTGTTTCTTTGAATATTTAGCGGAATTATCGACAGTATTTTCATTACTTGGTGAGCAAGATAGCAAGCTGGCAAATAGGGCTATCCCATAAAATTTTAGATATAACCGTGATTTATTATTCCGTTCCATATGATATTGTATCAATTGTGTTACCATTTTCTCTTCTTATTTTAACATTGCCATGACCTTTAAACTCTTCAATATACACATGTGGAATTGTGATTGTATCAATTTTCCTTTGTACACCTACTGAGGTAGTTTGAGTATTTGGATTAGGGTTATTCACATTACTCCATTCTCCAAACTTATCTTTTCCTTTTGGCTCTAATCTGGATGAAGTACCTGTGTTAAGTTCATCATTCAATGTACCGCG
>JAGVLJ010000038.1 GCA_020049855.1 Bacteroidia bacterium | reverse complement strand
GAATAGCAAATCGAATAGCTTCTTTATTGTGCATTGGTAAAGTACCCGGATGACCAAGGCTAATAGGACTAACCTGCGAATTGGGCAGTGCTCCATATAAGGTAGAATCGGAACAAAAGGCTTTACTTTGAGTTAGCATTTGTGCATGCACCTCCAATCCAATCACCGCTTCGTATTTTGAGTAATCCGTTTCTCGAATGGTAGCTGTCATATGTCTGAGTTATTAAGCAGGCAAATTTAGTTAATTCTGTCGTTATCCTTAAAGTAAATTGAACGTGAAAAAACAATAATTTCAAGGTGAAAAAATGAAAATTAAGGAAGATTGAATTATGAAAATAAGCACCCCTCGATTTAAAGAACGGATTAATTTAGATTTCATTGGTTCACTCTTAACCCAAAATTTCAAAGGTGCAGACTCCAAAAAATAGTTTTAATCTATCCTATCATACAATCAAAAAAAATAAATTTTCATAGGAGAAATTACTTTTAAAACCAGATTAATTAAAGATTTAAAAAATAAATACAAAGCCTATATTTGAAACATAAACAGTCGAAGTTACCAGTGTTTTCAAGTGTTTCAGCCGATGCAAAAGATAGTACAACATCCTTTTATATCAGTAAAAAATACTCTTCAAAAGCAGCAACACCATTTTTATTTAGCGACTTTTCCACATTATTCACAAGAAAAAAAATATTCATTCATGATAATAGACATTCGCGAAAATAGTAGATTTACCAAGCGTTTCAGAAGATCACATACTATTTCACACAATGAGAAAAATGACACAAACAGGGTTTTCAACACTTTAAATTTTAAAACCCCTATTGCATAAAAATAAAAATCATATCAACTTTACACTAAGAATTCATCAACACCCAAACACTTAAAAGCTATGGCTAAAGCAACAAAAAAAGCAGCTCCAAAAAAAGCTGCTAAAAAAGCAACCGCTAAAAAAGCTGCTCCTAAAAAAGCTGCTAAAAAAGCAACCGCTAAGAAAGCAGCTCCTAAAAAAGCCGCTAAAAAAGCAACCGCTAAAAAAGCTGCTCCTAAAAAAGCCGCTAAAAAAGCTGCTCCTAAAAAGAAAAAGTAATTTATTACTGAATCGAGAGGGAGTTAAAACTCGCTTACTAAATCGGGGTTATGCAAATAGCTCCGATTTAGTTTTTTAAAGGCGTATACTTAAAACAATCTTCCCGAATTGTTCGCCTTTACTCAAATATTCTATAGCCTGCTGAGCTTTATCCAAATCCCAAACACTATCAACAACAGGTTTAATCTGATGGCGTATTATAAAGTTAACCATTTCGCAAAACTCTACATCATTACCCATGGTTGACCCCAGAATATCCAATTGTTTCCAAAATATTTTTGCAGGCACTCCACTATTAAATGCTCCTAAGGTAGCACCATAGAAAGCAATTCTGCCGGCAGGCTTTGCTATATCAACCAGTTTGGCAAAATTATCCCCACAGGCACTGTCAACTATGGCATCAAACCCTCCGCTTTGTTGCTGCAATTCCTTATGCCAGTTTTCTTTTTTGTAATTCACGCCTCCCTTTGCCCCCAGTGAAACAGCCTTAGCTATTTTTTCATCCGACCCGGAAGTAATGTACACTTCACATCCGGCAGCAATGGCAAACTGAATAGCAAATAATGCTACCCCTCCACCTGCACCAGTTATCAAAACTTTTTCTCCATGTTGTACACGAGCTCTTGTAAACAATACCCTGAAGGCCGTGAGCCCTGCCAATGGAATGGAAGCAGCCTCTACAAAACTTAGATGAGCCGGCTTTTCACAAAGCAGCCTACTTTCAATTTTCAGGTATTGGGCAAAAGTACCATGATGAGGCAAACCTAAAATAACATAATCCGTAGCCTGTACTTTGGGATTCCCACCCCAATTGATGGAAGGATTAATGATTACTTCTTTGCCAATCCACTTTTTATCATCGGTGCTGGCAGCCTTTTCCACTACTCCACAACCATCAGCCCCAGGAATCATGGGAAATATAATTCCTGCATATTGACCTTTCTGAATCCACAGGTCTCGGTGATTAAAGGCGGCTGCATGGATGCGTACTAAAACTTCTCCCGATGATATTTCAGGAACCTGCACCGATTTTACCTGAAGTGGTTGATGAAGTGACTCTAATAAAATTGCTTTCATGAAAACCTGTTTGAATCTAAAATTACAACCTGAAATAAGAAAATCAAATACTACCTGAGTAAGGTTATTGAACCCGTGTATTTTTTGGCGTAATGTTCCAAAATATAATAATATACTCCTTGACTTAAAGGGTTTCCTTTAACACTTCCATCAAAACAGGTTCCGTCCTTGTTCGAATCAAATAGCAACTCGCCCCATCTATTATAAATAAATATTCGCGAACAGTCTTTCTCCAAAATAAGTCCGCGTATTGAAAGGCATTCATTCAAACCGTCTTTGTTTGGTGTAAAAACATTATAAACCATTATGAGAGAATCATTGATATATGGAGTTATTATTTTTGAAGCCGTGTCCACACATCCGCTGTCTTCAACAATAAATTGCAATACATAGGATTTATTAAACTGATATGATAGTTGAATTACCTCGTCACGACTCATTGCTACCCCATCCAAAAGCCATTTATCTGAGTTTACCTGTTCAGGAGAGTCAATTTTCAAAAGAGCATCTTGACACAATAGGTTAAAGTGGGAAACAAAACCAGCGCCTATATTCGGCACAAAAATATTCACGGTATCCCTATTCACGCATACATCGGTAGCACGAGTGGCAATATAGGAAATGGATACAGGAGGTTTTGCGATAGGCTCACCAGAAGCAGGATTATCTAAATAATCAGCAGGAAACCATGAGTACGAAAAGTTTCCGGTATTTTCAGTACCCAGAACTAATGAGTCGCCCTTACAAATCTGTTGGTCTTCTCCGGCAAAAGAACCAATGTCTTTATCTATTGTTACACGTACAAGTATCGAGTCTTTGCAATTTCCTTTTGTGGCAACCAACTTTACCATAAAAGCACCTGTAGCTGTGTAAATATATGTTGGCTCGGCCAAAGTGCTCGAATCTATGTTCAGTAAAGTATCGCCAAAATCCCATAAATAAGAAGTTGCACCCACACTTTGATTGACAAATTTTACGGTATCGCTACATAAGTGAATATCTTTACTAAATGCGCTCACCACATCAAACTGGCAATTGAATACATTAAACTGAAAATCTCTACGTATCGCATTAATGTATTTTCCGTTTCGGTACTCTTTAACCAAAATCCCAACCACGTATTGTCCGGTAAACTGTGGTTTCACCTTTAAAACTCCGGTTAGAGAATCAATTGATAATTCCGGATTTCCTTTCATCATGTTTGGTGTACCAAAACCACTTGCCCAACTTACGCCACTATATGGAGGTGGTGAGGGCGGACGTGGGAGGTTATTGAAAAAATCGGCTCCTATGAATGGTTGATATAACCCATACACCAGCGAATCGCCATCTGCATCGCTTGCCGTATGATTATAAATAAAATCACGACCTACGCATAAAAAATTTGGCGGCAATGAATTGAATTCGGCCGATGAGTTATACCCGCTTGTTGTGCTGGTATCAGGAATATGTATCCAATAAGTTGCCCCTACCTGTCCCGGTGTTAAAATATTGCTGATAGAATTGTTTCGGCAGCAACGCTGAAAAGCGATAACATACCCACCCGGTATATTAGGCAACGAAGTATAATAGGTATAAATGTATTTATCAACGCAGGCATTAGATGGTGGAGCCACGCAGTTATAATTAACCGAGTTAACCCTGACAGGAGCCGACCTGTAATTAAGTAATGTTTTAATAAGTGTATTTGACGAATCAAATACTGCTATCATAGCATTTGTATCAAGAGCTATAGCTTGCTGGGAACCAAATGCACAATCTACATATAATATCAACTTAACTTCAAAGCTATCATCTATGATGTGGCGGTAAGTTATATCACCACCCACAATATGTGTAGCCTGTGCTTCTCTACAAGTAATAAATGTAAAGGCTAAAAGAAAAATATGCTGTAAAAATTTATTCAAAAAATAAGCTACATTGATAACTAAGAACAAAGTTAACTAATCCATAGACTTTAAAAAAGGGAAAAGGTTGCTTAGAAGTCAATTGTCAGTTTAACAACCAATGTAATATGTGTGCGGAAAATAGCACAATAATTGGTGTAATACGGCCATATATTTTTAGGTTGAGGCAATTGGTTGAGGCAACTCCATTACGACATCTTCTATCCATTTGTGAAAAAGTTGTTCCTCAATCGAGCACATAACCTCAGCTAAAACTTTCCATTGTTCATGAAATTGCTCCAGCATTGCTGTCATCTCCTCCAGATGCCCGTCTTCTTCCATAATAATAGATTTTACATTTATTTTAGAGCCAAAGCGTTCAAGCTGTTTTTGGTAAATGCCATACAATACCTCAGCCTTTACTTCAATGGCATAAGTTACCAACAAATAAGCACCCTGTTTCACCTGTTCCTGAGTAAAATGCCATTGGTCTTTCAGCATACGGCACACTGCCAAATCCAGGCGATGCAGGTATAAATAACTACTTAAAGGTGCAAGTAAAAATTCCCAACTGTAATCTGGGCAAAGATTTATTCCCAATTTCCCAATTTGTTTTTTCAGGAAATAGGCGTGCCTGGCCTCTTCTGCTGCATGTTTAAGAATGGTTAGGTTTATGAATACAGGGTGCTCATTACGGGAAATTTTTCTGGCCCCGGTGTTCTCCATCATAGATAGCGTATTCAGCCAACGGGCATGCAACTGCTGGCTGGTGATTACCTCGGCCATGGCTTGCTCAAAAAGTTTATTCAGTTGTTCGTTCATCTAATTTGGTAAGTTAACTCGTCTAAAACTTCAAGAAATTGCTGATGCAAAAAAGCCAGTTCTTCATCAGAAATACAATAAGGCGGAACGGCATAAATATTATTTCCGAGTGGACGAATCAACACAGCCCTGCTTAAAAATTTCTGATATAGTTGAGTACGGAGTTCGTTGGTATAGGAAGTTCCCGCTGTTGTCTTCAAGGTAAGTGCTGCAATAGTTCCGCAACAACGAGAATCTTCTACCAACACATGTGTGGATATACGTTTACAAAACTCGGCCTGTTGCTTACTTATTCGCTCAATCGATTGCAGGCAACTGTCCTGATTCAATAAATCAAAACTGGCATTGGCCGCGGCACAGGTTAACGGGTTGGCTGTAAAAGAATGTCCGTGATAAAACGTATGAGCAGGATCAGTTGAAAGAAATGTTTCATAGACTTTTTCTGAACAGGCAGTTACCCCCATGGCCATTGTCCCTCCTGTAATTCCTTTTGAAAGACAAATAATGTCGGGTTTGTGTTTGATATAATCAGAGGCAAATAACTTCCCGGTGCGTCCAAACCCGGTAAACACTTCATCGGCTATAGCTATGGTTTTGTATTTGTTACACAAAATTATATATTTCTCAAGTACCGAAGCCTCATACATTAACATACCGGAAGCACCCAGCACTAATGGCTCAAAAATAAAAGCGGCTACATCACCTTTTTGAAGTTCGGACTCCAGAAAAGTTACACTCGCCAAAGCCGAAACCTTATCCGGAAACGGAACAAAGGTTACTTCGAACAAATATTCATTAAAGGCACGGTTAAATAACCCTCGGGCACTTACCGACATGGCAGCAAAAGTGTCACCGTGGTATGCATGCTCTAAAGCGAGTATTCTTTTCTTTTGTGGCTGTTGCATGTTTTGCCAATATTGCAAAGCCATTTTTAAAGCTACCTCTACCGCGGTAGAGCCATTATCTGAATAAAATATTTTTTTTATATTGGCAGGTAAGATTTTTAGCAGATTTTCAGCCAGCCGCACAGCAGGTTCATGAGTAAATCCGGCAAAAATGCAATGCTCCAGTTCGCGAGCCTGCTCGGCTATTTTTTCAGCTATATAAGGATGTGCATGTCCGTGTAAATTTACCCACCACGATGAAATACTATCGAGGTAACGGTTTCCTTCTTCATCAAACAACCACACACCACTTCCTCTCACAATCCCGATAGCTTCGGGATTCTCCTTCATCTGTGTGTATGGATGCCATATATGCTGTTTATCTCTTGCTTTTAATGTGTTCCCCATTTTCAACTACCCTCATTGAATTTTAAGTGCCTGTTCAGCTATGAATTCTTTTGTTACTATATTGATAAACGGTATCCGGGCAATAACCTTTTGCATACTATGCCGCAGGATAAATGCTTCTGACTCCACATTAGTTTTTCCGCAAAAAACCAATCCCAACACCGGTATCTGTGTCTGCTTCAATACCGCAAGTGTAAGCATGCTGTGGTTTATACTGCCAAGGTAATGGGCAATTACTACCACTACGGGTACTTGCAAATGTTTTACCAGATCAAACATGGTGTGTTCATCAGTTAGCGGAGAAAGCAACCCTCCGGCTGTTTCCACTATAATGGTTCGTTCAGACTTCGGAAGAATAAAATCACTTAGCTTAATCTGCAGCTTTTCCCCTTTGGCTGCTGCATGTGGGGAAATGGCCTCAATCAAACGATAACGTTCGGGATGTATTTTCGGCCCACTCCATTGCTGCACCAATATGCTATCACTGTTTTCAAGACTTCCAGCCTGAATAGGTTTCCAATAATCAGTATGCCAAGCCTTGGTCAAAACAGCCGAGGTAACTGTTTTACCTATTCCTGTATGAATGCCTATTACTCCGATAGCCTTATACATGATTCAATGCAGTGAGTAAATGATCAATTTGCTCTTTTGTATTGTAACTGTGCAAACAAATACGTAACCGCTCTGTACCCACCGGAACAGTTGGAGATAAAATAGCTCGTACATCTAAACCTTCCGCCTGTAGATGGGTACTCACCGAGCGAGTTCTTTCATTACCTCCTACCAAAATAGATTGAATGGCACTTTTTCCGCATTGTACATGGTATTTTACGTGTAGTGTTTTGCATTGTTCTTCAAAATATCGAATAAGTTCCCATAGTTTTTCTCTTGCTTCAGTATCAGATTGCATGTAGTAGTGTGCACACCTAATTGCTGCCAAACTATGCAGAGGCAGGGCAGTAGTATAAATAAAAGAACGTGAGAAATTAATGAGGTATTCCCGTAATATTGATGAACCAACCACCACAGCCCCATGACAGCCCAATGCTTTGCCGAAGGTATGGATATGTGCATATACCCGGTTTTGCAATCCTTTACTTATAACAAACCCTTCTCCCTTTGGGCCAAAAACTCCGGTGGCATGAGCTTCATCCATAATTAAAGCTGCCTGATATTTTTCTGCCATTTCGATAAGCTTTTCCAGCAGTGCATTATCTCCATCCATCGAGTAAACTGTTTCGGCCACAATAAAAATTTTCCCCTTGGCATGCTCCATTTTTTTTTCGAGGTCAGCCAAATCATTGTGAAGGAAACTGTGTTTTACCCCTGCCATACTTAACCTGATGCCGTCATGTATACTTGCATGACAATACTGATCATATAAAATGGTATCATGCCGGGAGGCAATACAAGATAACAAACCCAGATTGGCATCGTAACCCGAATTAAAAATGAGGGCGGCTTCTGCTTGATAAAAGGTCGCGAGTTCGCTTTCCAATTGTTCGGTATAATGTGTATTTCCACTGATGAGTCTTGAGCCTCCAGCACCACTGTGGGGCCATGCCATTTTTTGTAATGTTTCTTGCACAGCCGCATCCAGAAAATGGCCATGTGCCAATCCTAAAAAATCATTAGAACTGAAATCAACAAAGGTTGAGGGCAACACAAGCAATTTCCGTAACAGGTGCTGCTCCTGTAGTTCCAGTAATTTCTGCTGTTGAGAGTGGTCAACTTTGTTCACTTCCTACTGAATTATGGGAAGGCTTTTATTTTTTTACAATACTATCGTGGACGAAGTCCGAGTACTTCAAACATATGTTTGTCTTCGTTAAATTCAGGATTAGGTGTGGTAAGCAATTTATCTCCGGCAAAAATGGAATTGGCTCCAGCCATAAAACACAAAGCCTGTTCGGCTATAGATAATTCAAGCCGCCCTGCCGATAAACGTACATCCGATTGAGGCATAACTAATCGCGCAGTGGCAATCATACGTATCAACTCATGGAACGGCACACGCTTTTGTGTTTCCATTGGAGTTCCGCTTACAGCTACTAACGCATTTATAGGAACTGATTCGGGAGGTACTGGCAAATTAACCAGTGTATGCAGCATCCCAATCCGGTCTTCATCTGATTCTCCCATGCCAATAATACCCCCTGAACAAACTGTTATACCTGCTTTTCGCACATGATTTATCGTATTCAACCTATCATCATAGGTACGCGTGGAAATAATATTTCCATAATTCTCGGCTGAAGTATCAATATTATGGTTGTAGGCATACAAACCCGCATCGGCTAATTTTTGCGCCTGCTGTTCAGTAAGCATACCCAAGGTACAACATACCTGCAATCCAATCGCATTCACCTCTTTTACCATATTAAGTACCCTGTCAAAATCGCGGTTGTCTCGCACTTCGCGCCACGCTGCTCCCATACAAAAACGGGAAGCTCCCCCTTCCTTTGCATTTTGTGCTGCGGCTAGTACATCTTCTGTTTTCATCAAAGCCTGCACATCAACACCTGTATTGTAACGCGCTGCCTGCGGACAATAAGAACAATCTTCCGAGCATCCGCCTGTTTTAATGGAAAGCAGGCTGCTCACCTGAACTTCTCCAAATTTGTGGTGTTGCTTGTGTACGTTGGCCGCTTCAAGTACCAACTCCAGTAAAGGTTTGTGATAAATAGTTTGTATTTCTTCCCTTGTCACTATTCGTTTGGCTGCTCCAGACATAACTATATATTATTCGAAATTAAATTAATCTTTTTGCTTTTTCCAAAGCAACTTTTAATCCTTCCACTTGGGTTCCACCGGCTGTGGCATAAAACGGCTGACCGCCCCCGCCACCTTGTATTTCTTTGGCCAGTTCCTTCACAATATTACCCGCATGAAGATTTTTTTCTTTGACTAAGTTCTCGCTGATCATCACACTAAGCAGAGGTTTTCCATCAATGATGGCACCCAATACACAAAATAAATTTCCCGTTTCCTGCTTTAACTGAAACGACAGGTTTTTGAGTTGCTCAGCATTAGGAACATCTACCTGAGCCACTAAAACATTGAGTCCGTTTTGCGCTTGTAGGTATTGTTTTACCTGTGCTTTGACTACCTGTGTTTTTTCACTTTCCAGTACTTCCAGTCGCTTTAATAAATCGGCTTTATCGTGCAGCAGTTGCTCTACACTTTTTACCGGATCTTTGGCTTTAAGTAATTCTTTAATGCTGTTCACGGTGTTTTGTTGGGTGTTCACAAACTCTTCAGCGGCAACGGCAGTAATGGCCTCTACCCTGCGCACACCGGCAGCAACCGCACTTTCGCTGGTAATTTTAAACAACCCGATTTGTCCGGTGGCTTTTACGTGGGTACCTCCGCACAACTCGCGGGAGTAACCTTCTTCAAACGTAATCACCCGCACACTTTCTCCGTATTTCTCCCCGAACAACATCATGGCACCTAATTTTTCGGCTTCGGCAATGGGCACATTTCTGCGTTCATCCAACGTTATGTTCTCGCGTATTTTTTGGTTCACTATTTTTTCTACTGCGGCAATCTCCTCAGCCGTCAAGGCACTGAAATGCGAAAAGTCGAAGCGCAAATATTCGCTGTTTACCAACGAACCTTTTTGCTGAACGTGCGTACCTAACACTTTCCGTAAAGCAGCATGTAATAAATGCGTAGCCGAGTGGTTGTTCTCGGTAAGGTGGCGCTTATCTGCATCAACCTTAACATTTACTACAGAAAATGTATCATTCAATGGTTTATCCAAAGTATGAATAATTGAATTGTTTTCTTTGTATGTATTAACTATTCGAACTTTTTGGTGAAAGTTATATAATTCTCCTGTATCACCAACTTGCCCCCCTCCTTCTGGATAAAATGGAGTCTTATCCAAAACAACCTCCATTGTATCTTTTCCCTTAATTTGTCTTAATCTGTAACGAATAATAATAATTTTGTCTTCCTCCTTCTCTCCTGATAAGGCTTCCAATTGATCATACCCAATGAACTCAGTATTTTCTTTATCCCATACCCACATCCAATCCGAAGCCTCTATTTCCGCAGCTTTACGAGAACGTTTTTTTTGCTTTGTCAATTCTTCCTCAAAGCCTTTCATGTCAACCAACCAACCACTTTCTTTAGCTATTAGCTGAGTCAAATCTATTGGAAAACCGAATGTGTCATATAATTCAAAGGCAACTTTACCACTAAATATCTTTTGAAAATCATTATTAAGTCTATTATTAATACTATCAATTGATATTTCTCTTGCTTTTTCAGTTTTAAGAAGTGTTTGATTCAATTGATTTAGATGAGCTTCATCTAAATACTCAGTTAAACGTCTCATTCCTCCTTCTAAAGTCTTCAAAAAAGATATTTCTTCTTCTTGAATTACTCTAGAAACAAATTCTCTTTGCTGGTCAAGTTCAGAAAATACAGTTTTAAATTGATCCGCTAACACATTTACCATTTGACACAAAAAAGGTTCTTTGATATTCAGAAACTGATAATAATATCTTACAGCCCTCCGTAGAATCCTTCGAATTACATATCCTGAGCCTGTATTAGAAGGGAGTTGCCCATCAGCAATACATAAGCTTACAGCTCTAATATGATCCGCGAGAACCCTCATTGCTTCATCTATCTTAGTCCCGAATGTAATTTCTTCTACGTTTTGGTTAACCGTCCTTGTCCTAAATCCATATTTTGTTTTCGTCCTTTTTTCAATAAAATTTATCAAAGGCATAAACACATCCGTATCGTAATTGGAACTTTTGCCTTCAATAGCACGCACCAAACGTTCGAAACCCATGCCGGTATCCACGTGTTGAGCAGGGAGTTTTTCCAATGAGCCATCGGCTTTGCGGTTAAACTCCATGAACACATTGTTCCATATTTCAATCACCTGGGGGTGATCATTGTTCACCAAGGTTTTTCCATCCACCTTTTTTCTTTCAGCATCCGGCCGCAGGTCAATATGAATTTCGCTGCAAGGGCCACAGGGACCGGTATCGCCCATTTCCCAGAAATTGTCTTTTTTGTTGCCGTTCAGGATGCGGTCTTTGTCTATGTACTTTGCCCAGTTGTCATACGCTTCCTCGTCAAATGCCAGTCCTTCTTTTTTGTCGCCCTCAAACACCGTTACATATAAACGGTCTTTGGGCAGTTTATATACTTCGGTCAAAAGTTCCCAGGCCCATTCAATGGCTTCCTTTTTAAAGTAGTCGCCAAAACTCCAGTTGCCCAGCATCTCAAACATGGTGTGGTGGTAAGTATCTACGCCCACTTCTTCCAGGTCATTGTGTTTTCCCGAAACCCGCAGGCATTTTTGCGTATCGGCCACCCGTTTAAATTTGGGTGTTTCGTTCCCCAGAAACCAGTCTTTAAACTGGTTCATGCCCGCATTGGTGAACATTAACGTGGGGTCATTTTTTACCACAATAGGAGCCGAAGGAACAATCTCATGTCCCTTTCTTTTGAAAAAATCTAAAAAGGTTTGCCTGATCTCTGCTGCCGTCATGTCGTATTTAGCTGTCTGGTATCCAGTTGTTAACGATTATTTTATTTTCATTCTAAAGGCGAATGGTTATTTTCGCACGCCCTTAGTTTTCAGAGGGCAATATTACAGGAATAATGTGAAGAGATAAAGAATGGCTAAAGTAAAATACTTTTATAATCCGCATAAGCTAAAATTTGAAACAGTAAAAATAAGCTGGCTTACCAAAGCACTGCGTATTTTTGGCTTTGTATGCGCTTCGGTGGTAGCCGGATTTCTTTTTCTTGTTGCAGCCTACACCACCATTGATTCTCCAAAAGAAAAACAACTGAAACGGGAAATACGAAACTATCAATTACAAATGGAATTGATGGATAATAAAGTATCTCAGTTATCGGCCGTACTTAATGAATTGCAAGAAAAAGACGCTCATATTTACCGAGCCATTTTTGAGGCCGACCCCATTCCGGGCACTGTTCGTCAGGGTGGATTTGGAGGGGTTGAAAAATACCGTCAACTGGAAGGCTATATTGGCTCTGACCAAATTATAGCCGTGCAAAAGAAGTTGGATATGCTAGGCAGTCAGGTGTATATACAATCTAAATCATTTGACGAACTGGCTAAAATGGCTGCTAACAAAACCGAGTTTATCGCAAGTATTCCGGCCATTCAACCGGTGTCGAATAAAAAACTGCGCAGCATGGCTTCGGGTTTTGGCTATCGCCTGCACCCTATTTATAAAACACATAAAATGCATACGGGCATTGATTTCACTGCACCATCGGGTACTCCCATTTATGCTACCGGAAATGGGATAATTGAAACGGTTGAACTGGGGCATCGGGGGTATGGAAACCATGTTATCATTAACCATGGATTTGGCTATGAAACACTCTATGCCCACATGAAAAAAGTGGTAGCCAAACCCGGAAGAAAAGTAAAACGGGGTGAATTGATTGGATATATTGGCAGCACGGGTACATCCACAGCTCCACACCTGCATTATGAAGTAATGAAAAACGGGAAAAAGATTAATCCGATTAATTACTTTTTCAACGATCTTACCCCGGCTGAATATGATCAGGTAAGAGAAATTGCTTCGCAACCAACTCAATCTTTTGACTAATTCTAGGGTCTTAATTTACATGGATCAACCTGATAAACTATACCACAGCATTGGTGAAGTGGCTGCCCGTTTCAAGGTGAATGTTTCGCTCATCCGTTTCTGGACAAATGAATTCTCCGATCACCTGAAACCCAAAACCAACAAGAAAGGAAACCGTTTATATACAGTTAATGATATACGCATTCTTGAACGGATTCACAACTTAGTAAAAGAGCAAGGATTTACCTTAAGTGGAGCTAAAGAAAAATTATCTACTAAATCAGAAAACCAAATAGATAAAAAAACTATAGTTTCTAAGCTCACCGAATTAAAACATTATCTTGAGGAATTGAAAAGAGATTTGAATAAAATTACTTAACAAGAATAATTATTGGATTATTTATATGACTACTGACGACATTCAACGCACGTCCACCATCAAATTTGATGTACACCTGGACAAAGAAAACCTACCTGTATCTATTGACTGGACCGCTGATGACGGAGAGTTTGGAGAGCCACAGGCAGCCAAAGCCATTATGATTGGATTGTGGGACGGACTGCAAAAAGAAGCTATGCGCATTGACCTATGGACAAAAGAAATGAGCGTGGAAGAAATGAACCATTTCACCTTTCAGTTTTTAATGACCATGGCCGACAATTTTGAACGCGCAACCGGAAATGCCGAGGCTGCCAATGTTCTTCGGGAAGCATCGCATGAATTTGGGCACAAAGCCGATGTATTTGGCCCCGACCATCAGCATTAGTCCGTACGGAAATAGTACTGGATAGAAGCCTGCTTGCAACTAAAATGCTTATACCTTAAGATTGTGGAACGAATTTACTTTATGCAAAAAAAAACTAAAGCTCAGTCTTCTTACAATAGTAGTGTTCCTGTCATTGCAAGGTCAGGCACAAATTGGTGTTTCAACCGGTATAATTAAACCCAGCCTCCGGTTTGGTTTTGTATTTAAACAAGCCCCCGGAATAGAGCTAACATACAGCATGGCTGACATTGACAGCAGGTTTAAAACAAAAGGGTTTATTGGCTATTTTTCCCTCACACCAAGATTTGATACGCTATACAATGCCGGAATACTTAGCAAGGATAACTCCACCACTTTTTCCCCCAGAACTGAAATCTGGAAAAGTTTTAAGGTAATCACCATCGGACTGCAATCGGAATATAAAATTTTGGATAAGCCTTTTTCTCCAATTGTCGGTTTGGATTTGGTGTATCAGGCAAACTCCTACAAATACGAGATACATAACATTTTTGAAGTCGGTAATTATGAAATGAGTTCCAATGCCATTGGTATTACACCTAAAATTGGTGTAAGCTATGAACTGAATGATACCTGGTTAATTAGCGGATCGGTTGGGAAAAATTTGGTTATGGATTGGGAACTTGCCGGTTATTCATATTGGAAAAGTATGGTAGGTGTAACTTGTTATTTTTATTAATAGCATGATTTCACAATTCAAAAAAAAATAGACTTTGGAAGTTTTCCCTTCTTTACTTAATTGGGGCATATACCCTTTCGTTGGGTGGTTGCAAAAATGGGAGTTTTGATTTGTTTGGTGACCCAAGTAAAGGGGTATTACCTGAAATTGAACTTATAAGTGCTAACGTTGATGTATTTGATGTAATCGTCACAGCCAATGTAAAATCGGAAGGCAAGGCCAAGGTAGAGTATATGGGCTTCTTTTATTCCCTTGAAAATCCCCTACCCGATGCCAAGAGCGACCAGGTTTTGATGAATGGGCAAAAAGGCATTTTTACAAAAACGCTTTATGACCTGCAACCCGATACGGTTTATTATATCAGGGCTTTTGCCAGTAATGAATATGGATACGTTTACAGCAAACAAGTGCTTAAAGTAAGAACCAGCCGCGTGGTAGCTCCATGTTCATACACTCAAAACACCATTATTAATCATACCGGAACGCATACCTTCGATGATTTTGACATGAGCACTCATGAAGGTTTTGATTATTGGGAGGCAACGCTAAATGATTATTTCACCGGATGGAATTATTATTTTAAATTCAATCGCATTCCCCCGACAACCGGAGAATACCAGGTGGTAAACGATGTTACCGGCTGGACAGAAAGAAGTGTAGGAGTTTATTTTGTATCCAATATGCTTCAATCATGGAGCATCGATCCGGGAACTAAAGTGTACGTGACCAAAAATGGCGATGGCTCCTTAAAAATTGAATTTTGCGATTTAAAATATACTTACAATTCAGGAAAAGCATCCTTCAAAGGCCATGTATTGGTAAAGCCGTAGAAAAGTAACATTCAAATGAAAGAGAGCGTTACAACTTACTCATGAACGAAGTGAATAAACACAAAGCAAAAAAAGTACTCCTTGCAAATGAGTATAAGTTGGGGGGATTTATGAAAAAAATATTGTTTTGTGTTTTGTTATTATTTATTCAAAACCAAGTCAATGCGTGCAGTTGCATTCCTCAAGCTTCGGTAAAAGTAGAACTAGCAAAATCGGATGTTGTTATAACAGGAAAAGTTTTTACAGAAGAGCCTTCCTTTGTAATTGATAGTCCAACTGGCATTCACATTAATAGGATTAAGTATTCTATTATAGTTGAAAATATATATAAGGGTAAGCTAATTAAGGATACTCTTCAAGTAATTAGTGGAAGAGGTAATGGCGACTGCGGCTTTACATTTGAAATTGGAGAAATCTATGTCATTTATGCAAACTATAGAAAAAGATATTATACTCAAGGGAATATAGTACCCCAATACTTATATACTGATATCTGTAAACGAACACGCCAAAAAGATGAAAGCGAAATAATGAAATTAGAATCAATGCGAAAGGTTAGAAAGCGAAGGTAGCTACCTATGCCCCCCCCTGCTGTTGCAAGTTCTTTTAGTCCCGACCCATTCGGGGTGCAACTTGTAACACAAAATAACTAAAGTTTGCAACTTCAGCAACCGAGCACTGCTGAAAGAAAACTGACCGCTGTTAGTTTAAGGATGCCAATAGATTTACCGCTTTATCCTAATTTGCCGCATGAAACAAACAGCCGCATACTGGATAAAAAAACTAAACCTTACAGAGCATATTGAAGGAGGGGCTTTCAGAGAAACTTACCGTGCAAAGCACACCATTGCCCGGGCGCATTTACCTGCCACTTTTCATGGGGACAGAGCGTATTCAACCGCCATTTACTTTTTGTTACAGCAGGCACAGTTTAGCGCGCTGCATCGCATTGCTGCTGATGAATTATGGCACTTTTACGCTGGCGATTCGCTGGAAATTATTGAAATTAAACCCTCAGGTGAATTATATATTCATCATTTAGGTACTGACATGGAATAGGGAGAAAATTTTCAGTGCCTAATAGAGGCCGGAAGCTGGTTTGGTTCACGGGTTAAAAACGGTGGCAACTATGCTTTGGTAGGCTGCACCGTAGCCCCGGGTTTTGACTTTGCCGATTTTGAACTTGCCGACAGGAACGATTTATTAAACCAATTCCCGCAACATATGGATATGATTCACGCCCTTACCAGATAAAACTTTTCGAAGAAATTAGAGATATCAAAATATACTGTTTTCCTCTCTCCTTCGTGGGTAATGATGTACAACAAATCGTAAGGTTTTTTATTCTCAAAAACAAATGCCTGCTTTTCAACCTTACATCCCGTATAAAGTAACCTAAGCCAGACCTATTCAGCATGCACGCCTTTTGATTCGCTCTTTCACGAATCACCATGCCAGTGCTTTGGTAATGAAAAATCATCCCGATCAGTATTACCACGGATCAACTTAGCTTATGAAACTGTCTTGTAAGTGGTATTTAATGTTTACGTTACGAACATTAAAAAGGCAAGCACAGCATACTCAGTTTACTTATTGCACAAGTAAAAGTAGCAAAAATGGCATGGTGGAAAGGTATTTCTTTGTAATTTTGGCTGATGAAAAAGAAAATTTTATTGACTTTAGGCGGCTTGTTGGTTATTCTTCAACTTGTACGCCCCACCCGAAATGAAGGTACTGCTTATTCGGCAAATGATATTACACATGGAGCAAATGTACCTGTAGAGGTGAAGCAAATTCTGGAGACATCTTGCTTTGATTGTCATTCCAACCATACAAATTACCCCTGGTACGCCAATATTCAACCGGTGGGGCTTTGGATTCAAAACCACGTGAATGAAGCAAAAGAAGAACTTAATTTCTCTGAATTTGCTACCTACAGCCCAAAACGAAAAACGAAAAAACTACAGGAAATGGCTGAGGAAATAAAAGAACACGAAATGCCTCTTAAATCCTATTTGTGGATACATAAAAAAACTGCCTTGAGTGAAACACAGATTCAAACTATTACAAATTGGTTAAAATCGGAAGGTATTTCTCCTGCCACCGAAAGCGAAGAGAACGAAGTTGAGTAATGAGCTGATAAGAAAATTATAGATAGAGGTAAATCTATTGGCGTATTTACTAGTTACGAAGTATATCCCATTTAATAAATAAATACGATGCTCTAAACAACAAACCTAAACAAGTAAAGTAGGAAAATAAAGCATTGAATCGTTTTGATAATATAATGGCTGCCGTGTTCAGGATGCTTGAATGGTGTCTGTTACCGATTGTATCTGGCAATAATTTTTTTCAATAGTACCTTTATCGGCATATACAGCAAACACCTGCTGACCATTTTGCCCTACTAAATGTTGATTATTCCACTCAAATTTAATGTAACTAACGAATCAATGGCAAAAAGCTCATTAGTTATTTTACCTGCCCTGCCAGAATTTCTCCGTTTGTCGAAAAAAAAGCCCATTATACCGATAGATGGTGTTTTGTAAACAGATGGGAATATTTTTGCATCTTTCTTATACAAAATTGAAATACGCCATTCTATTTACCGCACTGCTGCTCGCCTTTGGAATAAAGGCACAAACCCCACCTACCGACAAAATGGTGATTGGTAAAGTACCGGCAATTGGCAGACTGTATGGTAAAGTAATTGATTCCACCTCCAAAGAACCGATTGAGTATGCGGCCATAACCTTGCTTTCAATAGGGAAGGACAGTATTGTAACAGGAGCACTAAGCAAAGCCAACGGTGATTTTCTTATGGAAAAAATTCCAATCGGGGTTTATCGCCTGCGCTTACAATCTATCGGGTATAATATTAAAGTTATACGAGTGCATATTTCACCTACCTCATTTGACCAGGATTTGGGAAACATCCGCATCAGCACATCAACTACCGCATTAAAACAGGTAACTGTTCAGGGCGAAAAAAATTCGGTGGCTCTAAACATTGACCGCAAAGTATATAATGTAGAAAAAGATATCTCCGTAAAAGGTGGAACGGCCCTTGACGTAATGAAAAATGTGCCAGGGGTAACGGTTGATGCCGATGGAAACGTGGCTTTACGTAACTCATCACCCACCATTTTTGTTGACGGACGACCTACTACCCTTACACTTGAACAAATTCCGGCTGACCAGATTGAACGGGTGGAAGTAATTACCAACCCATCGGCCAAGTTTGATGCAAACGCTTCGGGAGGTATTCTTAACGTAATAATGAAAAAGAACACCAAACCAGGATATAATGGTGTGGTGGGTGCAAATATTGGAACCAATAACCGATACGGAGTAAACACCAACGTGAATATAAAAGAAAAAAAGTTCAACTTCTCAATTTCGTATAACCTCAATACACGAGCCAACAAAAATAACGGATACACTTACCGCACAAGTCTTTTCGAAGGGCAAACAACGGGTTATTTTAACCAAAAAAATATTAATCAGGTAAATAATGCCTTTCACAATGGGCGCATAAGTATTGATTATAATGTAACCAACCGTACTACCATTACTCTTGCACAAAGTATTACCAATGGCGTATTCAAAATGGATGATGGCCAACGTTTCGATATTCGTGATTCGGCAAACCAAATGCTTATTTACGGTAACCGGATTAACAAACAGGACAATAGCTTTCAGAATGCTACCTCGCAAATAATCCTGCGGCACAGTTACCCGAGAAAAGGAAAGGAATTTATCACGGATATCAGTTACAACTATTCAACCAATCAAAACACTTCTACATTTACTACTTATAATTATTTTTTTGGAGGAGGGCTATTACCAAATAATCCACAAATTCAGGATAATAAAGGATATGGTAAAGGTAATTTGGTTACCTTTCAGTTTGATTTCACCAACCCCATAAATGATACCAGCAAACTGGAATGGGGATTAAAAAGCAACTATAAGCTCAACAACTCCAAATTAGATGCGGCTTTGTTAAACTATGCGCTGGAAAAATATATTCGAGACAGTGCACTCTCCAATAACTACAACGTAACCGATATGGTAAATGCGGCTTATATCAATTACAGCGGCATGTTAAAAAAAATAGGATACCAGACCGGATTGCGATTTGAGCAAACCTATTTTATTGCCAAACTACTTGATAAAAACCAAACCTTTGAATACTTATACCCCAAAGGAGGCAAAAATTTGTGGAACGCCATTTTCCCCAGTATTTACCTCACTAAAAAAATTAATACCAACAATGAATTTCAGCTGAACTTTTCGAGAAAAATTAATCGCCCAAATTATATGCAGATAATGCCATTTATTTTGTTCAGCGATAGGCAAAGTTATCGCATCGGTAATCCTGCTCTTGGGCCTGAGTTTATCACGATAGCTGAAGCCAATTATTTTCGGTTATTCAAAAAAGGCAGCTGGCTTTCCTCGGCCTATGCCAAATATTTAGACCGGGCCATTACCAGTTATGTATATCCGTTACCCACCGATACCTCTATACTGGTAAGTACGTTTACCAACGGAAAAAGCAGTTGGAACTATGGATGGGAAAACACCATAAAATTTTCATTTGCCAAAAAACTAGACCTTACCCTTAACGGAAACGTGTATTATACCACCATAACAGCCAACCCAACCACTGGCAGCACTCCGTTGCAAAATAGTGGTTACAGTTGGAATGGAAAAACTACGGTAAGCTACAAACTTCCAAAAGCATTTACCTTACAATGGAATGGTTCGTACGAAGCGCCTAAAATTATTCCGCAGGGCACCACCAAGCGCGTGTACTTTATGGATTTGTCATTAAGTAAGGATGTAGGCAAACGTATCTCATTTAATGCAACGCTTAGTGATGTATTCAACACCAAACGCTGGGGAGCTTTGTATGAAAGCAGTACGTTTATTCAAAACTTTTCGCGCAGGTGGGATACCCGCTTTTTCCGTGTAGGATTTACCTGGCGCTTTGGAGAAACCGATGTATCTATCTTTCGTAAAAAACCTCAACGCAGAGAAGGACAAGGCGGAATGGAAATGGAATATTAAACCTTTAACGGCACTGCTGACAAATCAGAACTTTTTAGGTTTGGTTACCTCATTTTTACCATAAAGCTGATATCTTAAACCCAGCTCGAAAGCAATACTGCTACCGTTGTTAATAATATCCGCTTCGGCAACTGTTTTTTGAACAGGTAAAATATCGGTACGGTAGTAGGCATAATACAATGTAGATGTAGCTAATGGTTTAGTGCCTGATTTAAATAAAAAAGTTCCATCAACACTTACTCTGTCCGTGAGTATATAATTTAAACGCAATCCGCCATTAAATAAGAAAGTTGAATAAATGGTACGCAGGTCTCGGTAATTGTATTCCATTGCATAAGGATTGTTGCCGAAAGAAAAAAACTTAACCCCTGAACTGCTCAAAAAATCAACATTGCCTCCACGTTTATTATTTATCACATAAGTAAATCCGAACAAAGATTGAATAGACACTTTATCCCTTTTGTATGGAGTGAACAAAATATTTATTGGAACCTCAGTGTAAAAAAAAGTAATTCCCATATTAGGTAACTTAAATCTTGCCGGTTGAGCGGAATTTTCTAATTTAAATTTAGATCTATTATAAACCCGAAGCAATCCGCTTTCGATCTGAATAACCTTAATGTTAACGCCAATTTTAGCCCCTCCGGATCCATTAAATCCATAAGTTGTTATTTGATCCACCCCCAGACGATACTGACTTGCGTAATTCAGAAGAACACTACCACATGCTGAAGCTGAAATTTTAACCTGTGCAAAAGAGTGAATATTCAAAATTACAAGTATGATTAATAGGAATTTCCTATTAATCATACTTGTAAAGCTTAAATTAATGAATTTATTACGGGACATATTTCCAAACTACAGTTAATTTCGCCCCATTCAAATACACGTATTTTCCATGATAAGATTCAATATAATAAAAATAGGACGAAGGAAGATATACCTCCCCATACGCACTTTCCTTTGAAACATAAATTACAAACTGCGAATTTGAACCTGACATATACCGGAGTAAATGTTCTTTCAAATTTAAGCCTTACATCCCTTTCATATGTAAGTACCCCTAAAAATCAGACTGGATAAAATTAGGCAGCAAGTTTAAATTTATACTCAAAGATACTTTAAAGTTCCACTTTTAAAAGGGATGTGTATATTTTTTTTCTTCACTTCCTTGCCAAGGTGGCAAAACACAGCGAAAAAAACTTCATTTTAAAAATTGGGAAAAAAATAAAGGAATTACGTATTCAGGCTGGCTACACTAACCAAGAGAACTTTGCCTATGATGCAGGTATTCCTAGAGCTCAGTATGGCCGCTATGAAAGAGGTACAAATATTACCATTGTGAGTTTACAAAAAATTGCAGAAGCCCATAAAATAACCCTTGAAGAATTTTTTGCTGAGGGTTTCGATTGATAAAATAGCATTAAAATCCTCCAAACCGTGCGTAAGGCGAAATGGATTGCTCTGAAAAATCACTTTCAAGAAACTTAAAATAGGCGGTCATGGCTATCATGGCGGCATTGTCGGTACAATATTCAAAAGCCGGAATATAGGTTGTCCATCCCAGTTTGGTACCTTCCCTGCTTATAGCATCCCGCAATCCGCTATTGGCCGATACTCCACCTGCAATGGCAATATGTGAAATACCCGTATCAGCCGCTGCCTGCTTTAGTTTTTTCATCAAATGCGTGATAATTGCCTTTTGTACCGAAGCACATACATCAGGCAAATGAGTGCTTAAAAATTCGGGTGTTTGTTTTTGCATAAAATACAACACCGAGGTTTTTAGTCCGCTAAAACTGAAATCATACCCTGGTATATTGGGAACAGGAAATTTAAACGCCTCGGTATTCCCTTGTTGTGCATATTGGTCAATAAGTGGCCCACCCGGATAAGGTAGCCCAAGCAATTTGGCCGTTTTGTCAAAAGCCTCACCTGCGGCATCATCCATCGTTTCGCCAATAATTTTCATATCGGCAGGGCTGTTAATGCGAACAATTTGAGTGTGCCCACCGGATACAGTAAGGCATAAAAAAGGAAACGGTGGCTGAGGTGCATCAATAAAATGAGCCAACACATGAGCCTGCATATGATTTACCTCGATAAGCGGAATGTTCAATGCCAATGCCATGGCCTTTGCAAAAGACACCCCTACCAGCAACGACCCCAGTAAACCGGGGCCGCAGGTAAACGCAATGGCACTCAATTGCTTCTGGGTAATTCCGGCTTCTCGCATGGCGGCATCAACCACAGGTACAATATTTTGCTGATGAGCACGCGAAGCCAATTCAGGTACTACCCCTCCCCACAATTTGTGTATCTCCTGACCCGCCACCACGTTGGCAAGTATTTTGCCATTGTGCAGCACCGCAGCCGAGGTATCATCGCACGATGATTCGATGGCTAAAATGTAAATATTGTTCTCTTTAGTCAATCTGATTTTTTATGTCACTCAACCTGTTGTAATTTCGCACACTTTGAAAGTTAAACGTACCATACTCCGATTATCCGTAATCATTGGCACTCTGGTGCTTCTCGGAAGTGTTATCGTATTTGTTCTTATCAATAGTGCTCCGTTTCAACAATGGCTGGTAGGCAAAGCTACCAATTATCTTTCAGAGCAACTTCATACTCCCGTTAAGATTGATAAAATCAGGTTTAAGCTGCTGCATACGCTTACCATTGAAGGTTTATTGATTGGAGACCAGAAAAAAGATACGTTATTGTATGTGGCCTGCCTCGATGCTAACTTGCAGGAACTTGATCTGGATAAAAACCTGCTGGTGATTAATAAAGTGACCTTGACCGGTGCTGATATAGCCTTAAAAAAATATCCAGGCATTAGTGGGATCAATATTGATTATATCCTCGATTTTTTTGCATCCTCAGATACTACTCACAATCCTAATCGTAAAATATTTACCTTACAGGTTAATAAACTTGCTCTTAAAGATTCCCGCTTTTCCTACTTCGACTTGCGCTTTCCGCACAAAGAGAAAGGATTTGACGAATCGTATATTGAACTGTACCAGCTAAATATTGATGCCGATAATTTCAGACTTATTGATGATTCCATGTTATTTCATATCAACCAATTTTCGGCTATTGACCAGTGCGGATTTAAGATTGATAAATGTACGGCTGATGCAACCATTTCAGCTAAAGAACTTGGTTTTCGAAACCTGCATATTGTAACTCCGTACAGCGATTTATCGGATGAATTTATAATGAGCTACGACCATTGGCGAGATTTTAACGAATTCAACAACGATGTTATAATGAGTGGAAGTTTTTCTAAATCAAAGGTAAATTTAAAAGACATCGCCTTCTTTGCCCAGCAATTAGAAGGTTATGATTTATTACTGAATATTTCCGGAAAGGTAAAAGGATCGTTAAGTAACCTAAAGGGAAAACACCTGATGATGACATTTGGCCAGCACAGCATTTTTGATGGCGATTTGAACATGCGTGGTTTGCCTAATATTAATGAAACATTTATTGACCTAAAAGCAAACAGGGTACAAACCGTAGAGTCGGATTTATACCTGCTGCTGAAAAAAATTAAACTTCCAGGCAATTTTGCCAGGCTTGGAACTACCTCTTTCACCGGAAAATTTACCGGATTTATTAACGACTTTGTAGCCTATGGAATCTTACAATCAGAATTAGGAACCATACAATCGGATATTAACCTGAAACTGGGAGATGATATGACCAACAGCGAATATTCAGGAAATTTATCGTTGAATAGTTTTGATATCGGAACACTCCTTAATGAAGAAAAATTGGTTCGAAAAGTAACGCTTAACGGAGAAGTAAATGGGAAAGGATTAACCCTGAAATCGGTAAATGCTGTTTTAAAAACGAATATTCAAAAACTCGAACTATACAACTATCCATACACCGGTTTAAATGTTAGTGGCCACATCCAAAATAGTTTTTTTACGGGGGCTATTGCCTGCAAAGACCCTAACCTGATTTTTGACTTTAATGGATCGGTTGACTTTCGTTCTGCTGAGCATATCTATAAATTTAACCTTAATCTTGAGCATGCCAACCTGCTTGCCCTTCACCTCGACAGTCAAAAAACGATTATACGTACCAAAGCATACATGGATGCTCGATCCGATAAAAAGTTTCAGCGGGTAAATGGCACATTAAATTTAACCGATGCTTTCATTCTGCGAAAAGACTCGCTTTATCCTGTGGGCAACGTAATAGTTACATCATCACGCAAGGACAATCAGTCGCATTTAACCGTAAACTCATCTATGGTTGATTTGGATATAACCGGGGTTTACAGTTTTAATGATTTGCCAAACTCGGTATATAATTTATTGCATCTTCAAGCACCGGATTTGTTTAGTACCCCCAAACAAAATGTACCTGAACAACATTGTGATTTTTCGGTAACATTGAAAACATCGTACCCAGCCTGTAATTTATATTTCCCTGCTTTGTACTTTAACAAAGGGAATCTGAAAGGAAGTTTTGCAAGTAAAAGCTCCAGGTTACAGGTGCATGGATATATTGATAGTGCATCCTATCAAATTTATCACGCTTCACAACTATATATTAATATCAGCAAAGTCGGCTCTCCTGATCTGAACTACGAAGTAAAAGCTGCGCTAATCACTTCAGATAACTCCATTAAAATTCCGCAACTGGTTGCAAGCGGAAACCTTAGGAACAATGAACTTAAAAACAGAATTCAGTTTAACGATACGACATTAAAAAGCAATGTCGATCTGATTTCAAATGTAAATTTTAGTAAAACAAATACGCTTGTTGCAGTACAGTCTTCAAAAATAGTAATCAGGCAAAAACCATTTATTTTAAAAGATAATGGGACAATTAACCTGACTGATAGCGGGGTTGCTTTTAACGGGATAGAGCTTACAGAAGGTGCTCAGTTTCTCAAAGTTCAGGGCCTTTATTCAAAAAAAGAAAATCAGAATCTAAGTATTGATATCAAAGATTTGAAACTCGATCTGATTAGCTATTTTCTAAACGACTCCAGTCGCCAGTTTAATGGAGTTGCCAATGGAAAAGCGACATTTAAAACATTAAATGGAACACCTGTGGTAGTAGGCAATATCAAAGTGAGGGATGCTTCTTACCTTAATGACACTATTGGTGATATTGACATAAAGTCAACTTTTGAGAGCTCAACATCCCGGTTACTTTTAGATATAAAAGCAGATGGAGGAACTATTCAAAATATGATTGTAAAAGGCGCCATCGGCTTGGCGGGGCAAAATGATCTGGATCTGGATATTCATTTCGATTTTGTAAATGTTGATTTATTTGAAGAACATCTCGATGTGATTTTTAGCGAGATGACAGGAAAGGTGAAAAAAGGAAATTTCAACCTAACCGGAACATTAAAGCAGCCTGTTTTATACGGCAGATTGATGATGGATACGCTTGCTGTACAAGTGGACTACCTTAAAACCATTTATTTTATTACAGCCGAAATTGAATCAAAAGAAAATCAATTTATCCTTAAAAAATTCAATCTGCTTGACGGAAGGGCAAAGACCTGTGAAACCAACGGATGGATGACACATGATTATTTTGAAGACTTCAAATATTCATTCGATTTTAAAAAGTTAAAAGACTTCTGGGTTTTAAACACTAAACTGAAAGACAATGAACTTTTTTTCGGCACCGGATATGCCAATGGATCCGTCAATATTTCAGGAACCTTCAATCAGGCTAATATTGATGCAAAGTTAAAGTCGGCACCTGGAACAAAAGTGTTTTTACCGCTAAATACGGCTGAAGTTGCTGAAGAATCGGATTTTGTTCGTTTTATTAGTTATAAAGATTGGAAAGAGCAGCGAAAAAAAGTTGTATTCAAACCAAAATCATCAGCACTCACAATGAATTTCAACCTCGACCTTACACCTGATGCCGAGATACAACTGATATTTAACTCCCAAACGGGTGATATTATTAAAGGGCGTGGCAAAGCCAACCTAAAAATGGAACTCAATAAACAAAACGATTTTTTAATGTATGGCACTTATACCATTGTGGAAGGGGATTATTTGTACACAGCTTTAAATGTATTTAACAAAAAATTTGTGATGAAACCAGGAGGAACCATTTTATGGAATGGAGATCCTTTAAAAGCACAAATAAATATGACAGCCATATACTCGGTTAAAACACCCCTCTATCCAATGGTTTCGGGTGATGAGGCATTTAAATCAAGAATTTTTAATGTTGAATGTAAGCTCACCTTAAAAGGTTTCTTATTCCCTCAACCTGAAATAGCATTTGATATCGACTTTCCTGATTTGGGTATGCTTGGAGGCGCTCAAAGCGTAAGTGTATTAAGTGCAGTACAACAGATAAAAAATAATCCCGACCAACTTCAAATGCAATTTTTTAGTTTGCTCATTACAAAAAGTTTTATTCGAACTGATAATGCCTCATCCAATTATACAGGTGCAGGAAAATCGGCCGGAACCCAGAGTTTGAGCGAATTCGCATCCAATCAATTAAGTAATATGCTCTCGCAAATTGATCCTAACTGGGAAATAAATCTGAATTACCGGGCAAATGATGCCAACTCAGTGCAAACACAGCAAGCCATTGTTTCTGTAATTCACCGTTTTTTAAACGGCCGATTAGAAGTTCAAACCAGTGCCGACATTTACCGAGCCGAGGCCGTAAATTTTCAGGCTAAGTACAATATCAATGAAGACGGATCTCTTAAACTAAAAGCATTCAATACCAACACTTCGAATCCGGTTTATGCACAAAGTGTCATCACTCAGGGTATGGGGCTTTATTATACCCGGCAGTTCAATAAACTCTCCGATTTAAAACGAAAAGGAAAAAAGTTGAAAGGGGAAAAGGGGAAAACTCCTGCCAATCAACAATCAGATGACAGCCCTTATCTGGAAACTCCTCAGGAGCAGACACCGGGTAAGTTGCTTTCTCCTGCAAAAGAAGACTAAGTTTATTTCCTAAATCTTTCTAATTTCGCAAACTCAAAACAAGCAGATATGTCACACAACTTATTAAAAGGGAAAAAAGGAATTATATTCGGTGCATTAGACTCCAATTCAATTGCCTGGAAAGTTGCCGAACGGTGTCATGAAGAAGGAGCCGTATTTACGCTTACCAATGCCCCTATTGCTATGCGCATGGGTGCAATTAACACACTTGCCGAAAAATGCAATGCCCAAATAATCCCTGCTGATGTTACCTCTGATACAGACATGGAAAATCTGATTGATAAATCAATGGAAATTCTGGGAGGTAAAATCGACTTTATTCTCCATTCTGTAGGAATGTCCCTCAATATCAGAAAAGGTAAACACTATACAGATTTGGATTATGAGTTTATGAAAAAGACACTTGACATATCCGCTATTTCTTATCATCGATTACTTAAAATTTGTTACCAGAAGGATGCCATCAGTGAATGGGGTTCAACGGTGGCTCTCACCTATATTGCTGCTCAAAGGGTATTTCCCGATTACAATGAAATGGCCGATGCAAAATCGTTGCTTGAGTCAATTACCCGCGGTTGGGGATTTCATTATGGAAAAGCAAAAAAAGTACGTGTAAATACCATTTCGCAATCCCCAACAAAAACAACTGCCGGATCTGGGGTTAAAGGATTTGATGGTTTCTTTAACTATGCCGATAGCATGTCGCCTTTAGGTAATGCCACTTCCGACAGTTGTGCAGATTATTGTGTGCTCATGTTCTCTGATCTTTCCAAAATGGTTACCATGCAAAATCTTTTTCATGACGGAGGATTTTCATTCACCGGAGTAAGCCAGGAAACAGTTGAGAAATTTAACAGCTAAATCATGGATACTCACCTACACCACTCACACGAAGAAAAGCACTTCACCGGATCTGAAATTGTTAGAGATGTGGTGATAGGTATGAGTGACGGTCTTACCGTTCCTTTTGCCCTTGCTGCCGGATTAAGTGGCGCAGTTAATTCGAACGGAATTATTATTACCGCAGGAATAGCCGAAATTATTGCAGGTTCCATTGCAATGGGGCTAGGTGGCTATTTAGCAGGTAAAACAGAAGTAGAACATTATGATGCCGAATTAAAAAGAGAATACTATGAAGTTGATGTATTTCCTGAAAAGGAAAAACAGGAAGTCCGTGATGTATTCGAGGAATTCGGCATTAGCAAAATCATTCAGGATGAAGTTGCCGATGATTTAGCTAAAGACAAAAACCGATGGGTAAATTTTATGATGAAATTTGAACTTGGCCTTGAAAAGCCTAGTTTAAACCGTGCCCGCCAAAGTGCCCTAACCATAGGAGTTTCCTATGTGGTTGGGGGTTTAGTTCCTTTATTAGCCTATTTCTTTTCTGATACTCCTGAATCGGGATTAATATATTCATCTGCAATTACCCTGATTTGCCTCTTTATTTTCGGTTATCTTAAAAGTAAATTAATAGGACAACACGCTTTCAAAGGTGGCCTTCGCATTACAGCTATTGGAGCAATGGCTGCCGCTGCTGCATTTTTTGTAGCCAAACTTTTCGGTTCTTAATGAACAAATTTCAGCCTGTTAGTTTTCCCGGATTTAACGACTTATACGCTTTGTTGCCAAAACCCGAATTTGAAATTGTGAAAACATTAAGGTTGCTCAGTATTCAGTGCATCCCGCATGTGAAAGAAAAACTAAGCTATAATGCTCCATACCACCATATAAATGAACAGATTTGTCTTATTATTCTCAGATCAGTTATTTGGGGTGGAACAGTGGAAGAAGCATTGCTTCGTTTTGCAAATGCCAAATCGCCAGCCGATGAATGGAATAACCTGAAATGGGCTGAACGAAAAACTGTAGGTACTAAAACCTACTTCGATTCGATGCAGGTAATCAAAGAAACCGATATCATTAAAATGTCCCTAATCGAGACAGCTGAAATAGATTCCCACTCGAAAAATAGAAAATCTTGATTCAACCACTAATTTAAAATTTCATATCTCAACCTACATATTTGTAACGTGCTTAAAAAAATAGTTATACTTTTTGCTTTATCATTTACTATCACCACCTGCGTGAATGGGCAGGACTTCAATCAGATTTGGAATTTTGATTCGCTTAACCTGAAAGGCACTTACAATAGCTTTCAGTTACCTCCATCATTTGCTTCCGTCTATTTAAATGACAGCATTTATTCAGGATATGGCGGAAGATCTTTGCAAGTTAATGCTTTTAAAATTGAAGAAGGATACTGTGGGGCATGGATAAATTTTTTTGCCGCGAAAAATGGGGAAAATAACTACCTAGATGCTTCGGGATATAAATATATTTCGCTTCGGATTAAAGGTGCTATTGGTGGAGAAAAGTTTCAAATTCAACTTGCAGATAAGGCTATGTATCAGAAAGAAGATTCCAGACCATGCCAATCGCTATACTCCTATTTGCCTGAAGGGATAACAACTAATTGGCAGGAATTAATCATTCCACTTACCGATTTCACAGGACTTGATATAACCCAGTTAACCGGAATAACTTTCAATTTTACAGTTTCCGGTAAATACACCGTTTTCATTGATGATTTATATTTCAAAAAAGAAATTAAAACTATACTACCAGTAAGTAATATTCAACACCCAAAATCGGGCAACCGTCCACTGGAGAACGCAATGTGGGTATGGCAAACCTACAAACTGTTTAACGACTTAGCTTATCGTGATACATTCATCAATATTTGTAAACAGCTTCAGATAAATCATGTGTATATGCAGATGTTTTATGATGATAACCTCAGTAAGATACTCTATGCCGATTCGCTCAGAAGTGTAATCCGTTTATGTTATAAAGATCATATAAGTGTGTATGCTCTAGATGGATCACCCGAATGGGGATGCTATGAAAAGCATGAAATCCCAATCACCATAGTAAAACTTATTGCCGATTTTAACTCTCGTTCATCGGTAACTGAAAAATTAGTCGGGGCACACTTTGATATTGAACCTTACCTCCTACTTGGATTTTCCATTCCGGACTTGCGTAAACAAATTATTTATGAGAATCTGGAATTAAAAAAGAAATTAAGTTATCAGTGTCATGTCAACAGTCTAACCTTTGGTATTGATATTCCATTTTGGTACGAAGATTCCGATTCGACAGGCATGCCTTTAACAAATATTGAGTTCAATCAGTCCACCAAAGCTGCTAGTTTTCATATGATTGATTTAGCTGACCATATAGCCATTATGGGCTACAGGAATTTCGCATATGGGTCAGACGGGATGATTAATAAAGACATCGCAGAACTTGAATATGCCAGTACCATTAAAGGAAAAGAAATATGGGCAGGTGTGGAAACCATTATTGAAGCTCCCATGCCTTTTGCAGTATTTAGCGGCATCCCTAAGGAGCGTCTAACTGGTTTCCTTTCAGATAACTCATCTGCCATCGGACGAAAAAGCCGCTTTATGGGATATCGGCTACTTATGCTTCAGCATGGCAATTTTGTTCATTTCGGACTTGAAAAAAGTGTAAGTAAACGAAGAAGTGAGAAACGAAGAAGTGAACTAGCCATACTACAGTTTAAAAAGTTGCTATCTTCGTATATCGATACCTTTAATAAGGGCAAATCCTTTTATTCTCTTAACGATTATTTGTTGAATACCCCATGGGAGTTCAAAATAATTAGGAGAGGGAAAAAAAAGCCGGATGTTAGCGTTTGGCATGTAATTGTTTACCCAACAACTGAAAAAATAAGTTTTGCCAAGAGAACACTTGATGAAATGCTAATTGAATTATATAAGGCATCTACCCTATTTTTCGATTATCCGGCCTTCAGAGGTTTTGCGTTTCATTGTTATGAAACCATTTTGGGAATGAAATAGAATAACCCACTTTAATAAAGTATACTTGTTCAAAATTTTTTGCAGTACATGGATCCATTAATCGAAACCAGACTTCGTTCAGCGATTCGGGATATTCCCGATTTTCCTAAACCCGGAATCATGTTTAAAGATATTACTCCGGTTTTTTTAGATGCAAAGCTTTGTGATGAACTTGCTGATGCATTTATAGAAAAGCTACCTGGCCCTATTGATGCAATTTGCGCTATTGAAAGCCGGGGGTTTTTCTTTGGAATTATGATTGCGAACAAGCTTAAAATCCCTTTGTTTCCTGTACGAAAGGCAGGAAAATTGCCCTCCAAAACAATCAGTTATTCCTATAATCTGGAATACGGATCGGCCACGCTGGAAATGCATACCGGTATTATAAAACCGGGGTGGCGGGTAATGATACACGATGATTTGCTTGCAACAGGTGGCACAGCCGCAGCTGCTGCTGAGCTCATTAAAGCCGAAAATGGAAAAGTAGCAGCCTTCTCATTTCTGGTGGAATTATCCTTTCTGGGGGGGAGAAATAAAATCCAACCGTATTCGAACACGATTTTACCTTTAACCACTTTTTAACTTATCAAAAATAAATTAAAATCGCAACCGAACGATTGTTAGTATCAGTATTTTACCTAACAAATGTGCCCTTAAAAATTTAGACTTTTTCTAAACTATATTTATCGCGCTCATTTACAAACATAAATTGCCAATGTATATAACTAAGTGCAAAAAAATAGTAAAATCCTCTGTGATTCACACAAGCATAATGTATTATTGCACCTCCGAATAGGATGCGTAAACCCTTTAAAACACACACATTTACCATGATTTCAAACTTTTGCATGAGCTTGAATCCGAAGAGAAAATTAACGTTTTTAATTGCTTCGCTTTTCTTATTTCTCTCAGCATCAGCACAAAATGCTACTGAAGGAGAGAAATTGTTTAAAGACAATTGTCAATCGTGTCATGCCATCAACGATAAAGTAGTTGGCCCCGCCTTAAAAGACGTTCACAAGCGCAGAGATGAAGCGTGGCTTATTAAATGGATAAAAAACTCACAAAAAGTTGTAGCAAGTGGCGATGCCTATGCTGTAGAAATTTTCAAAAAATATGGTTCAGTAATGACGCCTTTTGAAAGTCTCTCAGATGGACAGGTTAAAAGCATTTTGGCTTATGTAAAACAAGAAAGCGAAAAAGTTACAGCCACAGTCGCTGTTACTACCAGTGATTCGCCAACCTCGTCAGTTGCTGATAAGCTGTCAACGAATGCAATGAAATCAAATATCAATTGGCTGCTAATAATGGTAGTAGGCCTCTTGTTTGTGGTAATTTTCCTTGTGTTTAATATTTTAGAAACTGTTGGTCGTATTCAGGGGCATGACGTGGTGAACTGGTCTTCTATAAATGGGTTCCTTTTGCTTACCATAGGTATTGGTGGAGTAGCTTTATCTATTTGGGAATTCATGGTTCATGCCCCACTCACCGTTTCAGCTCAAAAACCAGCCTCAGAGCATGGCCCCGGAATCGATAATATGTTTAATATTACGCTCCTGTTTACAGGAATAGTATTTATTATTACTCAGGTTGCTTTGTTTTACTTTGCATGGAAATACAGAAGTAAGAAAAACTCTAAAGCTTATTTCTATTCGCACAATGATAAACTTGAATATGCATGGACCATTGTTCCTGCTATTGTTTTAACCATTCTTGTAATAAATGGTTTAAAAAATTGGAATAAAATATTCTCGAAACCAGCTTCCGGTACTGCTAATGTTGAAGTTTATGCCTATCAGTTTGGATGGACAGCCCGTTATCCGGGTGGGGACAATAAATTAGGTAAGCATGATTTCAGACAGATTGGTAAGTCTAATGCGCTTGGAGTCTTAACTGAAGACCCTAACTCAGCAGATGATTTTACCAGTTCAGAAATTCACTTGCCGGTAAATAAACCTGTTACCTTTAAATTTAGAGCAAAAGATGTAATCCACAGTGCTTACCTACCTCATTTCCGCGTACAAATGAACGTAGTGCCAGGTCTTCCCACCGAGTTCACGTTTACCCCTACAGTTACTACTGCCGAAATGAGAACTGAATTGAATAATCCTAAATTTGACTACGCCCTGCTTTGTAATAAAATATGTGGTGCTGCTCACTACCGAATGAAAGTTACGGTTGTTATTGATTCGCAGGCCGAGTATGATAAATGGGTAGCCGAACAAAAGCCTGCTTTTACCAAATCAGTAACAGAACAAATCCCTGCTGCGAAAATACAAGTAACTGAGCCAAATCAAGCCGTTTCAAACAAACCTTTAGCATCAGTAAAATAAATTACCAACCGAAAAATTGAAATAGACGATATGAGTCACGATCACAGTCACGAAGCACACGGTCACGCTCACGTGCACCACCACGAGGAGAATTTCATAACCAAGTATGTCTTCAGTCAGGATCATAAAATGATCGCCAAGCAATTCCTAATTACAGGTATTGTAATGGGAGTTTTGGGTATGCTGATGTCAATGGTTTTCCGTCTACAGTTAGGATTTCCTGATATGGATATGGCTTTCCTAAAACCATTCCTCGGCAAATGGATCAGCGTGGATGACACAACCGGATTTGGAAAACTTGACCCAAATTTTTATTTGGCGCTCATCACCATTCACGGTACCATCATGGTATTTTTTGTACTGACAGCCGGACTAAGCGGAACTTTTAGTAACCTGCTTATTCCCTTGCAGTGTGGAGCCCGTGATATGGCTTCTCCCTTTTTGAATATGTTATCTTATTGGTTCTTTTTCCTTTCATCCTTGGTAATGTTCTGTTCTCTGTTTGTTGAAGACGGACCTGCTTCACCAGGGTGGACAGTTTATCCTCCGTTAAGTGCCTTGCCTAAAGCCTTACCTGGATCAGGAACCGGTATGACCTTGTGGCTTATTTCAATGATTTTCTTTATCGTATCTGCGTTGTTGGGAGGTATGAACTATATCACCACTGTGCTTAATATGCGTACAAAAGGAATGAAAATGTCACGTATGCCGCTTACCATTTGGGCATTTTTGTTAACCGCAGTATTAGGACTTCTTTCCTTCCCTGTATTATTTGGTGGTTCATTACTTCTCGTAATGGACAGAAGTTTTGGTACCAGTTTTTACTTGTCAGATATTCCAGTTGAATTAACCGGTGGAATTGAAAGAACCGGTGGAAGCCCTGTATTGTTCCAGCATTTGTTCTGGTTCCTTGGTCACCCCGAAGTATATATTATTTTGATGCCTGCTTTGGGGATTACCTCCGAGGTAATTGCCACCAACTCACGTAAACCAATCTTCGGTTACCGTGCCATGATTATTTCATTGCTTGGTATTGCCTTCCTTTCCTTTATTGTGTGGGCACACCACATGTTTATTACCGGTATGAATCCGTTCTTGGGTTCTGTATTCATGGTTACCACCTTGATTATTGCGGTACCATCAGCTGTAAAAACATTTAATTACCTCACCACATTATGGAGAGGAAATATCCAGTTCACTCCTGCCATGATGTTTGCTATCGGATTGGTTTCATTCTTTATTGCTGGTGGTTTAACAGGTATTTTTCTTGGAAATGCCGCGCTCGATATTAACCTACACGATACTTATTTTGTGGTTGCTCATTTCCATATTGTAATGGGTAGTGCTGCCATTTTTGGAATGTTCTCGGGTATTTATCACTGGTTTCCTAAACTATTCAGGCGTCATATGAACAAAGCTGCCGGTTATGTACATTTCTGGCTTACCTTTATTTCAGCCTATGGAGTATTTTTTCCGATGCACTTCATCGGTTTGGCTGGTGTACCCAGAAGGTATTATGCCAATACCGCGTACGAATCATTTGATGTGTGGATGGATGTGAATCAGTTTATCACGATTTGCGCTTTATTGGGCGGACTTGCTCAGGTAATATTCCTCATCAACTTCTTTTACAGCATTCGTAAAGGAAGAAAGTCAGAACAAAATCCATGGAAATCAAACACCTTGGAGTGGACTGCACCGGTGGAACATTTGCACGGAAACTGGCCGGGAGAAATTCCAACCGTGTATCGCTGGCCTTACGATTATAGCAATCCTAATTATACCGAAGATTTTGTTCCGCAAAATGTTCCGCACGAGGGACAGACTGACGAAAATCAAGAGTTTGAACATCCGCATCCCACCACCTGATTTAGCTACTTAATAAATAATGATCGCTGAACAAATACATATCACCCCTGCCACAAACTGGTCGCAAAAGTTGAAAGACTATAGCGAACTGGTAAAAATGCGCTTGAACTTATTGGTGGTGTTTTCATCCGCAATCAGCTATGCTATGGCTGCAGCCGGAAATATTAACTGGCTTCAGTTGGGAATGTTGTCACTGGGTGGCTTTCTGGTAGTAGGTGCTTCCAATGGAATCAATCAAATTATTGAAAAAGATTTTGATAAACTGATGATTCGAACTGCCAATCGCCCTATTGCAACTCAGCGAATGAGTGTAACTGAAGCGTCTATTGCTTCTGCACTTATGGGAATTGCAGGTGTTTTGATTCTGGGATTATTTCTGAATCAGATGAGTGCCATTCTTGCGTTCGCTGCGCTTCTTTCATATGCATTCCTCTACACTCCGCTTAAAAGAATTTCACCAATTTCTGTTTTTGTAGGAGCATTTCCAGGAGCCATCCCACCTATGCTGGGATGGGTTGCCGCTACAGGAACTATTGGAGTTGAAGCACTAATTCTGTTCCTTATCCAGTTCTTCTGGCAATTTCCGCACTTTTGGTCGATTGCCTGGGTATTGGATGATGATTACAAAAGAGCTGGATTCAAAATGTTGCCATCAAAAGAAGGTCGCGATAAAAAAAGTGCTTTACAGAATCTTTCGTTCACACTCGTTTTGATTCCTCTTTCATTCAGTCCACTTATGTATAACATGACAGGAAGTATATCTGCCTACATTTTATTAGCCTCTGGTCTGGTGCTGCTCTACCAATCATACCGTTTGTTTAAAACATGTAGCATTCACGATGCAAAAAAACTCATGTTTGCCTCGTTTCTTTACCTGCCAGTAGTGCAACTTTCCTTATTTTTTGATAAGATATGAGAACTATGAGTGCACAAAATATCACCGAAAGCCATAACCAACAGGAATCAACATCTGGTGTGAATCCAAAGAAGTTTTTGTTGTGGCTGTTTATTGTGGCTATTATCATGCTTTTTGCTGCTTTTACCAGCGGTTACATTGTTAGAAGAGCGGAGGGTAACTGGATGAAATTCCCTTTACCTACCAGTATGTGGATTAACACCATCATCATTCTAATCAGTAGTATTCCGATGATTTGGGCTTACCGATCAGCCAAACAGAATGAACTTTCCAAAGTAAAAACCGGATTGATTGTTACATTCATACTCGGACTGCTTTTCATGGGTGGGCAGATGGTTACATTTTATGATTTGGTAGAAATTGGAGTTTATTTCTCAGGTTCAAATGTGGCAGGCTCATTTTTAATTATCATTGCTTTTGCTCATGCCATACATATTATTGGCGGCCTAATTTGGCTTCTTATTGTGCTGGCACAAGCTTTTCATGGAAAAGTTAACAGCAACAATATATTGAACATAAATCTATGTAATACTTATTGGCATTTCATAGGCATTTTATGGGTTTATTTAATTTTGTTTTTCTATATATACCGTTAAAACACTGAAACAAGTAGTAATATGTCAACAGAAACAACTGCATTGAAAAAGACTAAATCAATCTGGGCGGGTGGTTTTTCCCCGTTTAATGTAAGTTATGGTAAACTGATGATGTGGATTTTCCTTTTATCAGATGCATTTACCTTTTCTTCATTGCTGGTAGCATACGGCACCATCCGTTTCTCTCACCCTTCGCCACCACATGGGCAAGTGGTAATTGAAGGACAAACCATAAAACCACTAGGGCATGTACCAGAAAAGTTTGTGGAACTACTTGGAGAAACAAAAAATACCGAAGGGATAACTTATTTCTCGAAACAACATTGGCCCTCGCCCGAGTTGGTCTTTAATCACTTTCCTGGATTACACGGATTACACCTCCCATTATTCTTTGTAAGTTTAATGACCTTTATCCTCATCTTTAGTTCGGTTACTATGGTATTGGCGGTTGAAGCAGGGCATCGCATGGATCAAAATTCGGTGCGAAAATATATGTTTTATACTATTCTTGGCGGGCTTGCCTTTTTGAGCTGTCAAGCTTGGGAGTGGACTCAGTTTATTACAGAAGGAGCTTCATTGCATGGTAATCCATTTGGCCCAACTGCCTTTGCTGCTCTTTTCTTTATTGTAACAGGTTTCCACGGGTTCCACGTGTTTAGCGGAGTAGTGCTAAACTTTATTATTTACCTGAATACAATTAATGGTACATATGCCAAACGCGGCCATTACGAAATGATTGAAAAAGTTGGATTGTACTGGCACTTTGTAGACCTTGTATGGGTGTTTGTTTTCACCTTTTTCTACCTAATTTAATCCGATAAGTTTAACCTCTTTTAACAAAACAGTATATGAGCGAATTACACGACCAACATATTAATAGTGGCGAAGGAGCCGGTGTAAATCCCGAGCAACCGCACGGAACTGCAGCCATTTGGAAAACATTTTGGATTCTTTTAGCACTTACCATTGTTGATATTGGCTTGTACTTTATGCTGTCGCCTACCGGCATAAGAAATGGCCTATTCATTATTTTGGGGATTGTTAAAGCATACTACATTGTGGGAGTTTTCATGCACATGAAGTATGAGCGTGTAAACCTAATTATGACCATAATTCTTCCTATTCTTTTTGTATTAGGTCTTATTATGGGTTGCCTATATGAAGCCCACTATTGGGACGGTATTGGAATTAATATAGATTAATGAGGAAACATAAGGAGGTAATCATTATTCTTTCTATTATTGGATTACCCGTATTGTTTTACGCCATACTTAAAACCGGCCATACTACCTTTGTAAAACTTCCCATTTATGGGGAAAGAGTGTATGATGAGCAGCTAAAAGATACTGTTTTCCATACTTTGCCCAATTTCACTCTTACTGACCAAACCGGTTCAGTCATTTCACTTAAAGATTTTGATACAAGCATTATAATTGCTGATTTCTTTTTTGCATCCTGTAAAGATGTTTGTCCAAAACTTAATAAAAATATGGAACAGGTTTACTATGGCACACGTAGTATGCCTAATGTAAAGTTTCTTTCGCACACGGTTGACCCCGATAACGACTCTGTTTCTGTATTGGCTGCATATGCCAAACGATTTAATGCAGAGCCTTATCGCTGGCATTTTGTTACAGGAAGCAAGCAGGAATTATTTGATATTGCCATGAAGGGCTATCTGGTACCTGTAACTAAAGAGGATACTACTATTGATCACAGTCAAAATCTAATACTGATAGATCCCTGGAGAAGAATTCGCGGATATTATGACGGATTGAATGAAGAAGACGTAAAAAAACTAATGGACGAGATTAAAGTTTTACAGGTAGAAATTTATGAACGAAGCAAAAACAACCCAAGATAAAAAAGTTTTTCATCTTGTACTGGCTTTGTCAGTGGTGGTATTTGCATTAGTTTTAGTATTGAACCGTAAACTTATCACCCCACCCGAAACCATTCCTTCAATTGTCTATTACCTCCCCTCCCTTAATGCTTTTTTAAACGGCACATGTAGTATCTTATTAATTACATCCTTTGCTTTTATTCGGAGGAAACAGGTGGCTATTCATAAAAAACTAAATCTTACGGCCTTCGTACTCTCCTCTTTGTTTCTTATTTCATACATCACTTTCCACTTTTTTGCCCCCGAAACAAAGTTCCCTGCAACAAATTCCCTCAGACCTGTTTACCTTGCCATTCTGGCTTCTCATATTGTGCTTGCTGCTTTGGTACTTCCTCTGGTATTGCTTTCGTTTTATCACGGATTGCAAAACAACATAAATAAACATCGTAAACTGGTACGCTTCAGCTTTCCTATTTGGCTTTATGTTACTATTACCGGAGTTATAGTTTACCTGATGATTTCTCCTTATTATTCTTTTTAGTTTAATACCTTTGTGCCCACAATGAAATGCTCTTGGTTATTCCTTATAGTTGTGCTTATGCTTTTTGCTACCCAAACTGGTTTTGCTCAGTGTCCTAATTGCAGAGCTGCCGTTCAATCGGGATTAAATAGCGGTGCTACCAATGTTGGAAAAGGACTCAATCAAGGCATTTTGTACCTGCTGGCATTACCTTATCTTATTGTTGGTATTATTGGTTTTATGTGGTACAAAAGCAAAAAAGCTCAATCAAATTCTTAAATCCCCTATCTCCATGAGTAACAAGTTTACAGAAAACAAGGCACAGGCTATTATGAAGGCAAAATGTCCGCGCTGCCGAAGCGGTAAAATGTTTTCTCACAAGGCATATGATTTGAAGAATTTTACGCTCATGAATAAAACCTGTCCGGTTTGCGGACTGGAATTTGAAATTGAACCAGGATTTTTTTGGGGTGCTATGTATGTGAGTTATTTTGTTTCGGTGGGAATTGCCATCTTATCGGCCGTAGCCTTGTACTTTATGTTCAACGACCCAGATGCTTGGTTTTATGTAGCAACTATTATAGCTCTTATTATTATTCTTTCCCCTCTATCCTACCGCTATTCGCGTGTATGGATGCTCTACATGTTTTCGCCCATAAAATTTGATAAAAAACTATCCAATCAGCTTCAATAACTCAGGTATTGTTTTACGCATTTTTAACTGCATGAAACAAGAATAAATAAAAAGCCCCCCTGAATCATCTGGAAGGCTTTTTACGAATATTAACACCGCTAAAGCACTTAGTCTATTTCTGTTTTTGCGCGCTGACCAACACCTGTTGAAGCTTTCTCCCGAATCTTGTTTTCAATCTCATCACTCAACTCCGGGTTATCAAGTAACATTTGTTTCACCGCATCGCGTCCCTGCCCTATTTTAGTTTCGTTATAACTAAACCACGAACCTGATTTTTTGATAATCTCATAATCTACGCCCAGATCCACAATTTCACCTACTTTAGAAATGCCTTCTCCATACATAATATCAAACTCCACTACACGGAAAGGAGGAGCTACTTTGTTTTTGGCAATTTTAACCTTGGTGTGATTGCCCACCATATCATTGCCATCTTTCAACTGGCCAATTCTACGAATATCTATACGAACAGATGCATAAAACTTCAAGGCATTACCTCCGGTAGTAGTTTCAGGGTTACCAAACATTACGCCTATTTTCTCACGCAACTGGTTGATGAAAATACATACACATTTGGTTTTGTTAATGGTACCGGTAAGCTTACGCAAAGCCTGCGACATCAAACGAGCCTGTAAACCCATTTTAGACTCGCCCATATCACCCTCAATTTCGGCTTTTGGAACCAATGCTGCTACCGAGTCAATTACAATGATATCTATGGCACCAGAACGAATCAGGTTATCTGCAATCTCCAATGCCTGCTCCCCGTCATCAGGCTGAGCAATAAGCAGGTTTTCGGTATCAACACCAAGTTTCTCGGCATAAAAACGGTCAAAGGCATGCTCAGCATCTATAAATGCGGCCATGCCTCCTTTTTTCTGCGCCTGTGCAATGGCATGAATAGCCAATGTTGTTTTACCAGATGATTCAGGCCCATAAATTTCAATGATGCGCCCGATAGGAAATCCTCCGATACCCAAGGCAATGTCTAATCCAAGTGAACCTGTTGACAGTGCCTCCACTCCCTCTACCCGGTCATCACTCATCTTCATCACTACACCTTTTCCATAAGTCTTCTCCAACTTCTCCACAGTAAGCTGAAGGGCTTTCAGTTTTTCTTTGTTGTTATCGCTCATACTTTTTCAGATAATTTGAACATCAAAATTACAAAGCAATAGCCCGCCTTTAGTTAACAACCCGACCCAAGTTATACGAAGAATATCCACATCTAAAGCTGCGGATAAGTTTTATAAATTTTCTCCCATATAGGAATTATTACTATAAATAAACACCTATTAACTTTTTGATTTAAATGATTTAATAAAGTTTTTCTCGTAATAAAGACAAAAAAAATTCAGTTCACATTCTCCACACTTAGGTGTGCGGGCCAGGCAAACATATCGACCATGCAGGATAAGCCAGTGATGGGCCCGGGAGATGTACTGCTCAGGAATGTACTTGACCAATTGTTTTTCCGTTTCCAACGGTGTGGTGGCATTCTTGGTTAAACCTAATCGTTCTGATACCCTGAACACATGCGTATCCACGGCCATGGCCGGCATATTGTAAACAACCGAAGCTATCACGTTGGCTGTTTTGCGCCCCACACCCGGGAGTTTGACCAATTCTTCGATGGTAGCCGGCACTTCGCTGTTAAAATCTTTCACCAGCATTTGGGCCATTCCAATTAAATGTTTGGTTTTATTGTTCGGGTAACTCACCGTTTTAATGTAAGGGAACAGCGTATCAAAATCGGTTGCAGCCAAATCTTCCGGCTCAGGAAAATCGTGAAAGATGGCAGGTGTTACGATGTTAATACGTTTGTCCGTGCATTGGGCTGATAGGATCACGGCAATCAATAACTGAAAGGGCGAATCATAATGCAACTCCGTTTGTGCCTCGGGGTGGTGGCGTACATGGTAATTAATAAAACGGTCGAAACGTTCTTTGCGGGTCATGTTGCAATATCAGGCAAATCACTTTGATATTAAAAGGCCTTTAACAAACTCCAATAAAAAAATGGCGGTTACCAAACCCTCTTCCCTTTATAAATCTTATCCCATCCGTTTGGTATGGGTTGATCAGATTGGGAGGTCACAATAAAAGAAAGACTATCCGGATTCCGGTATTCTAATCTTAGTCCGCTTAGGTACCTGCAATGAGAGCATCCGCTTCTGCTATAGCTCCGGTTAAACGAGTTTGAACCTAATAAATCAACCTCATATGATTCAACTACTCCTTTGGTAATATCAGCCACTACCAGAGTGGCCCAAACGTTTGGCTTTTGTACAATTCTTAAATACGCATACCCGGTATCCTGAGGATTCGCAGACAACCACATCATGTTGTCATAGCGGCAATAAAACAATCCCGTGTATCCTGACAAATCCAATGGCTGTACCCCCGCATCTTTTATGTTGCAGGAAATAAAACATCCCATTAACAGAACAATAAGAAGTGTTTTAAAAATGGCATTTTTCATACAATTCAAATTTAGACAATTTATGAAAAAGACATACACTAAACTCGATAGGTTGCAAACCAAGTTCAAGTAACCACCTATAGTATCATGGATTTGAGTTCAACCTGATATTTGCTTGCGGTTGATGGAGCATATGGCAATCAATAAGCAGTCAAAACACACTTCGGGTCATAACTGAAAAGTATAAACAGGGGACGTTCACGCAAAGTACGCAAAGACTACCTCTTATTAACTTTGCGTCTCTCTGGGCTTTGCGTGAAAAATCAATGCACCGTTTTCTCGTGCAGGGATGCGGAGTATTCCAATACAATGTTTACGCTGGTGGGGTGGGGATCCGTAAACCCACCGCCTAAAGCAGAAACGGTTTTAACGAGTTGGCGGTACTCATTCAGAAATTCCTGATCGGAGGCTAATTGCTCAATAATTCCAAGTTCTTCTGATTCAGAAGTTTCGTGATAAATAAAACGGATTAAATCGTCAGGAGTATATGTTTTGCACATAGGCATATTTTAAAATTAACACCTATTTAACGGCAAACCATTTACGTTTATTTTATCGCAGCACCATTTCTTTTTCCAAAATCATTTTACGCATATTATTAAGTGCATAGCGCATACGCCCCAAAGCGGTATTGATGCTTACTCCGGTAACATCGGCAATCTCCTTAAAACTCATGTCGCCATAATGGCGCATAATCAGTACCTCGCGCTGCTCTTCAGGCAACAATTTCACCAATTCGCGAATACTATGTTCGCTTTCCCTGCGCATCATTCCATCTTCCCTTGATTCCTCAGCGATGCTAATACACGACAATATATCGTTTCCGGCCGTGTCCGTAATTACAGGTGTCCGTTTGGCTTTGCGAAAATAGTCTATAGCCAAATTGCGGCCAATACGAAGTACCCATGGAAGGAACTTGCCCTCTTCATTGTACTTATCGCTCCTAAAAGTTTGAACAACCTTAATGAAGGTTTCCTGAAATAGATCTTCAGCCAGATACCTGTCGTGAACAACAAGGTAAATAGTAGTAAAAACTTTGGATTTGTGACGCTTGATTAATGTTTCAAGACACATCTCGTTACCGCTGCGATAGGAATCAATCAACTCCTGATCACTAATTTTTGCTTTTGTCATTGGTTTGACCGATTTAAGTGGAACAATAAAAATTAGTGTAGAAGTTTAATCGATACGCGTGTCTGTTTTTTTAATTAATTTCTTACGATTTGAATAGGTAAAAATACTACTTCGCAAATAAAAAACAAAATATTTTTTTCGGCAAGCCTATTTTTTCCGGTTTATGCACAAAAAACGGACAACAACGGTAAACATATTTCCCCGACATTTGTCCTTCTATATTATGACATCAAAAGCCGCTTTAAAAAACAATACTTCAGCCGCCAAATCCGATAAAACCATTCAGATTAAAGGAGCCCGCATGCACAATTTAAAAAATGTGGATGTAAGCCTGCCCCGTAACAAGCTGGTAGTGGTTACCGGGGTATCAGGTTCGGGAAAATCATCACTGGTATTCGATACATTATATGCCGAAGGACAACGCAGGTATGTGGAAAGTCTTTCTGCCTACGCCAGGCAGTTTATGGGCCGCATGAATAAGCCCGATGTAGACTATATTAAAGGAATAGCCCCTGCCATTGCCATTGAACAAAAGGTAAATACCCGTAACCCGCGCAGTACGGTAGCTACTACCACCGAAATTTACGATTACCTCAAACTGCTATTTGCCCGGGCTGGCCGCACCTATTCCCCCGTGTCGGGCAAAGAGGTAAAAAGCCATAACGTGCGCGATGTGGTTGATTTTATCAACGAAAACGCAAACGACACTAAAGTATTTTTGATGGTGGCTCTGCATCACCTTAAAGAGAAAAAAGCTTTAAAGAAGGAACTGGAAATATTGCTGCAAAAAGGATTTTCGCGATTAAGCCTTAATGGCGAAACACAACGAATTGAAGAGTTTATTGAAAGCGGACTTGACACTTTTTTAAAAGCCAAAAGCAAGCAACTGCTGCACCTGATGGTGGACCGTTTTACGGTAAATAAAGAAGACGAAGACCATAACAACCGCATTGCCGACTCGGTACAAACTACATTTCAGGAGGGCAATGGAGAATGTTTGGTAGAAATTGTGGACGAAAAAGGTAAACCCACCGTATATCAGTTCTCCAACAAATTTGAAATGGACGGACTAAGTTTTGAGCGTCCTTCGGTAAATTTTTTCAGTTTCAATAATCCCTACGGTGCCTGCAAAACCTGCGAAGGTTTCGGTTCCGTCATAGGCATAGACGAAGATTTGGTGGTGCCTGATAAAAGCCTTACGGTGTATGAAGAGGCCATTGCTCCCTGGAAGGGAGAAAAGATGAGTGAGTATAAACATCTGTTTATAAAATATGCCCGCAAAGTGGATTTCCCCATACACCGTCCTTATTATGAACTGAACAAATCTCACAAGGATTTATTGTGGAAAGGCAGCAAGGAATGGGAGGGCATCAACGGCTTTTTTAAATTCCTCGAAAGCCAAAACTACAAAATTCAATACCGGGTAATGCTGGCCCGCTACCGGGGTAAAACCACCTGCCCCGATTGTTTGGGTACACGGCTTAGACCCGATGCCGCCTATGTTCGACTGGCTGATACACGCTATAAAAAAAGCGATGATTTTAAACACCTGAGCGAATTGATGCTGATGAGTGTGGCCGATGCCGCAAGCTTTTTCAGCGAGTTAAAGCTAAATGAATTTGATGCGCAGATTGCTTCCCGTATTCTTACCGAAATAAACAACCGCCTGCGCTATCTGGAGAATGTAGGATTGGGTTATTTAAGCCTAAACCGCCTAAGCAATACCCTCTCGGGTGGCGAAACCCAACGTATCAACTTAGCTACCTCACTTGGAAGCAGCTTAGTGGGCTCCATGTATATTTTAGATGAACCCAGCATAGGCCTGCACAGCCGCGATACCCAAAAACTGATTACCGTGCTGAAACAATTGCGCGATGTGGGCAATACCGTGATTGTGGTAGAACACGATGAAGAAATTATGCAGGTATCCGACAATATTGTGGACATGGGGCCACTGGCCGGCATACACGGAGGCGAAGTGGTGGCACAGGGCACGCTTGATGAAATTAAAAAACATCCGGAAAGCCTTACGGGAAAATACCTCTCGGGAAGAATGGAAATTCCCGTTCCGGCCAAACGCAGAAAGTGGAGCGATTATATTGAAGTGTGCGGAGCACGGCAAAACAATTTAAAAAATGTAACCGTAAAATTCCCGCTGCACAATATGACGGTGGTGACGGGTGTGAGCGGAAGCGGTAAAACCACTCTGGTAAAAAGTATCCTCTACCCTGCCCTGCAAAAACACCTGGGCAACTACAGTAGCGAAAAAACCGGCACGCATGATAAACTGCAGGGAAGTTTAAAAAGTGTGAAACAGGTAGAGATGATAGACCAAAACCCCATTGGCAAAAGCAGCCGCAGCAACCCTGTTACCTACATTAAAGCCTACGATGCAATACGCGATTTATACAGTCAGCAGCCCCTCTCTAAACATCGGGCATACAAACCACAGCATTTTAGTTTTAACGTGGAAGGTGGGCGCTGCGAAATCTGCCAGGGCGAAGGCGAAGTAACCATTGAAATGCAGTTTATGGCAGATATTCATTTACTCTGTGAAGACTGCAAGGGACAACGTTTTAAAGACGAAGTGCTGGAGGTAAAATACCACGATAAAAACATCAGCGATGTACTGCGGCTAAGTGTGGATGAGGCGCTGGAATTTTTTGCAACTGAAAAAGCCATTTTAAACAAAATACAACCTCTGTCTGATGTGGGGCTGGGTTACGTGCAACTGGGACAAAGCAGCAGCACCCTGAGCGGTGGCGAGGCACAGCGCATTAAACTCGCCTCGTTTTTAGGCAAGGGCCACGGCAGCAAGGAGCATATCCTGTTTATTTTTGATGAACCCACCACCGGCCTGCATTTTCACGATATACAAAAACTGCTTACTTCATTTAATGCCTTAATTGAACAAGGCAACAGCATCCTCATTATTGAGCACAATATGGAAATTATTAAATGTGCCGACTGGATTATTGACCTGGGCCCGGAAGGCGGAGATGCCGGAGGTCAACTGGTGTTTGCCGGATTACCCGAAGATTTGGTGAAGCAGAAGAAGAACTATACAGGGAATTATTTGAAGGAGAAGTTGTAAGTTTGAATTAAAAACTGTTAAACTAAACCAGTATGGAATTTAGTCCATTTAAAGAAAGGCTCAAAAGCCAGTTGTATGGCACATTATTTTTCAGTTGGGTAATATGCAACTGGCATATTGTAACATTAATTCTTACTGATACAAAGTATTTTGGTAAAAGTGCAGATTCAAAAATAAATACGATTTTTCAAGATTTGAATCTATGTGACAATTGGCCTAATCTTATTCTTTTCCCACTAATTTTTACAGCTATTTACCTTTTATTTTTTCCATTAATTGACCGAGAGATATACAAGTGCCGAAATGAAATTGAAAGGAAAAAGCTTAACGATAAACTTGAGCTAATAAGAAAAGAAGGTTATTCCCAAAATGAGTACATTGAGTTGTTTGACAAGTAGCAAGCTCTTGATAAAAAATACAAAACGCTTCTGATAATGTATCTAAAACAATTTCGGGTTATATCGTAAAATCCAAGTCAATTGAAAAGCTAGAAAACGAAAACAAAGAACTTACATCCCAAAAAGTCGAACTTAAGAAACAAAATGATGAATTATCTTTTACAATTTATGCATTTGATTTATCTCATTTACCTAAAGATTGTCTTAAAAAATCATGGACTATGGCGCTATACCAGAGGGATTCCCAAATACTATTAAAAGAATTTGAGGTTTATTTTGAAAATTTTGCATTAAAGTTAGTAAACTCAGGTGAAAATATAGCCGAAATCGTCTTTTTTAGTTATAATCCAAAGAATAAGAATTTTCAAATTGTACTAAAAAACTTTAATATTAAGAGAGAGAGCATAGTTATTGGAAATATAACTTGTAGGTTTAATTTAGTGGTGGATGATATTACACGAATTAAATATAATGGCAATATTGAATTTTTAGGTGCTCAAACAATTGGATCAATCATTTCCTTAACTCAATTAAAATAACCCAGAACTGGCGCGCGTATTTTTGCGCGTGACATCCCCCCCCCAACTAAGCGTAGGTTCTGCCTACGCTTCTATTTTTTGTAGCTTGTAGCTACCCCACTGACCAAAATCACCTTTTCCACCAACCATTGTCATAGCGGGAAGTGAAAGCAACAGGTAACTTTGTATCCATAAATTCTTACTGATATGCGATTTTATACACTAGCCTGCTTCGCTGCCCTGTTTCTGCTGGCACTGAACGGATGTAAAAAAAGTGACCCGAAGAATGGGGATGATCCCATACCGCCTACCCCAAAAACATGGGAAACCGTGGGTAATGTCAGTCTCAACAATATTGTAACTACGCTGAGTTCCGACCCGCAGGGGAACATTTACGCAGCAGGTTTTACCGACAACAATGGGAAATACTATGTGATCAAATGGGATGGTAAAAAATGGATCACCCTGGAAGGCTTACGTACCAACTACAGCATTTACCATTTGAGCAGTGACCAAAGCGGAAATATATACGCTTCAGGATCGGTAGGCGATGCAGCAGATACCTATTATTACATTGCCAAATGGGACGGCACTACTTGGAGTGACATGGGCATTCACAGCCCCTTTGCTGCTCATATTTATAGCACAACGGATAAAAATGGTAATTTATACGCGGCTGTACCCAACAACACCGGACAAACCTTTGTATATGCCCATGCCGGGGGCAATTCATGGAACAACTTAGGCAGCCTGATTCCCGATGAATTCGTAGGTACAATTAGTGCTGACGGAAGAGGAAAAATATATGAAGTATTGAACCGCGGTTCCCTTAACTACCCTATAGTAGCCAGTTACAGCAACGGTACCTGGAGTGAACTCCCACGTATAACCAACGATGTAAACAATCAAATGTTTACTTCATGTACCGATTTGCTTGGCAATTTATATGTGGGCGGTGATCTCTATGATAAGGTAGCCAGAAAATTTTATGTTGGAAAATGGAACGGCACACAATGGATACGTATGGGCGGATTAAATGGTAACGTACAATCTCTTTGTACCGATCCACAGGGAAATATTTATGCAGCCGGCAGCCTGATTTTTAACAGCAATGGAAATGGATTTGATGTAGTGAAGTGGAATGGAAATAAGTGGGAAGCCTTAGGTGCTATTAATTCTAAAATCAATATTCACGCAATTTGCTCCGACCCGATCGGTAATATTTATTCCGAAGGAACATTCACCACTAACTATATTAATCAAATTAAGGTATACAAAAAATAACTTAATAGAAACATGCCAATAATTATTCCATGTAGCCTGATGCTACCTTGACATGCTAATTCGGTGTAGCATCCGTAATTCAACCCTTCCGCTTTTTACCGGAACACCCTTTCAATTTGATAAAAAAAATAAAATACTGATAAAATAAATCAGGCCGCAAATCATATTATCCTGTAAAACAGAATAGATTTTAACGGGCATTGTTAATGCTATAAGTTGACCCAGCAAAGATTAACCCATGTCATACATTCTGATTATAGACGATAATAAACTGGTAAGTGCGTGCGTGGCACTTGAACTAAAGGGAGAAAATTTCAGGGTAAAAACAGCTGAAAACGGAAAGATTGCCCTTTCCATGCTGGAGGTGTCCACTCCAGATGTGATTATTTGTGATGTGAGAATGCCGGTAATGGACGGATTGACTTTTGTTCGCATAATTAAATCCTGGGATGCCATGCGACATATTCCTGTAATTATTTACACATCAATGCCCGAGGAGAAAGAGCAACAAGTGTTTAAAAACTTGGGAGTAACAAATTACCATTTTAAAGGTTGCGATTCAAGTATTTTAATACAGTCGATCAAACAATCACTAAATAAAAAAAACAAGAATGAAAATTGAAATTTACAATGCTTATGCCAATAGTATTAACCTGTTCCAATTGCAACCAAACAATTGAAAGTAACCGTAAGCCCATGACCATTGATATTGTACAATGTACCCAATGCCGACTTATTCAAAAAGCTATGTACATGGTATCAGTTATTCCAAACAATGTATTGAGTTCACTACCCAAAGGATCATCCTTAAAAATAGACAGAGAAAGTGATGATTGCGCTGTGCTTTCGCTTCCCAGAATGTCCATTTCAGTGTCGCATTTTTTTCAATTACTCTTTATTTCAGTTTGGTTTAGCATTACACTATTTATTACCTGGCTTATTTATCTGGTATGGCCAGCCGGAGTCTTTCTTTCGTTTCCATTGTGGGTAGTAGAAATTTCAACAGTTACCGGGTTGTTGAATGCATTCTATGAAAAACAAACACTTACCATCAATTCCTCCCACCTTATTATTAGAAAAAAAAGACCTTTCTTCAGTGAAAAGTTAATGATCCAGATTGCAAGTATAAACCATATTGCAATGATGCCGCTGCCATCCCGTTTTTCAGACGTTTTTATCAAACCTAAATTCATGTGGAAACAAAACTGGTCAGGAAATCATTCAATTTTTACACCTGCTATACAAACCGATTTGGGTGTGATTTATTTTTTTGAGACAGCCGATGAGAAGGAACAGAAGTGGATTATCGCTCTTTTAAATAGAAAACTTGACTCGTATAAGTAATTAGGCTTTTAGTTAGACAAATACATTAGAAAATGAGAACAAAGAACGCACGTGCCCGCTTCCGTTGTGTAAAAACCACAAGGTTCGCTTTTAACTACATTGGTTAAACCTACTAGTATGACACATATACTACTTATAGACGATAATCACTTTGTAAGAACCTGTATTAACCGTTTACTGAAGAACGAAAATTTTATGGTTGAAACGGCTGAAAACGGAGTGGAAGCTTTAAATATTCTCAAAAGTTCAACCCCCGATGTGATTATATGTGATACAAAAATTCACCAAATGGATAGTTACCGATTTGTAAAAACTATTAAAACAATGGAAACATTCCGTCATATTCCAGTGATAATGTACACGGCCTTACAAGAAGCCCGTGAGCAAAAAAAATTTATGGCTCTGGGTGTGGCTTGTTACCTGAATAAATGCCGTTCACCCGAAATACTAATAAATTCCATAAACCACTTATTTGTATGAATTAGATTTGTGCTTGTTCAGTTAGGAGAAGGCTAATTTTGTTGTTTTGTAAGTATCCCTGAAAATAGTACATTTTTAAAAATAAAATGTGCAGCTATTTCATTTAGTTTGTTGCATGAAATCGGCCTCTTTAAACGAACTTAAAACAGAACTTGGCACGTTACCTCCGGCCGAGGTGATTGATTTGTGTGTGAAGCTTGGTAAATTTAAAAAAGAGAACAAAGAACTTCTCACTTACCTGCTTTTTGAATCTTCTGACCCCAATACGTTTATAAAAGGCATTAAAAATGAAACCGAAGTTGCTTTTGAAAAAATAAACAAAACCAGCCTTTATTTTGCAAAAAAAAGTATACGCAAAGTTCTACGCACAATCAATAAATACAGCAGGTATTGCAGTTCCAATCAACTCACCATTGAAATGTTGCTGCATTTTTGTGCTACCTTAAAAAAATCAGGCATTCAACTTGAAAACAGCCAACAGTTACTAAACCTTTATGTGGGTCAACTAAAAAAAATCGAAACCCTTATTTTAGTACTGCACGAAGATTTGCAATACGATTACGGACGGGAATTAGAGACGATCAGGCAACTTTGAAAGGTGCTTGACTGCCTTTACTGCTATTCTCCTTCATAAAAATCCTGAAGTGCACCGAAATACACATTTACCCAGCCCTCTTTCATCTCATCAAAATCCGTATCAGGGATATTGGTGTGACATAGCTCAACCGAAGTTCCCTTCTCCAGCGTATGAAGTTTAAACGTAACAATCGAAGGCTCTTCCTGCTCACCAAAATACCATTGCTGTACTATTTTTTTGTTCGTCTCGAACTCGATGTTTTTGCCCACAATGCTTCCATCCCATAACGAAAATTCAGAATCCGGTTCGGTGGACATTTCTGCCTTATCCCCCGACCATAAATGAATTGTATTGGGATTGGTGAGGGCTAAATAAACGTCTTCTGGCGGGGCAGGAATAAAAAAGTACTTTTTAAATTCTTTCATTTAATTATTGATTAAGCGATTGTTTTACGAGTAAAATATCATCGGTACGAATAAAATCGGTAGATTTGGCAATGGCATTTTTTATTTTGGCATCACATATTACCTCTTTTAAACCTATTAGCAAAACATGTACCTACCCATGCAAGCAGCATTAAAGCAAGCGGAGTTGACGAGAACCGAAAACGATGATTTTCGCCTCGTTCCAAAAAATTTCCCGTGAACATAATATACCCAATAACAAACGCAAATATCCAAATAACAAACAGACTTCTTTTATCAACTTGCATTTTGCTTTTTACAGAATAAGCTTTTACCGTTAGGTAACACAATAAGCTAAAAACGATAAAGTAAATGAGAGCGAGCATCAGCGCATGCTTTCGGTCTTTAAATAAACTGCATGCATAAACAAAATCGGATATTTGAATAAAATTAGTCCCAAAAAATTCATAAACAGAAGAAGGGTAAAAATAAATTTCAAAGGCATTCCGCACCTCGTGAAAATAACGAGAAGGCTCATGTTGTATTACCCTCATGCTCTGCTCGGAAAACTGCTTTGATACCTGTAAGTAGCCGATATGATTAAAACTAAGATTTCCGTTTTTCTTGTAATTCTCATGTAATACGGCAATATCTCGATACCGCTCATCAGGTAATACCAGATGCCCATAATTTTTAATTGGCTGAAAAATCCCGACTTCCCCAATTGAAGTGCTATATGGGTATGCTACTCTGGCCATATTCATTCCTAAGAATCCTGAAGATGAAAAACTGCCAAAAACAAGGAGATTCTTAAAGTACCAGCAAAAACAAAAAATAAACGGTATAAAGGCAGAACGGATAATAACCCGTTGGTTAGTTTTTAAAATTAATACTGGAATAAATATCAAAGCCATTAAAAAAAACAGATGAAACATACTCATAGTTAATACCACAGCACCCAACATGGTATAGAAAACCGCCAATCCGAGTGATTTATTATGATGTGTGAATTTAATAAACCCCCAAAAAGCCATAGTCAGAAAAAATACGACTGGATAAGAATAAAAGAGCATATGTTCATATAAGACTGCCGTTGGGGCAAATATAAAATAGAGTAAAATGCCCCATTTCCATTTTGGTGAAACACCTAACATTTTCATCATATCACTCATAAGTAGAATAATGGAAAGCCCACAAAAAACAAAAAGAAGATGAAGTATCTGAGAAAAATGATCCGGAAAAAATTTAAGTATGACTCCCAAAAATAAATTATACAAAGGAGGCTGCATGTGCATATACCAAATGCTGCGAAGCAAATCCGTTTTTAGGTAAAACGGGTCAAGCAACTGATATCCCCATTCAATACTGGCCGCATCAAAACGAATACCCAGCAGATAGTAAATAATACGGGAGAATATAAATAGTGCCACAGCTCTAAGCATATCGGTACCATAAAAATTACGCGTTAAAATCATAAAGCAACTAGCATAATTAGAGGAGCCTTCAAATATAATTCACTGTTTAGGCTATATTTTAAAATATTTATCAGGCAATAGTTTGTAAAATATGCCTGAACGACTAACGCAATATCCTTAATAATAGTACTTTAATAGTTTTACTCATATGTTGAAAACGTAAGAATGGATTTATCGGCCTATTTAAGGAATTTCGATTAACGGATAAGTATATCCTTAACCTGCTAATACGAAAAAATGGCTTTAAAGAAAAAAGAAAAGAAGATTTTTGTTCTCGACACATCCGTTATCCTTTATGATCACAATGCCGTTCAAAACTTTATGGAACATGATGTGGCAATTCCCATAACTGTTTTGGAAGAATTGGATAACTTTAAGAAGGGTAACGATATTATTAATTTTGAAGCACGTGAGTTTATTCGTTTTCTCGATAAACTTTCAGGAGAATACACCCTTGACCATTGGATACCGTTAAACGGACCTACTAAAGGAAAATTTCGGGTGTTAATGAACGAAAAAAGCGACCCAGATGCGGAACGTATTTTTGGAGAACGCAAGGCCGACCACCGGATTTTAAATGCAGCTCTTGCGCTTGGCAAAGAGATGAAGGATCGCAAAGTTATCATGGTAACCAAAGACGTAAATCTGCGGTTGAAAGCTAAGTCACTTAGTATTACTTCCGAAGATTATGAAACCGGAAAAATTAAGGATTTAGAAGGCTTGTACACCGGACGCACCATTGTTGAGTCAGTAAAGCCGGATGTAATTGAATCAATTTATCAGAATGGTTTTGTTGAGTGGAAACGTGTGTTTAAACATATTCCATTTACCAACCATTATTTTATCCTTAAAAATAGCAAAACATCGGTTCTCGCTTATTACAACCCCATAGAAGAACGAATTGAAAAAGTTGATAAACGAAATTGCTATGGTATAAAACCCCGCAATGCCGAGCAGGCCTTTGCCCTGCATGCCATCCTGAATCCAAATATTCCATTGGTTACCATTCAGGGGGTTGCCGGAACAGGTAAAACACTTTTGGCTCTTGCCGCTGCCATGGAACAACGTTCAAATTTCAGGCAAATTTATTTAGCGAGGCCCATTGTTCCGCTCAGTAATAAAGATATCGGATATTTACCGGGTGATGTAAAGTCTAAGATTAACCCCTATATGGAGCCTTTGTGGGATAACCTGAAATTGATTCAAAATCAATTTGACGAGAAAGATAAAGAGCACCACAAAATAACTGAGATGATTAATACGGAAAAAATTGTTGTTACTCCTTTAGCTTATATCAGGGGACGCAGTTTATCCAATATTATTTTCATTATTGATGAAGCACAAAACCTTACCCCGCACGAAATAAAAACGATTATTACACGTGCCGGTGAAAAAACAAAAATTATTTTCACCGGTGATATCTACCAAATTGATACTCCTTACCTCGATGCACAATCAAACGGATTATCCTATATGATTGATAAAGTAAAAAACAATCCGCTATATGCCCATATAACCCTAGAAAAAGGAGAACGGTCAGAACTTGCCAATTTAGCAAACGAACTATTATAACAAACATCACTAATCAACTTGCTTGTTAAACTTATAGTTCGGTTTACCTTTGTTGCTTAATAAGCATGGAACATATTCAACAAGAACATACTGCACTCTTACAAAAACATATAGCATTGCTGAAGCGCGTGGTGATGGGAGGGGTTTTGGTGATGGGCTTAAAATTTCTGGCATATTACCTTACCCATTCCAATGCAATTTTCAGTGATGCATTGGAATCAATTATCAACGTAATTGCGGGAGCATTTGCTATTTTCAGTTTATATTATGCTGCGCAACCTAAAGACGAAAACCATCCGTACGGACATGGGAAAATTGAATTTTTTTCGGCCGGATTTGAAGGAGCCATGATTCTAATTGCCGGAATTTCAATTCTAATTAAGGCAATGATATCACTCATTCATAAAACTCAGGTGCATAGTATGGATTACGGTATTGTGCTAATAGGTGTGTCAGGACTTATTAATTTCATAATGGGACGAATGTTGGTAAAAGCTGGAGAAAAATCAAGGAGTATGACACTCACTGCTGATGGAAAACATTTGCTCAGTGATACCTATTCAAGTGTAGGTTTATTTGCCGGGCTTTTGTTAATTTACATTACAGGTATTGGTTGGATTGACAGTTTACTGGCCATTATTTTTGCCGTAATGATTATGCTCACCGGCTATAAGTTACTGCGAAAAAGTATGGCCGGATTAATGGATGAAACCGATACCGAAACTCTCAAGGAAATTGAAGTCATAATAAATCAAAAAAGACAAAAGGAATGGATTGATATTCATAATTTGAGAATTTTGAAATACGGAAGTGCTTACCATATTGACTGCCACATGACCTTGCCCTGGTTTTGGGATCTTGACCGGGCGCATCAGGAGGTGCGGCAATTTGAAGACATTTTCAGAGATGAATTTCCAAACAAAGTAGAGTTGTTTGTGCATGCCGACCCATGCCTGCCACATTCATGCAAAATCTGTTTACTGAGCAATTGCGATAAAAGGAAACACCCGTTTGCAGGGCGGATAGACTGGACTCTGGAACGCATTTTGAAAAATGAAAAACATATGGCCAATTGATAATTGCATTTTTCCCCCTAAAACAGGCTAAATTTGTACTGGAAAATACAAAATTAATTGAACCCTTTTAGCAGCTAAATATGGCCATGTCTCAACATTTATATTCTATTCAGGCTTTAAAAGAACTCTCCGATAACAACGAAATTTTTATCAGAGAAATGATAGAATTATTTGTATCCAATTCCCGAACCCTGCTACTCGATTTAGAAGCATCTATTGCCCGGAAAGATAGCATTCGGATAAATAAATTGGCTCACTCCATTAAGCCAAATATGAATACGTATTGTATTTCCGGGGCGGCCGAAAAACTCAACTTTTTAGAGATGGAAACACTATCACAAGTGCGATGGGAACTTGTTAAGCAAACCTTTGAGGAAGTTCGCGTCCAAATTCTCGAAGCAATCTCGCAAATGGAAAAGGATTATAATCTTTCCTAAAATCATACTTTTTCCTAAATTTGAGCCATGCTTAAGCGGTTTGTTTTGTTTGTCGGCCTTTTGGGACTTTTTGCCGCCTCCTGTAAAAAATACCCCATTGACGAGCCCATTATACCTAAAAAGCCAGACCCCGTTGACTCGACTTACCTTTATCATTTTATTGGCACAGTTGGAAGCGTAGATTTCACCCTTTATGATGGATTAAACAGTTATATCAATTCGACATTAAATGTAAAAACACCTGCTAGCCCACCCGATTCACCAACAGTTGCCTTCAGCAGTACGCTGGGCAGGCCGGGGAATAACCAAAACTCGTTAGTTATCTCGAAAGGAATTCTTAAACATGGCCCTCCTTCTCCAACTGACAAAGAATTTGAAACATTCTTTCAACTAGGTGATTACTTTTACACCGGCCCTTTCAATACGCAGGGAATTACCATTGAATGGACGGATGAAAACGGAAAAAAATGGAGCACCCTTAACGGAGACCAAAATGGGAGCACTTTTACAATTACTGAAGTGAAAAAAAAATATGTTTCCGGTGTTACTGTGCTTGATGTACGTATAGGATTTTCATGTTCAGTGTATGACATCAACGGAACTTCAATTGCCCTCTCATCAGCAGAATTTTACGGGGCTTTTAAAAACAACTAACCCTACTCGATGAATAAAAATAACCAAACCCTCAGGATCTTTATGGTGGAAGATGATGCAGTGTACAGCCGCATGTTAAAATACATTCTTGAACTAAATCCTGACCACGAAATTTTTGAATTTAAAACCGGAAAAGACTGCATTAACAACCTGCACCAAAAGCCCGATGTGATTACCCTTGATTATTCTCTTACTGATATGACGGGGGCAGAGGTATTGAAAAAAGTTAAAAATTTTGACCCGGATATTAATGTAATTATTCTCTCGGGGCAAACAGACATTTCAACGGCCGTAAACCTACTGAAAGAAGGAGCATACGACTATATCACTAAAGACAACGACACAAAAACGCGACTGCTCAATACCATCAATAATATTCGTGCAAAAAACGAGTTAAAAATTGAGATCGACAGCCTGAAAGCGGAGTTAGTGAAGAGTTATGATTTTCAAACAAGTATTATAGGTAACAGCGACCCGATGAAGGCTGTTTTTCGCCTAATGGAAAAAGCCGTAAAAACAGATATTACTGTTTCCATTTACGGTGAAACTGGAACAGGGAAAGAAGTAGTGGCAAAAGCTATTCACTACAATTCGATGAGAAAAAAAGAACCGTTTGTTGCTATCAATGTTACGGCCATTCCACGTGAATTAATAGAAAGTGAATTATTCGGTCATGAGAAAGGTTCGTTTACTGGTGCTGTTTCGCGAAAAATAGGGCGATTTGAAACAGCCGAAAAAGGAACTATTTTTCTAGATGAAATTGGCGAAATGACCATGGATATGCAGGCAAAATTGCTGCGTGTGCTGCAAGAAAAAGAAATGACACGTGTGGGAGGCAACGAACTGGTTCCTATGAAAGCCCGAATTATTGTTGCTACCCACCGCAATTTGCTGGAAGAGGTAGATAGAGGCAATTTCCGACAGGATTTATATTACCGCTTGCTTGGATTACCGATTCATTTACCACCCTTAAGAAACCGCAATAACGATATTGTTTTATTAGCTAAACATTTTCTGGATGACTTCTCCAGACAAAACAAACTCCCAAAATTCCAACTGGATAAGGACGCAATTGATACCTTACTTCGCTACCACTATCCGGGTAACGTAAGGGAACTAAAGGCTGTGATGGATTTGGCAGCCGTTATGAGTGCTGGTCAACGGATTTCACAAAACGATATTCAGTTTACACGAAGTTCAAAAGCCAGCGAAATAATGATGGAGGAGCTTACAATGCGTGAATATGAAATTAAAATTTTGAAACATTTTTTGGATAAATATAATCACAATATTTTACATGTAGCCCGTAAACTTGATATAGGAAAATCAACTATTTACCGATTGATGAAAGAATACCATATTGAGTAAGTACTATTCAAACAAAATACGTTTCCCTTTCACAAAACGAAGGCGGTAGTAATACGAACTAAGATTATCAATTCGAATCCCTTCTGAAGTAGACGAATGGATAAATTGTACTGGCTCGCCCTTTTCAGAAATCACTACCCCCACATGCCCTATTGATTTTTTACGCATATTAGCTCCTTTAAAAAAAACCAAATCCCCTTTCATGAGTTTGCCTAAGGGCACATCAATCCCATAAAGTGACTGGCCGGAAGATGTATGAGGCAATTTTACACCGAAATTGGCAAAAATGTATGAGGTAAAACCCGAGCAATCAAACCCATTTTTGCTTCCACCTCCCCTTTTGTAACGCAACCCCATAAACTCCTTAGCATACCGAACTAATGCCTCGCGGGTTGTTTTTGATGGACGTACAAATTCAATTTTGGCCGCATCAGTAAGAGAATCGGCTGCAATCATTGAATCGATACGATGTTTATATACATCGGCCTGCTGCTGAGCCTTAGGAAGATAACAGACACTAAGTAAAATAAAACTGAGTAATATCCGACCGAACATGTCGGCCTAATTTACAAAGATTGTTCCGTTGCTCCATCATGAAATTTTGTATATGAAAAAAGCTTGCAAAAGGGGCAATATTTCCATTACTTTTGCAGTTTCGTAAAAAGTGCGTACACAAGTAACCATATTTCTTTTCAGTCTTTTGCTGGTGAGCTCGTGCAGCAGGTTCAACAGTTTGGTAAAAAGCAGCGACTACCCCAAAAAACTGGCAGCAGCCGAAAAGTACTATGCAAAAAAAGACTACTACCGGGCGCTTACCCTATATGAGCAACTTCAGGATTATTACAACAACAGCGACAAAGCGGAGGAAATGCTTTACTACAATGCTTACTGCAATTTTGAATTGAGAAATTATACCATCGGGGGTTACCTCTTTAAAACCTATGTTGAAAATTTTCCGAGCGGGAAACGGGTAGAGGAATGTTATTTTATGTACGCCACCTGCCTAATGAAAGATACTTATGCGGCCGAACTTGATCCGAGTAATATTTTCAAAGCCATAGAAGAATTTAAACTATTCACCAATATTTTCCCTGACAGCAAATATATTTCTGAATGTAATACCAATATTGATGTATTGCGAGGCACTCTTTCCTTTAAGGCTTATCGCAATGCTAAAATGTACTATCGCATTGAAGATTACAAAGCGGCCATCATTACGCTAAATAATGTACTCAAAGATTACCCTGAATTACCTCAACGCGAAGAGTTGGAGTTCTTAATTTTGAAATCGACTTACCTGCTTGCCAAAAACAGTGTGGAAGAAAAGAAAAAAGATCGCCTGCAACAAGCCATTACCTCCTACACGGCTTTTATAGAAAACTACCCAAGCAGCAAATACAGAAAAGATGCCGATGAAATTTCAAAACACACGGTAATATTGCTTACTAAATCTGATAAATAATTTAAATAAATAAATCATATGGCCAACATTTCACAGTATCAAAACGTACCAACCAGCACCATTCCGCGCGACATGACAAAGTTGGAAGACAAAACCGGAAACGTGTATGAATCAATTGCAATTATTTCGAAACGTGCCAACCAAATTTCTTCGCAACTAAAAGAAGAACTCACTAACAAACTTCATGAATTTGCCTCAGACAGTGACACGCTTGAAGAAGTATTTGAAAACCGTGAACAAATAGAAATATCTACCTTTTATGAAAGACTTCCGAAACCGGTAATGATTGCCACCGAAGAATTCATGAACGACAAAGTTTATTACCGAAACCCATCAAAAGAAAATAAAAAGTAAGTGATGCTACTGGCCGGAAAAAAAATTCTGCTTGGGGTTACCGGAAGTATAGCTGCCTATAAATCGGCCTTTCTCATTCGCCTGCTGGTGAAAAATGGTGCCGAGGTGAAAGTAGTGATGACTTCTGATGCCAAAGAATTTATAACCCCGCTTACTCTGGCTACGCTTTCTAAAAATCCGGTTCTAAGTTCCTTTTCGTCATCAGGAGTTGGCACATGGAACAATCATGTGGAATTAGGACTATGGGCCGATTTGTTGCTGATAGCCCCGGCCACCGCCAATACCATTGGCAAAATGGCCAATGGTATTTGTGATAACCTGTTGCTGGCTGTTTACCTTTCGGCACGTTGCAAAACATTTATTGCTCCCGGCATGGATTTGGATATGCACGCGCACCCCGCTGTAACAGCCAACCTTAAAAAACTGCAATCCTTCGGTCATATTGTTTTAGAAGCTGAAGACGGAGAATTAGCCAGCGGACTGAATGGCAAAGGGCGAATGGCTGAACCCGAACATATACTGGAAAAAATAACCAATGCGCTCACCGATGATACCTTGCTCAAAGGAAAAAGGGTATTGGTTACTGCAGGTCCAACTTACGAGAATATCGATCCCGTTCGATTTATCGGAAATCATTCAAGTGGCAAAATGGGATTTGCATTGGCCGAAGATTTTGCCGCCCACGGAGCACAGGTAATTTTGATTACCGGCCCAACTGACGAAAAGCATCATCATCCTAATATTAAACGCATTGATGTAGTATCGGCTGCCGATATGTTTAATACTACCGTAAAAGAATTTCGCAAATCGCAGGTTGCGGTCATGTCGGCTGCGGTGGCTGATTTTACCCCGCAAAAAGTGGAAATCCGAAAAATTAAAAAAAGCAGTACAGGACTTACTCTGAAATTAAAGAAAACCAAAGATATTTTGGCCGAACTGGGTAAAAACAAAACCCGAAATCAGGTATTGGTAGGCTTTGCTCTGGAAACTGACAATGAGATTGAAAATGCGAAGAAAAAACTGCATAACAAGAATTTGGATTTTATTGTTCTTAATTCCTTAAAAAACAAGGGATCGGGTTTTAAACACGAAACCAATCAGGTTACAGTTATTGATAAAAATCTGGGAACTTCTACCTTCCCTCTTAAAAGTAAACAAGAAGTTGCAAGAGATATCGTTAATAAGGTGATTCAACTCTTAGCATGATTAAACATAGCGTTTTCTTGGCCTTACTATTTCTTGGCGTTGCAGCAAAGGCACAGGATTTCAAATGTACGGTTACCGTAAATGCCGATCAAGTTCAACTCACAGACAAAAGCATTTTTAAAAAACTAGAAAATTCCATTCGGGAATTTATGAATACCCGCAAATGGGCAACCGATAAAATTCAGGACAACGAACGGATTGATTGTACCATTACCATTGTAGTAAACGAATTTAGCTTACCCGGAAGTTTCAGAGCTACGGCACAAATTCAATCACGAAGACCGGTATTTGGTAGTAATTACAATTCACAAATATTTAATTTCAACGATGAAAACTGGGTTTTTAATTATACCGAGTTTCAGCCAATGGATTATTTTGACGGGCAAAATCTAAGCAATCTTACCAGTTTACTGGCTTATTATGCTTACATGATTTTAGGTGTGGATTACGACACCTATGCAGCCGAGGGAGGTAAACCTTATTTTACAAAAGCACAAAATATTGTGAACCTATGCCAGTCATCACCCGAACCAGGATGGAAGTCAAATGAAAACAAAAGTACCCGTAACCGCTATGCGCTCATTGATAATATTTTTAACCCGCGTTTTCAGCCCTTGCGCAAGGCGTATTATCAGTACCATCGCATGGGGTTAGATTTAATGAGCAAGAATGTGGAAGAGGGACGTGATAATATTCAAAAATGCCTGACCGAAGTTCAAAAAGTATTTAAAATTGCACCTAATTCCATCTACCTCAAAACATTTTTCGATGCCAAATCGGATGAGCTGGTGAATATTTTTAAAGGCCTTACTTCCAATGCCGATAAACAAAAAATAATAGATCTTCTGTCGCAAATTGATATTGCCAATATCAACAAATACCAGAAAATTTTGTGAGCAACCCATGAACTGCTGTGATTAAGTTTACCGGTAGCAATAAGGTTTGTTAAACAAACTTCCATTAATTTAGCATCCTGTGATAACACATTTACGTATTCGCAATTACGCACTGATACGCGAACTGGAAATTGACTTCTTCAATAACCTGAGCGCAATTACCGGAGAAACCGGTGCCGGAAAATCCATTTTGATGGGGGCATTAGGATTAATACTGGGTGAGCGTGCCGACATCAGCGTACTCTGGAACAAAAAAGAAAAATGTATTGTAGAGGGCTCCTTTCAGATTGGCTCCTATAAACTCAAATCATTTTTCAAACAGCATGATTTGGATTACGAGGAAGAAACCATTATTCGAAGAGAAATAAGTGAAGCCGGAAAATCAAGGGCATTTATCAATGATACACCAGTTACCTTATCGCTGGTAAAAGAATTGGGTGAGAAATTAGTGGATATTCATTCGCAACATGAAACCCTTGAATTAAATAACCGGGAGTTTCAGATGGAAATGGTTGACATTTTTAGTAAGACTTTAAATGAGGTGGAAACTTACCGTGCTGCTTATTTTACCTACCTTGATACACAAAAAAAGTTACTTGACTTAACCACTCAGGAGGATGCGGCTAAACATGAGCAGGATTACAAACAATTTTTGCTGAATGAACTTGCAGAAGCTAACCTGCAAACCGGAGAACAGGAACAGGTAGAGCAGGAACTAAACACCCTGAACAATGCCGAAGATATCCAGTCAGCTCTTCATGCGTGCCAACAGTTGCTTACCGAACAGGAAGGTGCTGCCACTTCCCTATTACAGGAGGCACGCTCCCACATGCAACGCGTGGCCAAATTTAACAGCCGTATTGAAGAATTATTTAAACGAATAGATAGTGCGCGCATTGAAGTGAAAGATATTGCGCAGGAAGCAGAAGATATTGCGCAGGAAATAAATGCCGATAAACAAAGGCAGGAATATTTAACTACCCGCCTCGACCTGGTGTATTCGTTGCAGAAAAAGCACCGTTGCAACAGCATTAACGAATTGCTATATATTCAACAGCAGTTACACACTGATATTGGAGCTATTGATTCACTTCAGGAACAAATATCAAAACTACAGGAGCAAATTTCAGCCCAGCAAAAGGAACTCGCTCTTACCGCCCAAAGCATTTCTGTAAAAAGAAAGAAACATATCCCTGATTTAGAAAAAAGCATCAACCACTTATTAAAACAGGTAGGTATGCCCAATGCCGCCATTCTAGTGAAACAGGAAACACAACCCGCAGCGGGATTTGGGCCAAACGGAATCGACTCCATTTCACTTTCGTTTTCATCCAATAAAGGGTCAACCTATCAGGCGCTAAATAAAATTGCCTCCGGGGGAGAATTGTCCCGATTAATGTTATGTATTAAAACGGTTATTGCTGATTTGGCCGATTTGCCTACCTTCATTTTTGATGAGATTGACACAGGTATATCGGGCGAAACGGCCCGCCAGGTGGGAGATGTAATGAAACAACTGGCCCAGCGACACCAGGTAATAAGCATCACCCATTTGCCGCAAATTGCAGCCAAGGCACACCAGCATTATTTTGTATATAAGGAAAGCGACAGCAAAAGTACCAGCAGCAATATTCGCCTGCTCAAGGAAGAAGAACGTATTGAAGAAATAGCAAAAATGCTGAGTGGTGCCAAACCAACCGATAGTGCCCGCGCGAATGCAAAAGAATTAGTTGGTAAATAATTTTTTAACCGTAATACCTCTTCCCTTCTTAATCCTGTCTAACGTTTGGCGGCTTGGCGAAGAAGCGGATTTCGGAGCACTTCATTGTCAACTAAGCACAAAAGTTTGATAGGAGCACTAAGTTTCAATTTTGCGCGTCACCGCCAATTGAGGCAACACGCTGTGCATGTTGCACAACTCAAATATAGGTGAATAAGTTGAAAAGAAAAAAATGCAAAAATGGGCTTTCACTTTACTTTTGCCCATGCAGGGACACAAAGCTTATACCGAGAAATTATTCACGAGTTTTCAGCTCAGCAGCCGGGTGCCGGAACACAACTTTTACCGCAG
>JAGVLJ010000059.1 GCA_020049855.1 Bacteroidia bacterium | reverse complement strand
TAGTAAGGAGTTTAATATCTACTTTGACAAATCATTTGGCACCATCCCAATAACTTTAATCGGTAAACGTGCCCCAAACCCCAAGTGTATTCCAAATGACGATGGGGTGGATACTTTTACCAAACCCATCACCATTGTTGATTGGAAAGCTTCACCATTAATTGGGCGATATACTGGCAGTTTAATTAGCAACCCGTCCGATACCTTTACCATTGAAATAAAAGCTGATCATAATTTTAATCAGTTACTTCTTAATCGCCCTATCCTTTTATATCTACATAAAACCTGTGATATAATTTATGGTATTGGAAGCGTTGGCTATAAGCAATTCACAACTTCAAATATCACCTATTCTCCAAGTGGAACTTGCAATAAAAATCCCGAAATCAGGGGTATACTAGATTTAAGTAATCAGTTTATTACAGTAACCTATACATCCTCTTTCGATTTTAATAATCAAAAAAATCTCACTGAAACCTTCATTGGTAAACGACAACCTTAAATGCCAGCTCAAAGTAAGCGCCCATTTGCCAATTAAAATTGAAGCATGGTGCTTGGCTTTAAACAGGCAGATACATTCGCTCCAACTATGCGCAAGCCTGCGGTTGCTGATTATGACGTGAGGGGTTATTTAATTACCACTACCAAATTTTCGCTCTTTCCGCTTCGGCCCGCCACATATTATCTCCCTCTTTCACTCCAAAGGCAGTATAAAACTCAGGAAGGTTACTTAATGATCCTAACACGCGAAAACGGCCGGGCGAGTGCGGATCGGTCATAATCATTTGCCGTAAAAATTCGGGACGTGCATTGTTTTTCCAAACTTGTGCGAAGCCAATAAAAAACCGTTGCTCCGGAGTAAAGCCGTCAATCACTTCTTTGGGTTTCCCCTGTAAGCTCATCACATACGCTTCGTAAGCCACCGATATACCTGCCAAGTCGGCAATATTTTCGCCCAGCGTTAGTTTACCATTAACGGCCAGACTATCGTTTACTTTAAACTTGTTGAATTGCTCTACCAGAATTTTTGTTTTAGCTTCAAACTTAGCCTTGTCTTCTTCTGTCCACCAGTTGCTCAGGTTGCCTTTTGCATCAAACTTACTTCCGTTGTCATCAAAGCCATGGGAAATTTCGTGACCAATCACCGCACCAATACTTCCGTAATTCACAGCATCATCGGCCTCGGGATTAAAAAACGGAGGCTGCATGATAGCTGCCGGAAAAACGATTTCATTCATGGATGGGTTGTAATACGCATTCACAGTTTGCGGCAGCATATTCCATTTAGCACGGTCAATGGGTTGCCCGAGTTTATTCATATTATCCATATATCCCCATTGCTGTGCACGCAAATAATTGGCAAAGTAGGAATCATTTTTCACCTCTAATCCGGCATATTCTTCAAACTTATCAGGGTATCCAATTTTTCGGGCAATGGTGCTTAGTTTTTCCAATGCCCGTGTACGTGTCTCGGCACTCATCCACTCAACCGTACCAAGCCGTTTTTTGTAAACCGCCATTAAATTATCAATCATTTCATTCAGCCGCCTTTTAGATTCAGGAGTAAAAGCAATTTTTACAAATTCCTGCCCAAGCAATTCACCTATCATTCCGTTGGTGGTGGCAATGGCTCGTTTCCATCGGGGTTTTTGTTCTTTTTGCCCATTTAGAACGGTAGAATAAAAAGTAAAATTCTGTTTTTCAATTTCCTTTGTCAGTAAGCCTGCCGCTGTGTTCATAATATTCCACTTAAGGTAGGCCTTCCAACTGCTTAACGGAGCATCGGTAAAGCGTTTGCCCACAAACTCTATAAACTCGGGCTGCATCACTATCACACTATCAAATTTTTTTAGTTTATAACCTGTTGCGGTAAAATATGTATCCCAGTTAAACAACGGACTTAGCTTTTGCAACTCGGCCAATGATTTTTTGTTGTATTGCTTTTCAATATTTCTGCGATCGGTTCGGGTCATACTCACCGAAGCAAGCCCTTTTTCAAACTCCATCACTTTATTTGCCATGGCAATAGCTTCGGGTCTTGAATAAAGAAACAATTCAAACATGCGGGTAACATGGCGCACATATTCCCCCTTTATTTCTTCCGATTTAGGATCGTCTTTCATGTAATAATCCCGGTCGGGCATTCCCAATCCACCCTGACTCAAATACACGGCATAGGCTTCACTGTTTTTCATATCAGTGCTCACCCCAAAACCGAATAAAGGATCGATACCCATGCGATGGTGTTTAGCAACCAGCTTAATAATATCATCAAAACTACTTAGCTTATCTACCTCATCAAGTAAGGGTTTAACAGGTGAAATTCCGTCCTGCTCCAGTTTCGCGGTATCCATTATAACCCGATACAAATCACCTAAACGCTGCGTGGTCGAACCATAAGGGGCATTAGGGTTGGCTGCCGCATCTTCCAGAATTTTTTTAAGTAAAAGATTATTCTGCTCTGCTACTATGTTAAAACTTGCCCACCTTCCTTCGGAGGGCGGCACCGGATTGTTTTTTATCCAATTGCCATTGGCATATAAATAAAAATCCTCCCTCGGACTAATCTTGGTATTCATCCAGGTAGTGTCGGGGCCTTTAAGGGCGGTAACCATAAAAGCGCATGAGGTTGTGGCTATAGCCGAAAAAAGAAGTTGTTTTATTTTCATAACTGAATTATTAGTATTAGTTACCGGTAGTTGTACCAAGTAAAAGGTAATCGAGTACCATCTGCTCTCCTTCTTTTAGAATCAAATCGTACTTTTCGTTTTCGTTTTTAGTATCCCCTAACAATTTTTTCCTGGCTTCCTCACGGGCTTTGTTTTTTGCACTCTGCTCATCCTGCTCCTTTTTAAGTTTTGTCTCATTTAAGGTGGCGTATTCCTTTAGCCTGAATGCCCTGAATCCAATAACATCTTCCAATAAAAAATTGTACTCTGCATTATTTTTCATCCGGTCTTCGTGCTGTTTTTTAATTTTAAGAATTAGTTGCTCATTGGCAGGAAGTGATTTATAGGCACTGCGTGCAATTTGATCCCATTCCAACGCAAACTCACTCGCCTCTTCGCCATATTCTTTATCTGAGTAAATTCCGGGAAATAAAATATCAGGAGTTACTCCTTTAAGTTGCGTGCTATTGCCGCTTACCCTGTAAAACTTCGCCATGGTTAATTTAAGTTGTCCTACGCGTTTGCCCGGTACATTCACAATGGCATTCAAATCGGCTACCTGCTGCACAGTTCCTTTTCCGAATGTATTTTCGCCCACTATTATTCCGCGATGATAGTCTTGAATAGCACCGGCAAAAATTTCAGAGGCCGATGCACTAAACCTATTAACCAAAACTATCAGCGGGCCATCCCAGGTTACCGAGTTATCGGTATCTTCATCAACTTCAACTCGGCCGTTGCCATAGCGCACCTGAACTACCGGACCCGATGTAATAAATAACCCGGTAAGATTAATGGCCTCCTGCAAAGCTCCACCACCGTTATTTCGTAAATCAAGCACCACCCCCTGCACCTTTTGCTTTTTAAAGTCTTCCAGAATTCTCTTTATATCCCGGGTGGTGCTGGAATAGTCTTTTTCTCCCCGCTGATATCCGGCATAATCAAGGTAAAAGGAAGGCAATGTAATTAATCCAACCTTATATTTTTTCTTGTCACGCACCACATCGTGCACCTCTCCCTTGGCAGCTTGTTCTTCTAATTTTATTTTATCGCGCTCAATAAAAATGATAACCGGAGTAGCATTAGTTGGCAGGTTTGCGCCCAATACACCCAACTTTACTATAGTTCCTTTGGGGCCTCTAATTTTACTTACCACATCATCAATTCTCCAGCCTACCACATCTACCATCTCCCCATCTTTCCCTTGCCCTACCGAAACAACCCTATCGCCTACTTTCAATTTTTTGCTACGCTCTGCCGGCCCACCTTTTACCAATTCCCGTATAGTGGTATATTCACTCTCCACCCCAAGTGTAGCTCCTATGCCCTCTAAAGCTTGTGAAGTACTTATGCGAAAATCATCACCCTGACTGGGAGAAAAATAGTTGGTATGAGGATCTACCACTTCGGTAACGGCATTCATAAAAAAGCTGTATATGTCTTCGCTCTTTGTTTTGCCCAGATTTTTCTGCAGGTTCTCGTATCGCTTCCTAATCACATCGGTTGCCTCTTTCCATGTTTTCCCCGATGATTTTAGTCCAACCAGTTCATACTTAATTTTCGACAACCACAACTTATCCATTTCAAACTCATTGTTGCACCAATTTGCATTTTCGCGTTTTACCTGAAATGAATCGTTCACCGAGAAATCAAGCGAATCTCCATTAAGTACTTTAGTTGCATAGTTAATTCGTGCATAAATGCGCTCCAAAAAAGTATTATACATATCAAAGGCAAACTTTACATCTCCTGCCCTTAAGTAATCATCTATGCGACCTCTGTGCTGGTCAAAATCTTTTATATCAGTAATCAAAAAATAAGAACGGCTATAGTCAAGATCTTTCAGGTATAAATCAAATACCTTTTGCGAAAACCCGTCATCCATAGTTGCCGGATGATAATGATCGTTTGCCAGAATTTCGGTGATGGTTTTAGTTACTGCCTGATGTTCGGGTTCTGGATAAAATTGTTTTACATCCTGGGCCGAAATGGGTACTAAGCCGCTTAAGAGGATAGTAGAAAAAAGAAATATTTGTTTCATTCAAAAATAATTTGATAGGGCAATATGCAATAAAAATACCACGCTCACAAACACTTTACAAACAAGCCGACAGAAGGCCTTCAATTACCGATTAACGAACGAAATCGCTTTTATTTGCACCTTTATGAATATTTCTGAACAATACTTGCACCTCACGCAATCTCAACTTGACCCCGTTGCTAAGGCTGTTGCAGCCTATATTCAACAACTTTCGTTTGTAGCCATTTATGGCGAAATGGGATCAGGCAAAACTACCCTCATCAAAGCCATTGTAAAAGAACTTAAAAGCACCAATGAGGTAAGCAGCCCGACATTTTCATTGGTAAACGAGTATACCGATAACAGCGGGAATTCAATTTATCACTTTGACCTTTACCGATTGCGCTCCATTGAGGAGGCCTATGATATTGGGTATGAGGAATACTTTTACGGTAAGGGCGTATGTTTGGTTGAATGGCCGCAAGTAATTGAAAGTCTACTGCCTACCCCAAGGCTTGAAGTTCATATAAGCACCCATTCACCCAATACCAGAGACTTCCTGATAAAATCTGTGAACTAAATTTTACCTGCTCTTTTTTTTTGTTTAATTTTATGCCTTGTAACGACCCACAAAAATAATGGCAGATACATCAAAAGCCGGATTTAAAGAACTGGCTAAAAAAGCTTCCATGCAGCCTCAGGAAGCCTTGCTTGAAGTAAAAAAATCCAATAATGGTTTACATATTGGCGTTCCCAAAGAAATTACATACGAAGAAAACCGGGTAGCCTTAACGCCTTCCTCTGTAAAACTTCTGGTAAATAACGGGCATGAGGTAGTGATGGAAACAAAGGCTGGTCTGGCCTCTCACTTTTCTGATAAAGACTACAGCGATGCAGGTGCAAAAATTGCTTACAGCGTTACTGAAGTTTACAAATCGGATATTATTGTGAAAGTGGATCCTGCCACCGAGCAGGAAATTAACCTGATGCATCAGGATCAACTGATATTTTCAGCCATTCAGCAAACTACTGTGCGCGATACATACATTAAGCGATTGATGCAGAAAAAAGTTACTGCAGTGGCCTTTGAGTACATGCGCGATGATGAATTAACGCTTCCAATTGTAAGGTCAATGAGTGAAATTGCCGGTACCACTTCCATACTTATTGCATCCGAATTTTTAAGCAGCGCCAACGGAGGTAAAGGGGAAATGCTGGGTGGGGTTACCGGAATTCCACCCTCAGAAGTAGTAATTATTGGAGCCGGAACGGTAGGGGAGTTTGCGGCTATGGCCGCACTGGGTTTGGGTGCATCAGTAAAAGTGTTTGATAAATCAACCCATAGACTCAGGCGATTGCAAACCAATTTAGGCACCCGCGTGTATACCTCATTATTGCATCCCCGTATTCTGGAAAAATCACTACTCACTGCTGACGTGGCACTTGGTGCTTTAAGAAGTGAAAACGGTCGGTCACCTCATATAGTTACTGAATATATGGTGAGCAAAATGAAGCCAGGATCGGTAATCATTGACGTAAGTATAGATCAGGGCGGGTGCTTTGAAACCTCTGAGCTCACCAATCACACACATCCTGTTTTCAAAAAACACGAAGTGATTCATTACTGTGTACCCAATATACCATCGCGGGTAGCTCGCACCGCCAGTTATGCCCTCAGCAATATTTTAACCCCCATTCTATTGGGCATAGCTGATGAAGGTGGATTTCAAAATTATATTTGGGATAAACCCGGGCCACGAAGCGGAGTGTATGTATATAAAGGCATTTTAACTAATAAATTTATTGGCGACCAATTTAAAATGCCTACTAAAGACATTGACTTGCTGATAGCTGCACATCTGTAATCAATAGGTGTTTTTGAGGTTGGGATAAGAACAATAAAAAACTAATTTTGCCACGTCCGGCAACACAATAACCGACAACTAATTTTAACACAACCAAACATGGCTGATTTTGAACTGGTGATGCCCAAAATGGGCGAAAGTATTGCGGAAGCAACCATTATCCGCTGGCTGAAGAAAGAAGGTGAAGCAGTAAAAACAGACGAATCTGTTTTAGAAATTGCCACCGATAAAGTTGACTCTGAAGTGCCAACACCACAGAGTGGTGTTATTTCAAAAATTCTGTTTAAAGAAGGCGATGTGGTACCTGTGGGTGCTGCCATTGCAATTATAAGTTCCGAAACTGTTGTGGCATCTGCCATTCCTTCCCCTACACCCGAAGTTCCAAAAGTTGAAGTTGCAGCCACACAAATTATAAACGAAATAAAAAGTGTGCAACAAACGGTGAGTAATAGCAACGGAGCCAAATTTTACAGTCCGCTGGTATTGAATATAGCACGGGAAGAAAACGTGAGCATGGGTGAACTGCAACAAATTTCCGGTACCGGAAATGAAGGACGTGTAACCAAAAGAGATATTTTAGCCTATATAGACCAGCGCAAGAGCGGTGTTGTGGCAGCTACCACTGAGGTGAAGGTTACAGCCCCGCAACCTCAAGTAAAAACAGTAACTCCTGCGCTTGCAACCACTTCGTCCAAATTGGCTCTGATGCCTGGCGATGAAATAATAGAAATGGACCGTATGCGTAAACTGATTGCCGACCACATGGTAATGAGTAAACATACCTCACCACATGTTACCTCATTTGTAGAGGCTGATGTAACCAATATGGTATTGTGGCGCGAAAAAGTAAAAAAGAATTTTGAAAAACGGGAAGGTGAAAAAATCACTTTCACTCCGCTGTTTATTGAATGCGTGGTGAAAGCCATTAAAGATTTCCCGATGATTAATATCAGCATTGACGGGCAAAATATTATTAAGCGCAAAAACATTAATCTTGGAATGGCAGCAGCTCTGCCATCGGGAAACCTTATTGTTCCCGTAATTAAAAATGCAGATACGATGAATTTGGTTGGGTTAACTAAATCGGTAAATGACTTAGGTAATCGTGCGCGAAATAATAAACTTGCTCCGGATGAAATTTCGGGAGGTACATTTACCCTAACTAATGTGGGCGGTTTCGTAAATGTAATGGGAACACCTATAATCAATCAGCCACAGGTAGCCATAATGGCCACCGGTTCAATTAAAAAGAAACCGGCCGTTATTGAAACAGAATACGGTGATGTAATTGCCATTCGCCATATGATGTTTCTTTCGTTAAGTTATGACCACCGCGTTGTGGATGGCTCACTGGGAGGAAGCTTCCTACGCAGAGTAGGAGACTATATGGAACAATGGGATATTAACAGAGAATATTAATTTTCCTTATTTAAACGGCCATACCAACACACTCGGTTGCTTTTAGTAAACCTTGTTCATGAATAAAAAAATTTTCTGTTCGTTTTTGCTTTTTTCTTCCGCATTGTTAGTGGCTCAGCCGATAGCAGTAAAATCATTTATATCCAGAGGTGGTTATTTTTCTATCAACTATCCGGGCAATTGGGAACTAAATGCACAACTGGTTCCGGGCATTTACTTTCAGGTTTTTTCACCCAAAGAAAGTCCGAATGATCAATTTAGGGAATCCTTAAATATTGTAATTGAAGATTTGAACGGGAAGCAGGTAAGCGAACAACAATATATTGAAGCAACCAAAAAAAACCTCCTATTCAACGTAAAGGATTATCACCTCCAAAAAGTAGGTGAAACCATGATGGGGAGTTATAAAGCCTATGAAATTATTTATTCCGGTAAACTCAATATGTACAACCTAAAATTCAGAGCAGTGATTTCCATTTTTGAAAAAAGAGCGTTTGTGGCAACTTATTCAAGTGATATCATTTCATATGATAAGTTTTATCCCGAAATAACCAAAATTATTAACTCCATACGGCTGTTGCGTGTACCGGTTCAATCAGTTAAGCCCGACAGCATTAAAGTACCTAAACCCGGAGCCGCTAAACCAAAAACACAAGTAAAAAAATGAAAAAAACACTTTTTCTTCTTGCCAGCATTGCCTTAGTAGCTTTTTCGGCAGATAAACCAGCTTATAAACTTTACACGGCAGCTGGCAAAGAAACCGAATATGAAAAGTTACTGAAAGAAGCTCTTAGGGCTGATGTGGTTTTATTTGGAGAACTGCATAACAACCCCATTTGCCATTGGCTACAATTGGAACTTACACGCGATTTATTTGCCCAAAAAGGGTCTAATTTAAGATTGGGAGCTGAAATGTTTGAAAGCGATGACCAACTGGTAATGGATGAATACCTTGCCGGAAAAATGACGGATAAAACTTTTAAAGATGAAGCAAAATTATGGACTAACTATAATACTGACTATAAACCATTGATTGATTTTGCGAAAAAAAATAAAGTACCTTTTATTGCTTCCAACATCCCACGCAGGTACGCAAATTTGGTATATAGTTCAGGAATAAAAGCACTGGATAGTCTGCACGAAGATGGAAAAAAATACATAGCCCCGCTTCCATTTCCTTATGACCCCGAATTGAAATGTTACAAAGAAATCTTTGAAGCTGCGGAAGGACATGGTGGGGATAATTTACCCAAATCACAGGCAATAAAAGACGCCTCAATGGCTCATTTTATTCTTAAAAACATCCAATCGGGTCAAACAATGCTGCACTTTAATGGAGCTTACCATTCGAACAATTTTCAGGGCATAATTTGGTACCTCAATCACTATCGCCCCAATATTAAAGTGCTGGCCATCTCATCGGTCGAGCAAGATACGATTAAAGAGCTTGATGCTGTCAATAAGAACTTGGCCGATTTTACTATTGTGATTCCTTCCGGAATGACAAAAACGTATTAAGATTATTTCCCCACATCTCATCATTTCAATTTGTATCTTTGCCTAAATGAGATCAAAGGTGTTGGCCATTATTCCCGCGCGATATGCTTCTACCCGTTTTCCGGGAAAACCACTTATTGATATTGGAGGTAAACCCATGATTGAACATGTTTATCGACAAGTGAAAAAAGCAAAACTTATTACCGAAGTAATAGTAGCTACCGATGATGAACGAATTGCTGAAGCGGTGAAACATTTTGGCGGCTTGGTAGAAATGACCTCAGCAAATCATCCAAGTGGTACCGACCGCTGTGCCGAAGTAGCCAGGCGTTTTGAAGGCGCTTTTGATTTGGTAATGAATATTCAGGGTGATGAACCATTTATAAACCCACAGGCAATTGACCAGTTGTGCAGTTCTTTTGAAAATTCCACGGTGTGTAT
>JAGVLJ010000016.1 GCA_020049855.1 Bacteroidia bacterium | reverse complement strand
TGAATTTGTTGCGGTGATGGTGAGCAAACAAAAAAAGTGCGGAGTAGATATTGAAGAAACACATCCGCGCATAGCCCGCATTGCACCCCGTTTTATGAATGAACAGGAATGGAATTGCCTACGTTTCCCTGACGATTTTCAAGTGCTCATGTTGTTGTGGTCAATTAAAGAATCAGTTTTTAAATACGGACAAAACGAAGACGTAGAGTTTAAAACAGATATCATATGTTCTCCATTTATTGTAGCTAACGAAGGAAAAGTAAGGGTACGGTTTACTTCGAGCGGTTTAAGCGAGGAACTCCTTGTTCAATATAAGCTTATTGAAAATTATATGCTGACCTGGGTTATGGGTTAGCTAAGGTTTTTCTGTTAAATGTTCTGAATTTCATTTTTCATGCGCTCAATGGATGCATGGAAAATGGTAGCAAATTTTTTGTCCTGCATATAGGTATTTATCTGCGTTTTCCATTCGTCAGCTATTTCAGTCAGTGCTATCATGCGTTTATGGTTCTCTATATTTTGGGGCTCGTTTTTTTGAATTTTTATCACTTTTAAAAATTCGTCCATCCATCGTTCATACATCAGCATAAATTCCTGCTCTTCGGCATTCAGGGTAAGTATCTCCTCATTTGAAACCGATTTTCCAAAAACAGTAGTTCCGGCAATAGTAGCTCCGGCTGTTAATCCAAGTAGTTCCAGAAATTTTCTTCGTGTGGTTGATGTTGACATATTATTTTATTTATTAAGGTAAATCAAAGTTAATAAAAACATCCGATTCTTCAAACTTGGATTCAAATTAGTCATAGGCTATATAATCAGATTGGCCTTTAAACCAAAAAGCCCCTTGATTGCTCAAAGGGGACTTTTCGGAACCTAAACCTATTATATGAGAAACAACATAAACAACAGAGCCAATTTACCCTCTGCGTTTTATTCATGTTCAAGTTGCAGCGCAGCCTCTTTTTTGGCTTTAATGCGCAGTTTCATTCCTTCGGTAATATATAACATCACCGGTACGAGAATGAGTGTGAGGAAAGTCGCAAAACCCAACCCGAAAATCATGGTCCAGGAGAGCGGGCCCCAGAAAGCTACGCTATCGCCCCCAAAGAAAATATGCGGATTGAATTCGGTAAACAAGGTAACGAAGTCAATATTCAAGCCCACTGCCAATGGGATTAATCCAAGTATGGTGGCCGATGCAGTGAGCAGTACCGGAGTCATACGGGTGCGTCCGGCTTCAATAATGGCTTCTTTAAGCGGCATCCCATCGTGTAGTAGAATTTCGGTAAACTCTACCAACAAAATTCCGTTTCGTACCACAATACCTGCCAATGCCACAATTCCCACCCCTGTCATAATAATGGATATTTGCATTTTAAACAGTGAGAATCCAATAAGCACTCCGATTAAACTCAACACAATTTCGCTGAGAATTATTAATGGTTTACTGATGGAGTTAAACTGTGTAACGAGGATGAGAAAAATTAATCCCAGCGAAACCAGCATGGCTGTTCCTAAGAAGGCACCTGTTTCTTTTTGTTCTTCTTGTTCTCCGCCCATTTTCATGGTTACCCCGGTGGGCACATTGTATTTGTTTAACGCCTCCTGCACCTGTGGCACCACTTCATTGGGCGTGTAACCACTCAATACGTTTGACGATATGGTCACCATTCGCTTTTCGTTTTTTCGTTTAATGCCTCCGTAAGTATTGCCATACGATATTTTTGCCACCGATGAAAGAGGGATTTGACGTATTTGTCCGCCCATATTCATATCGCGGTAGGTAATTTTTAAATTCATCAGTGCATTCAGGTTATTGCGCTGGTCTTCGCGGTAGCGCACCTGAATATTGTGTTCATCATTGGCATCTCGGAATTTTGAAGCCTGATCTTGCCCGAAAATGGCTTTACGAAGTTCCATTCCAACAATGGCCGAACTGATGCCTTCGCGGTTAGCACGCTCGCGGTCAACCTCTACCACTACCTCGGGTTTGTTGGTTTGTAAATCGCTTTTCAGTTCTTCTATTCCCGGAATTTGCAACGAGTCGAGGTAACGTTTTACATCTTTTGATACGGCAATCAATTGTATAAAATCATCGGCAATAATTTCAATAGCTATCGGTTTCCCTGTTGGAGGGCCGCCTTTTTCCTGATCAACTGAAATTTCGGCTCCTGGAATTCCTTTCACTGCTTCGCGTATTTTATCTAAGTAAACGCTGGTTGATTTCCCGTTTCGTTTGGCAAACTCCACAAAGGCCACGGTAACTTTACCCAAATTTGGATTGGCATTAAAGTTTTGTTCAAACTGACTTGGGTCGCCCGCCCCTACCGATACGTTGGCAATAATAGATTCTACAAGAGGGTTGTCTTCGCCCACTACTTTGTAAACCCGATCTTCAACAATGTGCGTTATCGAATCGGTGTAGGCCTGATCAGTACCAATTGGCATGGTGATATAAGTATACACAAAATTCGGGTCGGCCTGAGGGAAAAATACTACATCAGGTTTACGAATAGCGGTGAACACAATACTGAAAATAAATAAACCCACAGTAGAAAGCATAAGCATGGCAGGGCGTTTTCCATGCAGTGCCCATATCATTATATTGGCATATGTATTTTGTACGGTTGGCCAAATTTTATCCTGGAATTTTTCAATCCATTTCCAGAACACAAACCGATTGAGGCTGTAAAGAGCAAATATTACCAAAACAAAGTTACCAAGTCCGAAATTGCCGGACAAATACGATAGCAGGGAAATACCTGCAAACACGATAGCACTTTTGCGATAGCCTTTACTGTTTTTACGTGCTTTGGCTTCTTCGGCTTTGGTTTTCATAAAACCTACAGCAAATACAGGGTTAATAATATAAGCCACCACTAATGAAGCAAGTAAGGTTACAATAAGCGTTACCGGCAGAAAGAACATAAATTTACCTATAACACCTTGCCAAAAGGCCAATGGAATAAATGGAGCCAGAGTGGTCATAGTTCCTGACAGTACCGGAAGAAATACTTCGCCTGCGGCCATCTTAGCTGCTTTTTTAATTGGCACTTTTCCATTGGCAAAAATGCGATGCGTGTTTTCAATTACCACAATGGCATCATCTACAACAATACCTAAGGCAAGTAGGAAAGAAAAAAGTACAATAAAATTTAGTTTAAAACCAATGGCGGGGAATACCAAAAAAGCCACAAAACAGGAGAGTGGAACCGACATAGCTACAAAAATGGCGTTGGTGGTTCCCATAAAAAACATAAGGATAATAGTCACGAGCACAAACCCGATAACAATTGTATTTATCAAGTCGTGCAGGGTAACACGTGTTTTATCAGATTGATCACCGGTGATGGTTACTTTTAGGGCTGCCGGAAATTCGCCACGTTGTTTACGCTCGCATATTTCACGGATTTTGTCCGAAGCCTCAATCAGGTTCTCCCCGCTTTTCTTGATTACGTTTAAGGAAATTACGTTGGCATGATCTAAGCGGGCGTAACTTTCTTTTTCTTTAAAAGCATCTTTTATTTCAGCAATGTCTTTTAGGTAAACAGTGGCTCCTGATTGACCTCGAATTACAATATCGCCAATTTTGAGCGGATCAACATACTGTCCTTTTACACTTATAGAGCGTTTAAGGCCGTCCATGTTTACCAGCCCGCCCGAAATATTTATGTTCTCGGAACCAATAGCGCGAATCACATCATCGAGTGTAATATCACTTACTTGGGCTTTATACATGTCTACGTTTACCTGTATCTCTCTGTCAAGTGCACCTACCATGTCAACTCGTGTAATTTCGCGAAGACCTTCAATTTCATCCTTTAGGTCATCGGCATAATTTTTCATTTTATCGAGCGGAAAGTTTCCGTACACATGTACATTCATTATGGGCATTTGCGATACGTCAATATCTCGTACCTGCGGAGGAGCTGGCAGGTTATTTGGTAAATCGGTTTTAGCTTTATCTACTGCATCTTTCACACGTTGCAGCGAAAGGTCAACATTCTGGTCGGTATTAAATTCAATATTGATAACCGAAAAATCCTGAACCGAGTTGCTGGTTACTTTTTTTACACCTGAAAGAACTTTCAGTTGTTTTTCAATTTGTTTGGTTACCAAATTTTCCATATCGGTTGGGGTGGTTCCAGGGTACACGGTAGTAACCAGAATGCTCGGGAATTTTACCTCTGGAAATTGTTCCTTAGGTAAACTGTTGTATGAAAAAATTCCCGCAAGGGTAATAATGAAGGTAAGAATATATACGCTGGTTTTATTGTCAATAGCCCAGCTGGAGGCCTTAAATTCTTTTTGGGTATCGTGCATGGCTTTTAAATTTATTAATGGTTGAAAGCCTTTGTTAGAAACGAATTATTTCGTTATCGTTCAAGTCCTGATAACCGGTACTTATCAACTGATCTCCGGGATTTAATCCTTCAATTATTTCTGCTTTCCCATTGTACATTGGCCCGGCTTTTACATCACGTTTTTGGGCTACAATGGTTTTACCTTTTTGAACCGCTACAAAAACGTATTGCTTTCCATCGGCAGTTTGAATGGCATTAATGGGTATCACCAGAGCATTTGTTTTTTTGTAATCAACAATGCGTACTACGGCCACCATATTCGGGCGAAAATTATTATCGGACGGAAGCGTTATCTCCACTCCAAATGTTCGGGTCATGGGGTTAATGGCTTTGGCTACGTAATCAACTTTAGATTTAAGGGTGCGGTTAATATCCGGAAATACTATTTCGGCATCGTCTCCTTGATCTACATTGGCCGAATAGGATTCAGATAAATCGGCTTTTACTTTAAGGCTGCCAAAATTTACTACCTGTATGCAGGGCATGCCTGGTGCTACCGATTGACCCAGTTTGATAGTAAGGTTATCAATCGTTCCGCTAATGGGAGACTTAATCAGGTACATATCCAGATTTTCGTTTAGGGTGGCCAGCGCATTTTCTAAGCTTTCCTTCTGATTTTTGGCTTGAAGGTATTGTACTTCAGTACCAATTTTCTGATCCCATAAGTTTTTTTGTTTATTGTATAAATCGGTAGCAAGTGCCAGTTTATCTTTTATATCGGCAATTTGTGTACGTACCAGTTTATTGTCAATTTCGGCAAGTATCTGGTCTTTGTGAACCATATCGCCCACGCGAACATTTAAACGAGTTACGGGCCCACCCATTTTGGCACTGATGGCAATGTTTTCATCACCGTCAACGCGGCCTTGTACATCAATGCTATGTTGAAAATAGCTTTGTTCAATTTTAGTTACGGCAACAATTTTTTCTCTATGGCTTTTTACGGCAGTGGTATCAAGTATAGAAATATCGGCAACCAGTTTTTTAATTTTTTCATTCAGCAATGTTTGCTCGCTTTTAAGTTTTTCTAGTTCCTTCTTCTTCTGGTCGAGCGAATTCTTGCTTCCGCATGAATTGAGGGCAAACATACCGATAAGAGCAAAGCCTGAAAGTATGTAGTTTATATTTGATTTCATTGAGGTAATATTTGTATTATAATTCATAATTTTTTGATTAATTTAAAACAGGTTTTCCCAGAGCTTTATTTAATTCAATGCGAGCTACCATTAAATCGTAAATAGCCGTAAGGTAATTTATTTGAGCTGTTTTTAGTTCGGTTTCGGCCTGTGTTAGCTCAAATGAAGAGCCCACCCCGTTCTTGAATTTTGCGCTTACGCTTGCATAAATATTTTCGGCCAGTTTCATATTGCTTTTACGTATTTCAGTTTGTTTTATGGAACTCTCATAATTGGTTTGTGCCTGATAAGTTTCAAGGGCTACTGCATTTTCAAAATTCTTTTTGTCGTTTTCGAGTTTGTCTAAGGTAATATGCGTTTGTTGCATCCACGACTGTTTTCTGAATCCGTCAAATAGTGGAACACTCATACTGACTCCTACAAATGAAGATGAATACCAGCCAAATTTGGTAAGCGGATTAAAGTTAGCATCGCGGTACGAGCTTCCAGCAATATTGTAAACGGCAGAAAGGGTAGGTAAAAAACCTGTGCGGTAACGTTTCATATTTAATTTATTCAAATACACTTGTTGATTTAGTAGCTGGTACTCGATTCGGTTTGAAGGGTTAGGGGTAACTTTTTCGGTAAGCACGAGGTTGTTTTTGTATAAGTCTTCGAGTTTATCAGTTAAATAAATTGGCTCATTTACTTGAATGCCCATTTGCATTTTTAGCAGTTTAGTTGCAATTTCTTTTTGGTCGTGCAGTTTATCTCTCTGCAGTTTCAGATTCGACACAGCTAGTTCCAATCGGTCAACATCTGTTTTTTCAACAAAGCCATTGACATATAAAGCTCGGGTGTCTTTTAATGTTTTCTCTAATTGCGACAGATTACTTTCAAGCAGCGAAATATTTTCTTCAGCAATCAAAACCAGATAATATGATTTGGAGACATTAATTTCGGCATCCTGTTCTGTTTTAGCTGAAAATTGTTGGGATAGCTTTACAAATTCTTTTGAGGCTTGTAATCCTACCAGATAGGAGCCATCGAACAACAACTGATTTACGGTAATATTGGCATTACCGGTAATATTTGCACCTGCTCTCGTTACTGATCCTTTTTCACCTGGCGATGATGATAAGCCTAACAATGTTGCAGTATCAATTAGACCGCCTTTAAGTAGGGCTTCATAGGCCGGAGTGAGGGAATTGGTAAAACTTGAAAGATTAAGGTTAAAATAGAAGGGAGTAAGTTGGAAATTTTTATTGAAATTTACTGCGCCATTTACCTGCGGCAAACCAGTGGCAAGCGTTTCTTTTACTTTAGCTTTCGCATTTTTTTCATCAAGTTTTGCATTTTTCACTATATAGCTATTGCTTTTGGCATACTCCACTGCCTGCTTCAGGCTAAAGTTCATGCTGGTGTCTTTTTGTGCCAGTGTCTGTTGCCAAAAGAGGGCAGAAAATAAAAAGGAGAGGAGTGATCTATACATGTATTTTTTCATTGGTGATTCTTTTCGGTTAAACGTTTGTTCAAATGGTCAAGTCCTTTTTTAGTGCATACCGCATGCAAGTGGTATGTGATAACACTAAGATGAAGTTCTTTTTGGTTGTAGTTTTTTTTCAGTTCATCCCCATTGCTTATCATTATATCCACCAGATGAACGTAGATGTGTGCTATAATATCTGTTTTGATATGGTTGTGATACCAGCCACCTTCAATACCCTTTTGTATGTTAGCTACAATGTGGTTGTAAATAAATTCTGTTTTGTATTTTTCCAGTTCTGTCCAACTTTCAGGATAGTACTTTTTTAAATCGTATAACAGGGCTGGATTCATGCTGCTCATGTCTTCCGCCCTTTGTCTGCTCATTGCAAGCATTTGGTCAATGGGGTTGGCTGTTTCTACAAACGTTTTGATGCATTCATTGCTGATAATATCAAGATGATGCGTCAATACTTTTGTTACCAGATCGTTTTTATCGCTGAAATACTGGTATAGCGTTTTTTTCGAAATGGCAAGCTCGCGGGCTACATCATCCATGGTGATGCTTTTAATGCCATATCTCATAAATAATGACTTTGAACTAACTATAATTTTTTCTTCTGTTGGACTCATGTGTACTAAAATCGGGAGCAAAGGTAACAAGAAAAATACTTTGGAAACAAAAAATATTTAAAAAGTTTCTCAAGTTTACATTTTTTATTAATTAAAGACCTGATAAGTAAATTGAAACGACAAAAACTGCGGACGAATGGAAGTTGATATAGGGCAAAGGGCGAATGGTGAGTACACCCAATTGGGAAAGATGGTTTGAAAGGCTAAATTTGTGACCTTTACCGATAAGAAACAACAAAGTGCAATCGTATTTAGTAGGGATAACTGGCGGAAGTGCCTCAGGCAAAACAAGTTTTCTTATTTCGTTGAAAGAGGCTTTCTTGGTAAGCGACTTGTGTATTATTTCGCAGGATCATTATTACCATCCGCCTTCAAAACATATCTACGATGTAAATGGGAAGGTAAATTTTGATTTACCAGAAAGTATTGATTATATACAATTTATTAATGATTTACAATTGTTAAAAGCAGGTAAGGTTATTGAGCGCAAAGAGTATTTATATCAGAATGAAAATATGGAAGCCGGGGTAGTGCGTTTTGAACCTGCCCGTATCATTGTGATAGAAGGATTGTTTATTTTTTGGTTTGAAGAAATTTTTAAGATGCTCGATTTAAAGGTATTTATTGATGCTGCCGATGATATAAAACTTGAAAGACGACTAAGACGCGACACCACCGAGCGTGGCATTTCGCACGACCTTGTTTTATATCAGTGGCACAACCATGTATTGCCAGCGTATGAAAAATACCTGCTTCCGTTTAAGCATGCAGCCGATATGATTATTAATAACAATGAACATTTTCAAAACAGCCTGCAGATACTAAAAAAACATTTTACTTCACTCATTCAATCCGATTCCCCCCCCGTACAATGAAAGAATTAACTGCCGAAGAGACTCTTAGGGCATTAGCCATTGAAAAAGAAATAATTGAAATGCTCGGACAGGATACCAACCATCGGGTTAATTTTAATTACCACAACGATTTTGGGAATGTGCAATTGAATATTGAAACCATCAATCCACGGTATAACCAGATGTTTTTATTTTTTACCGCAGTTGGGGTAACTAAATTAGATGTATTGAACAAAGCACTTGAATACACGCGCCATTACCGCGATCAGTCTGATTCCTACACCATTCAATGGACCCCTCTGGGTGAGAAAGAAGTGCGCACCTCGTATTTCCACGGTCGTAGTATTGAAGAAGCGTTAGAGAAATTCAGGTATGGACGAGACCGAAATAAAACTACTGTCTTTCTGGTGAGTTTAAATCCGAAAGCCTGAAGTACCTGTTTTCGAGGCAAATTTCCTCTTTTTGAAAAGTCGGCCTCAGCGTATATATTTGCCGCTTCGTAAAACTGACCATACACAAGAAATTAAATAAAATCAAAGCGATACAATGAAAAGTACAGGAGTAGTAAAGGTATTTGCCATCGCACTCGCACTCGTTTGCGCGTACCAATTGATCTTTACCTGGAAAACAAACCAGATTGAAAGTAAAGCCAAGGCCTACGCCAAAGGAGACAAGGCTAAAGAAAGAGCATTTATTGACTCTATTGCCCGCGAGCCCGTGTTGATGAGCTTTACCTACCTGGATTGTAAAGAACGCGAACTTAATCTGGGTCTTGACTTACAAGGTGGAATGAATGTTACCCTTGAAGTGTCTTTGTCGGATCTAGTGCTTGCGTTATCTAATAATAACCAGGATCCAATTTTTAACAAAGCATTGGCGAATGCCAATGAAAAATTAAAAACAAGTCAGAAAGATTACGTAACCTTATTTGGGGAAGCGTATGCCGAGTTGAACCCGGGCGGTAAACTGGCCACCATTTTTGCCACTAAAGAAAATAAAGATAAGGTAAGTTACACATCAACCAATGCCGAAGTGCTCAAATTTATTTCGGGTGAGGCGGATCAGGCTATTGATCGCTCGTTTCAGATATTACGTGCACGTATCGACAAATTCGGGGTAACACAGCCAAATATTCAGAAGTTAGGTAATTCTGGTCGTATTCTGGTTGAGTTACCCGGTGTAGATAATCCTGAGCGTGTGCGTAAATTGTTACAAGGTTCGGCTCGCCTGCAATTTTGGGAAACCTATGACAATACCGAAGCTTTTGGCTATTTGCAAACGGCAAACACCACCATTGCTAAACTCAAAGCATCAAAGGAGTTGAGCGGCAAAAAAGAAGCTACCGTTGAGGTACTCGATAGCAGTAAATCATCAAGTGAAGGTTTGGAATTGTTACAAACCAATAAAGCAGCCTCTGATAGCAGCAAAAAATTAACTGATTTAACTGCAGCAGCCTCTGATACCAGCAAGGTCGGTAAAGACTCTTCCGATAAAAAATCTCAAGAACAGTTAATCAAAGAAAACCCATTACTTTACACGTTGCTTATTCCAGCAACAAATGAAAACCGTACCGAACTGGTAAAAGGTTCCATTGTTGGTTCGGCTCTTATTAAAGATACTGCAAAAATTAATGCTTACCTCAATACTCCTGAAGTATTAAACGCACTACCTTCAACCATTAAATTTCTGTGGGAAGCTAAAGGGTTAGGTAAAAATGAGGAAATCCTTCGTTTGCATGCCATCAAATTCAGCAAAACAGGTGGCGCAGCTTTAGAAGGTGATGTGGTTACTGACGCACGTAAAGATATTTCGCAATCGGGAAACGTAGAGATTTCGATGACCATGAATACCTCTGGTGCCCGACAATGGAAAAAAGTTACAGGTGCCAATATTGGTAGATGTGTGGCTATTGTGCTTGACGACAGAGTGTATTCAGCACCTACCGTTCAAAGTGAAATCCCTAATGGACATTCGAGCATTTCCGGGAACTTTACAACTAAGGAAGCGGATGATCTGGCCAATATTCTGAAATCCGGTAAACTGCCTGCTCCAACCCGTATTGTGGCTGAAGCGGTGGTAGGACCAACATTGGGGCAAGAAGCCATAAGTTCCGGATTTTCTTCCTTTGCCATCGCCCTCGTTTTGGTATTGGTGTTTATGGGATTCTACTATAACAAAGCCGGATGGGTGGCTGACATTGCCCTATTCGTCAATGTGTTTTTTGTAATTGGGGTGCTTGCATCTCTTGGTGCAGTTTTAACTTTACCGGGTATTGCGGGCGTAGTGCTTACTATAGGGATGTCGGTTGATGCGAACATTCTCATATTTGAGCGTATACGTGAGGAAATGGGGCATCATGGAAAGTCGTTGAAAAATGCAGTTTCCGAAGGGTATGCCCATGCCATGTCTTCTATTCTCGATTCAAACATTACTACCTTATTGCTGGGTATTGTACTCTATGTGTTTGGTACAGGCCCTATTCAGGGTTTTGCCACCACGCTTATCATCGGTATTCTTACTTCGTTATTCTGCGCCATCTTTATCACCCGAATTATATTCGATAATATGTTGGAAAAGGGTCGCGATGTAACCTTTTACCGCAAGACCACCCAACATGTTTACGACCACTTTAAAATTGACTTTGTAGGAAAACGTAAGTTGTATTATACTTTCTCCTCTCTCATTATTCTTATTGGGATTACCTTCTTCTTTATTCGTGGTGGATTTAATTTCGGGGTTGACTTTAAAGGAGGTCGTACCTATGTGGTACGCTTTGATAAAACAATTCCTACTACCGATGTTCGTCAGGCATTGGGGCCATTTTTTGATGGCAAAGAACCCGAGGTGAAAACCTATGGGGGGAGTGAGCAGGTAAAAATTACAACAGCTTATCTGATACAGGATAACTCGGCAGACGCAGAGGCTAAAGTAGCTGGCAAACTAAATGAGGGTCTCAAGAAAATAAACCCGAAATATGAGATTGTAAGTTCGGAAAAAGTGGGTGAAACCATTTCTGGCGATATCAAATCAAAGGCGGTTTGGGCAGTAATTATTTCATGCTTCATTATGTTCCTGTACATCATTTTGCGATTCAAAAAATGGCAATACGGTTTAGGAGCTGTAGTGGCACTTTTGCACGATGTACTTATTGTACTTTCCATATTCCTTGCTTTTGACGGGTTGCTTCCATTCTCTTTAGAAATTGATCAGCACTTTATTGCAGCTATTCTTACGGTAATGGGTTATTCCATGACCGATACCGTGGTGGTTTTTGACCGTATTCGCGAGTATCTAACTATTCGTAACAAGTCGGATTTAGACACAAATGAACGAAACACGGTAATTAACTACGCTTTGAACAGTACACTTAGCCGTACCATCAATACTTCGTTAACCATTTTCTTCGTATTGGTGGCCATCTTTATTTTTGGTGGCGAAACCATTCGCGGATTTTCATTTGCTTTATTAATTGGTATTGTGGTTGGTACTTATTCTTCTATTTGTGTCGCAACACCTGTAGTTGTTGATTTTGAAAAGAAAGAAACGAAATAGTCCGTTATCGTACTAAAAAAGGGGAGCCCGCAAGGCTCCCCTTTTTTAGTGCACACATGTGGGAAACTAAATGAAGCCTGCCGGACATTTTTTTCTTAGTATCGAACATATTTAATTCATGTTATGGCACTACTGAATATTTTAGTCCAGATTACCACAACGGTTGCCAGTCAGCCGTCACCTGCTGCACCAGCTGCAGCCGAGGGTTTATCCGTGTTTAGTTTAATAATGAAAGGTGGGGTAGTGATGCTTCCCATTCTTGTGCTTTCACTTGCTTCAGTTTATTTGTTTATTGAAAGGCTGCTTTACGTCAATAAAGCCAGTAAGATGGACAGTAACCTGATTAATAATATCCGGGATATGTTGGTTAAAAATGATGTAAAGGCTTGTATTGCTTATTGCAATCGCACTCCGTCCCCCTTTTCAAATTTAATTCTCAAAGGAATATCAAGGGTAGGAGCACCTATCAGAGATATTGAAAACGCCATTGAAAACACTGCGCGCGTTGAGGTATATAAAATGGAAAAAAATGTGAGTCTGCTAGCCGCCATTGCTGCCATTGCACCCATGTTTGGTTTTCTTGGTACGGTGGTGGGAATGATAAAAGCTTTCTATGATATTTCGGTAACTGATAATATCAGTATCGGGGTTATTTCAAGTGGTATTTATGTAAAAATGATTACCTCCGCTTCGGGATTGATTGTAGGAGTACTTGCTTATATTTTCTATACCTACCTCAATGCAAAAATTGAGCGTACTGTAAATAAGATGGAAGTTACCGCTATTGAGTTTGTTGACATTCTCTATAAACCCATCGAGTCATGAATTTCAGGCGTAAAAAATATGTTCATGCCGAAGTACAGGCCGGGGCGCTATCGGATATCCTGTTCTTTCTGATGTTGTTCTTTTTGATTATTTCTACTCTGGCCAGTCCAAACGCAATTAAACTATTATTGCCCAATGCTACCTCGGGCAGAGATAACCCTTCTTCACCCGTTTCTGTTTCTATTACTGCCGATTTACGTTACTATATCGAAAATGAAGAAGTGGGCTTGCCTTCATTTGAAAATACTTTATCACTCAAAATACGTGGGAAAGATAAACCATCAGTGGTGCTGCGGATGGATAAAAGCATTGAGGTAAATGAAATGATGAAGATTATGGATAAACTTCACCGAATGAAAGTACCGGTAGTAATTGCTGTAGATAAAGGTGCCCTGTAAACTTCACCATTCTTAATTAAGCAAACGTTTAGAGGTAAACTTACCCTGTCTGTTTGATTTTAGGAATAAAAACGGATATTTGATTTTCATAAATATAAAGCATCATCATATGCCATTACAAAGTTTCTTTTACCGCAAACCGCTTAAAGAATTAATGAAACATGCCGAAGGGCATACCCTTAAACGTACCCTTGGCCGAACCAACCTGATTATGCTTGGTATTGGTGCGATTATAGGTGCCGGGTTATTTGTGCGCACAGCCGCAGCAGCCGGAGGACATGCCGGGCCTGCAGTTACCCTTTCATTTGTTATAGCCGCTTTGGGATGTGCTTTTGCAGGGTTATGTTATGCCGAATTTGCGTCCATGATTCCTATTGCAGGCAGTGCCTATACATACGCTTATGCGACCATGGGCGAACTGGTGGCCTGGATAATGGGTTGGGCATTAGTACTCGAGTATGCATTGGGAGCAGCCACAGTGGCTATTGCCTGGAGCGAGTATCTGAATAATTTATTGGGAGGAGTAATCCCTTACGAATGGTGTCATTCGCCTTTTGAGCATTATGTAAAACGAATTGGCGAAGGCGGAACAGAATTAATGGTATCGGTTTCAAAGGTTCTGCCTTCCGATGTAATCATGAATCACGGTGTAATGAACCTACCTGCCTTGCTGGTGCTTTTAGGTATTTCGGCTCTACTCATTAAAGGCACACAGGAGTCGGCTGTGGTAAATGCCATTATTGTGTTTATCAAAGTAGCAATCGCATTAGTATTTATTGTGGTGGGATGGCAGTTTATAAATCCGGCTAACCATACTCCTTACATCATTCCCGAAAATACACCAGGCTATGAAGGTTTCTGGAAACACGGGTGGCCGGGAATTGTAACCGGTGCAGGTATTGTATTTTTTGCATTTATCGGTTTCGATGCTGTATCAACAGCTGCCCAAGAAGCTAAAAACCCGGAGAAAGATATGCCTGTGGGTATATTGGGTTCTTTGGTTATTTGTACTATTTTGTATATTTTGTTTTCTCATGTGTTAACCGGAGTTGCTCCTTATACCGACTTTGTAAAGGCTGGGAAAGAAGCATCTGTGGCCTATGCCATTCAGCACTATATGCATGGGTACAGTTGGCTTGGAACGGCAGTAACAGTAGCCATTCTTGCAGGATTTTCATCAGTGATTTTAGTAATGCTCATGGGACAATCGCGCGTGTTTTATTCCATGTCGAAAGACGGATTGCTGCCAAAAGTATTTTCCGATTTGCACAAAACATTTCATACGCCTTATAAATCCAATATTATCCTTTTTGTTTTTGTGGGTGCGTTTGCAGCATTTGTTCCAGGTGAAGTTGCAGGTGATTTAACCAGTATCGGAACCTTGTTTGCTTTTGTGTTGGTGAGTGCAGGAGTCTGGATTATGCGTAAAACCGATCCGCATGTTCCACGTGCCTTTAAAACCCCGTTAGTGCCGCTGATTCCTATACTTGGTATTTTAGTTTGTTCCATGATGATCGTAGGGTTGCCAGCCGAAACACGTAATACCGCTATCGGCTGGATGGTAGTAGGGTTAGTTATTTACATTTCATACGGATACACGAATGCCAGGAAAATGAGAGCACGACACAAAGTTGAACGGGAAGCTCACTGAAATTAATTTTTATATCTTTGCGTATGAATTTTTCGCAAATGCCTCCCCATTCTCGTGTGTGGGTGTACATGGCCGATCGGTCTTTTTCGGAAACTGAACAAAAAAAACTGGAGCGACTTTTTCTTGAATTTGTACACCAGTGGACAGCTCATGACAAACAGTTGAAGGCCTCTATCGATTTACTCTATGGCCGTTTTGTGGTAGTAATGGTTGATGAATCATTTAACGGGGTAAGCGGATGTGGGATAGATAAATCAGTAAATTTTCTCAAGGCGATAGCGGGTGATTTTAAGGTTGATTTTTTTAACCGCCTACTGGTAGCTTATAAAAAAGACGAACAGATACGGGTAGTAAATAAGCATTTTATTCCGAACCTGCTTTTGCATGGCGATATCAATGAAGATAGCCTTGTGTTTAATAATATGGTTCAAACCAAAGAGCAGTTTGATTTGAACTGGTTAATTGCGCTTAAAAATACGTGGCTGGCCCGTTACCTCAACGTAAACGCCTGAAGAATTACTGTCCCTGAGTGAGACTGTAACCGGTTTTTATTCCAAAATTTCGCAGTAATTCGTATGAGGGAATCATGTACTGTTTTCCCACCTTTTTTAGTAGTTCAAACACTTCGTTTTGGGTCATTTCTCCTTGTTCCTGTTCTATACGCACACAACTGTGATCAACTAATTCGGTAAATACCGATCCGGTTGGCCATATCAGGGTGCCTCGGTTAGAAATCGTTACCAGCTTTTGTCCGGAGGAAAGTAAGGGCTGAATAGTAGCAGCAATAGCTTCGCCCGGTTCGCTGCTTTCAATAAATAAATCCACTCCTTTTATCACCTTGTTTGCTTTGTCTTTGGTGCTTTCCATCATTTTTTGATGGGTAGCAGCCAAGGGCTTTATAAAAAGGGGTACTCCATCTTTTGCTATTCTGGGTTTCGAAAATTCTGGTTCTTTGTCAAGGTTAGTTATAACAGACTGTGCAAATTCGTGGGTAGTGGAAAAGGGGATAGAGCGATCGCCAAAGTCGGCTGTATGCACGCCTTGCTCCAATGTATAGCGCAATGCATTTTCTATTTGAGCAGCCTGCTTCACAAAACCTAAGTGACGCATCATCATCAATCCACTTAGCAAAAGAGAAGTTGGGTTGGCCATTTGTTTGCCGGCAATATCAGGCGCAGTACCATGAACTGCTTCAAAAATGGCTATATGATCGCCAATATTGGCCGAAGGAGCAAATCCCAATCCGCCTACAAGTCCGGCACATAAATCACTCATAATATCTCCTTGAAGATTTGTGAGCACCACCACCTGAAACTCGTGTGGACGTGCTACTAATTTCATGGCTAAATCATCTATTATAATATCATTGCTTTGTATATCGGGATATTCTTTGGCTATGTCCTGAAAAACTTCAAGAAAAAGACCATCAGTAATTTTCATGATATTGGCCTTGTGTGCACAGGTTACTTTGGTAAATCCTTCCTTGCGTGCCATTTCAAATGCGAAACGTATGACCTGTTCACTTCCTGGTCGCGAAATAATTCTGCGGCATATAGTCACATCGTGGGTGTTCATGTGCTCCACACCTCCATAAGTACCTTCAATGTTTTCGCGAACGATGGTAATATCAATGGGAATGCCGGCACGTGAGAATACGGTATCTACTCCGGGCAACGACTGAAAGTGTCTGCGGTTGGCATAGGTGCTCCATGTTTTGCGGGCTGTAACGTTGATGCTTTTCATCCCTTTCCCTTTTGGGGTTTCCATGGGACCTTTAAATAATATGCCCAGTTCTTCTACTACCTTCATGGCTTTAGGAGTCATGCCGGTGCCATATCCTTCTAAAAAATAGGTTTTACCCATTTCAATAAATTCATATTGCAATGGTACTCCGACAGAGTTAAACACAGTTAAAACCGCATCCATAATCTCGGGTCCTATGCCATCACCTTTGGCTACGGCTATTTTTATCGGCACACTCATTTATTTTCAGTTTTAAGGATGCAAAAGTACTAAAGTTAGCACTTAAATCTTACAGCGACAGTATTTATGGGGCTAAGGGAAAAACTTAATTTTACGCAGGAACAAAATGGAGAAGTGTAACCTTTGCCTCTATGTCCCATCTACTAATTTTAATTTATCTTTGTTCGCATGAGTCTTACGCATATTCAGCAATTATTGCTGGCGGGAGAGAGCGACACCCTCGACTTTAAACAAACCATTTCATCGGCCACTAAAATAGCCAAAACAATGTCGGCATTTGCAAATCACAAAGGTGGCACGCTGCTAGTAGGGGTTACTGATAAAAAAATGATTTGTGGGATTAAAAGTGAAGATGAAAAATACATGCTCGATCTGGCTGTCCGGTTTTATTGCAAACCAGAGATAGGCATTGAAATCATTGAATGGGAAATAGGCAATAAAGTAATTCTTGAAGCAAAAATCCCCGAAGGTGAGAACAAACCCTATTACGCCAAAGATGATACCGGCAAATGGTGGGTTCATGTTCGCGTTAAAGACAAAAGCCTATTGGCAAGTAAAGTGGTAGTAGATGTATTAAAAAGGCAGCATAGTTTGCAGGGTGTGGTAATTCGCTACAGCGATAAAGAAAGGGACCTGTTAAAATACATAGAAACAAAAGGAAAAATTACTCTGAAAGATGCATGTAAGTTGTTAAATATATCGAGGTGGCGCGCTCAAAAAATGCTCGTGAACTTAGTCAGCGTGGGTGTTATCCAATCTCATACCAACGAGAAAACAGAATTTTTTACCTTATGCTAACTGGAGTGAGATGGTAGAAAGTCCATCTGGCAGTAGTTTAACCTCGTTACATTATTACCGTATAATGCTGCAATGCCTATACATGAATTTGATGCTACATGGGGAGGAAAGCCTCACTTTAATAAGGTGTACATAGTATCAGCCGTTGTATTCGTTAAGCAATTCTAAGCGAATTGAAGGTGAAGCAAGTTGCGAAATAAAGTAAAATTGTGTACTTCATAACGGTTGGGCTTAGGTTCAAAAATCAGGAAATTATTTTCCTGAGGTATAGTTATTTCAACTTCCAGGATAAACTCTCAAGAAACCGCTCAACATCTTTGTTAATGAAGTTGATAACAGGTGCTACCGAATCAGGATTGGTAGCTACATTAAAATAAAGTGAGCCTCGGAGGAAGTGTTGGGTACTATCGGTTATATAAAATTGTAAAGCACTGGCGGTTGAACCTGTAAGCTCGTAAACAATGCCATATTTGCCCGGTTTATCAAGGTAGTTTTCTATAATTTCTTCGGCTTTTACTGTATGTTTAAATACTAAACGTCTGGAGTCCTCAATCATTTTTATTAATTCATTTTCCGATTCTATACCAAGGTAACTAAGGTGAAGTGTAGCCTTTAACTTAGGAAAATAAATATTTAGCCAATAAGGATGAGGGCCATCACTTCCCTGATACGGTAAAACTTTTGCGTACGCAGGATATTGAAAGGTGAATGGATAAATGGAATCATAGGTTATGTATGATTTTTCCGGAAATTCGATTCGGTTGTAGCCTCTTGGTTTTGGAATGTATTCGTCTTCGCATGAAACAAAAGCCCCAACTAACAAAATACTAATGAATGCGCTAAAAATTCTGCTCATGGTTATCCTTCAAGCAACGGAATTAATTCTACCTTAACTCTTTTTATTTTTCGTTTGTCTACAGATTCAATCGTAAATATGAAATGATTGTATTCTATTTTTTGTTTCAGGTTAGGAATCTTACCAGTCATCTCCAGAATTAATCCACCTAATGTATCGGCATCACCTCTTATATCATCAAAACTATTATCCTCAATTTCCATCAATCGGCACATATCGTTTAGTGATATTTTTGCTTCAAATACGTAGCTGCTTTCATCAAGTTTGGAATAAAACAATTCGTCTTCGTCAAATTCGTCTTTTATCTCTCCAAAGATTTCCTCCAGAATATCTTCCATAGTTACAATGCCACTTGTACCACCAAACTCGTCAACCACAATAGCTAAATGTACCCGTTTATTCTGAAATTCTTTCAACAGGTCGTCTATTTTTTTACTTTCCGGTACAAAATAGGGTGGTTTTATTAACTTTTGCCAAGCCAAGTCATTCACTTTTCCCAAATGAGGCAGTAAATCTTTAATATATAAAACACCAACTATCCGGTCAAAGTTCCCTTCGAAAATTGGGATTCTGGAGTAGCCCCATTCGTTGATTTCTTTGATTAGAGAGGCCAAGTCTGTTTTTTTATCATATGCCACCACGTCCATCCGTGGTCTCATAATTTCTTTCACACTTATATTCCCAAAATTTACAATACTCTTGAGTATTTCCTTTTCCTCTTCCGGGGCATCTTCTTCGCTGGTAATATCAATAGCGTGATTAAGTTCATCAATCGAAAGCATGTGCCCTTTTTTAGTGATGCGCTTATCAATTATGGAAGTTGATTTTTCGAGAATAAAAACCAGAGGACTTAGGACTTTACTCAGCGTAAGAATAGGAGAGGCAATGAGTTTAACCATTTTCATGCTGTTATGTACCGCATATATTTTAGGAAGCACTTCCCCAATCATTACAATCAAAAAGGTAACAATAACTACCTGAAAAATAAATCCGGCAATAGGGCTAATTGAAAAATCAAACAAAATATTCATTATGAATGAAGATAAAACTACTATACCCACATTCACGAAATTTGTTCCTATAAGTAAGGTAGCCAGAAGTTTCTTTGGGTGTGTCATTAGAAAAACTGTTGCTTTGGCAAATCGGCTATCGTCTTGCCTTAATTCATCAACAGTAGCAGGGCTTATAGAAAAAAAAGCATTTTCAGATGCGGAGAATACCGCTACACATGCTAAAAAAATAAATATTAGTATAATACTTATTAGTACGCTCACCCAGTCTGATGGAGGAATATTCTGTTTTAAAACCGATTGGGGTACGTAAAGTAGAGTTGATAAAGGATAAGGCGGGTAACTTTCCAAAATTTATCTAAATTAGGTTATACATTAAAACGGCAGATCATCAGAACTGTCATTTGTTAATGTGGGATTTGCAGATCCAACATCGCCATTTGTTACGTTAGCGTTAGATGGGTTTCCACCGGAATTCTCATCCCTTTTCCCTCCTACAAGCGTTAAATTGTCGGCTACAATTTCAGTGATGTATCTTTTGTTACCATCTTTATCATCCCATGAGCGGGATCTTATTTTACCTTCAATAAAAACAGAACTCCCTTTACGCAGATATTTTTCGGCTATATCAGCCAAACCTCTCCACACAACAATATTGTGCCATTCGGTTTGTTCAACCTTGTTCCCACTTTTGTCTTTGTATGTCTCTGAGGTTGCCAATGAAAATTTCACCACTTTTGCCCCACCTTCAAGATTTCTTACTTCAGGATCTTTACCTAAATTTCCCAATAAAATTACTTTATTAACTGACATAGAAATTTAACATTAATTCTAAACTAGATTATTATTTTTCAAATATATATCCAAAATCCGAGGAACAGGATACTCTGCAAGCCTCTCTTCGGAAATCTTAATAATTGCCTTATCCTGCTTTAGATTCCCCTTTACCATTTCAATCTGCCAAAATCTGGCGTAAATAATTTGATGGCTAAGGATATGTTTTTTCGCTGAATGCCAATTTGTTATTTTTATTTTCGCTTTTTGAACCAATTTTTTAAAATCGGGATGTTCAAGGAGTTCGTCTTGGTTAATTGTCTTTGGGGTTTCTATCAATGGAAATTCATACAGCCCTTGCCAGATGTCTTTAGATTCCCGTTTTTTAAAAAATGTATTTCCGCTGTCATTCAGGTGCAAATAGTTAAAATACCTAATTCTCTTTATTGGTTTCACAATCTTAACAGGTAGTTCTGCGATTTTATTTTTGGAAAAGGCAAAGCAGGCGGATGAGATTGGGCAATTTGAACAATCGGGTTTAGCCGGTTTACATAGTGTAGCTCCAAATTCCATTATTGCCTGATTAAATTCGGCAGGATTTTTTTTATTCATTAATTCTAAAGCAGCTTTGGTAAAAAGTTTTCTTGCTGCCGAATTGTTAATCGGTTCGTAAATACCTAAAAACCGGCTTAAAACCCTGAATACATTACCGTCTACTACGGCTACTTTTTCATTAAATGCAAAAGAGGCGATGGCTGCTGCTGTATAAGGTCCAATTCCTTTAAGTTGAATCAGTGCTGCATAGTTTTCCGGGAATTTCCCATTATGAAATTTAATTATCTGTTTAGCAGTATTTAACATATTTCTGGCTCGGCTGTAATAGCCTAATCCTTGCCAATATTTAAGGATTTCATCTTCATTGGCTTTTGCAAAGTCGGATAAATTTGGATATGTTTGTACATATTTTAAAAAGTACGGAAGTCCCTGTTCTACACGTGTTTGTTGTAAAATTATTTCGGATAACCAGATTCTATAAGGGTCTGTGGTTTCACGCCAAGGCAGGTTACGCTTGTTTTGGCGATACCATTGAATAAGTTGAGTAGAGAAGCACATGAATTGCACAAAATTATTCTCAAATAATTTTGTTTCAGCGGAAAAAGTTTTTTTAAATGGAAATTTAACTAAATTTGCCGTCCTAAAAACTAATACCAAAAGTTTTTATTAAATAGTTGAATTATAAAAAATTAAAAGCTACAGAACAATGACAAAAGCTGAAGTAATTGCAGAAATCTCTGCTAAAACAGGAGTAGAAAAACTGGCCGCTCAAGAATGTGTTGAAACTTTTTTTAAAGTTGTACGCAATTCAATGGTTGAAGGCAAAAACGTGTATTTCAGAGGTTTCGGAAGTTTCATCGTAAAGAAGAGAGCAAAAAAAATTGCCCGTAATATCTCAAAAAATACGGCAATGGTAATTGATGAGCATTGGATTCCTGCTTTCAAACCGGCTAAGACCTTTGTTGACAAAGTAAAAAAGAGCGAAACCGTTAAAACAATGGCTGCAAAAAAATCAGCCGCTAAAGCTTAAGGGCTTTTCGCATTACCCGATGAAGGGAATAAAAGGCCCCCTGCTATTAGGGATTATTATTCTTTCCTGTTGTTCTATACTTTTTGTAAAAGGGTATAAAAGTTCAGTGAAGAAGGTAGCAACCAGACAGAGAAATGTTGGTACTTTTGATGAGAAAGTAGCAGAACAAACGGTTATTAATTCTTTGCCTGAGGGTATAAAGAAACATGTGGATTTGCTTGAGGCGGAAGTAAAATCGTCTTCAAGTAGTGCCTCTGCCTATATGGCATTGGCCAGTTTATATGACTCCCTGAAAGCATGGCCTGTTTCAGGGAGTTATTATTTTAAAGCTGCACTAGCCGCTCCTTCAGAAGATAGTTGGCTTAGGGCAGGAAAAGCGTACATACAGGCCGCGCGAAATGCAACAGACTCTGCTGAGATATTTTTTTGCATAGGCAAGGCAACCGAATCATTTGAGAAGGTTCTTTCTTTTAATGAAAGTAACCTAGATGCAAAGAATTCATTAGCACTTTGTTTAGCTCAAAACCCTTCCCAGATTATGTTGGCAGTAAAAATGCTTAGAGAGGTTTTAGCCACTGACTCAAATAATGTTCAGGCTACCTTTACCTTAGGAATGCTTGCCATACAGTCAGGGCAAATGGATAAAGCTGCTGATCGTTTTGAGAAACTTCGTAGGTTAGAGCCTTATAATACGGAGTATTATTATTATCTGGCCGATATATACAATCAGTTGGGTAAAAAGGAAAAGGCTGTAATGATGCTTGAAGAGTGTAAAGCACTAACCAAAGAACAAAAGGCCAAAAATAAAATTGACGATTTAATTAAAGAAATTCAAAATAATTAAAGCTATGCCAAGCGGAAAGAAAAGAAAAAGACACAAAATTGCCACGCACAAACGCAAAAAAAGGTTAAGAAAAAACAGGCATAAGAAGAGGTAATATCTTAAGTTATTACTTCCTTCTAGTTAACTTTATATATGAATCAAAGTGGGTAGTGAACTATTTATTAGTTCCGACTCTTCGGGTGTTGTTATAGCCCTAACTGTAAATAAAAAACTTACTGAATTACATCAGGAAAAGAATTCCAATAATTTTTCGGTAGGTGATATTTACCTTGGGGTTGTGAATAAAATAATGCCCGGATTAAATGCCGCATTTATAAATGTAGGGCATGAGAGGGATGCTTTTTTGCATTACCTTGATTTAGGGTCACAAATAAAATCCCTTATTAAATATACAAGGCAGGTTCAGGGAGGGGGGATTAAAACTTCCGATTTATCAAAATTTGAACCTGAAAAGGACATTGATAAAACGGGTAAAATAACAGCGGCTATCGGTAAGGAAAAGCAATTGCTTGTTCAAATAGTAAAAGAACCTATCCAATCAAAAGGTCCTAGATTAAGTTCACAAATATCATTGGCAGGACGATTTTTGGTGCTGGTTCCGTTCAGCAACTCAATTACCGTTTCTAAGAAGATTAAGCGCAACGAAGAACGGGTGAGATTGAAGCAATTGTTTCAGGGTATGCGGGGAAATCAGTTTGGGGTAATTGTTAGAACTGTGGCCGAGGGGGCTAACCTTGCGGACGTAGAACGCGATTACTATGATTTGGTTGATAAATGGGAGAGCATTTTCAAGCAACTTAAAAAAGCATCACCTCCTCAAAAAATTCTTGGCGAAAGTGATCGGTTTATTTCCATGTTAAGGGATATGTTGAATGACGATTTCTCAGGTATCCATGTAAATGATCCGTATGTTTTTCAGCAAATAAAATTGTATATCAAAACCATTGCACCACATCTCGATAAAATTGTGAAACTACACCACGGAAAAACTTCCATTTTTGAGCATTTTGGGGTAGAGAAACAAATTAAAACTGCTTTTGGTAAAGAAGTAGTGCTTAGTGGGGGGGCATACCTCATTATTGAACATACCGAGGCAATGCATGTAATTGATGTGAACAGTGGTGGCAAAACGGTGGTTGAAAAAAATCAGGAAGAAAACGCACTTAATGTAAATCTGGAAGCTGCTGATGAAATTGCCCGACAACTACGTTTGCGAGATATGGGCGGCATTGTGGTAATTGATTTTATTGATTTAAAGAATGCCGGTAATCGTAGGCAGGTTTATGAGCGTTTGAAGGAGGCTATGAAAAATGATAAGGCGAAGCACAAAATTCTTCCTATGAGCCAATTTGGGTTGGTACAAATAACCCGTCAACGGGTACGACCCGAGACAAATGTGGTTACAACTGAGGTATGCGCCATGTGCAACGGAACCGGGCAAAGTGCAGCCAGCATCCTGATCGTTGACGAGATTGAAAAGAATATGGAGTACCTGTATGAAGAATTGAACATTAGGTCTATTACCCTGCAAGTACACCCATACATAGAGTCTTACCTCAAGAAGGGCGTCAAATCCAAACGGTTTAATTGGTTTCTCAAGTATGGTAAGTGGATAAAAATTAAGCCCGTTTCATCCTATTATTTGTCGGAGTACCATTTCTTTGATAAAAATGGCGAAGAGGTCAAACTCTGAGTATTCTAATTAAATAAATGATTTTATGAAAAAGCTGATGATTGCTTTGGCTGCAGTAGTAGTATTTACTGGCTGCGTTTCGCGAAAAAAATATGATGCGCTGGAGTTTACCAAGAAGGAACTCGAGAAAAGTAATGCCGAATGTAAAGATCGGTTGGAAAAGGCTTTGTCCTCTACTGATTCATTAACCAATATGGCTAATTCGCTGGAATCACAAGTTAAAAATCTAAGGGTTGATTCAACAGAGTTAGCTACACTTTTGTCGAGAACTACCAAATCCATGCAGGAACTGGATGAGAAATTCAGGGACTTTAGCAAAATGAGTGAAGTGGAACAGAAAAAGATGCTTGCCAGTTTAAAAGATCTGGATGCAAAACTTAGCGCGAAGCAGAAAGATTTGGATGCACAAGAAGATAATCTCAAAGTTTCACAGGCAAAGATTAATGAATTACAAAGTGTACTAAATGCAAAGGATTCGGCTGTAAGGGCATTAAAGGCGAATATTGGCAATGCTTTATTGGGTTTTAAAGATAAAGGTCTTACTGTTGAGATAAGAAACGGGAAAGTATATGTTTCACTTGAGGAGCAATTGCTTTTTAAATCGGGGAAAATTGAAGTGGATGAAAAGGGAAAAGAAGCTTTGCTTAAGCTATCAGAAGCACTAAATAAAGAAAAGGATGTAAATGTACTGGTGGAAGGTCATACAGATGATGTACCGATTAGCGGAGGTGTTATTAAAGACAATTGGGATTTGAGTGTTCTTAGAGCCACTAATATAGTTAAAATTTTAACGGTTGAAGGACGGGTTGACCCTAAACGTTTTGTTGCTGCAGGCCGCGGGGAGTTTTATCCGGTAGCTTCTGCGAAAACAGCTGAAGCACGTAAGAAAAACAGGAGAACAGAGATTATTTTAACTCCTAAATTAGATGAGTTATTACAAATATTGAACAGCCAATAAGATGTGTTCTGCTACAATAGCAAGTCAATTACCGTTTTAATCATTCGGTCAACACTTCTATCCGCATTGGAGCTGAAAACTTTATTAGGCCTGTTAGCAATAATAGCATTTACCGAGCAGGCTTGATGGCCAAAAACTGAAGCTAAGCCATAGATGGCAGATGTTTCCATTTCGAAATTCGTGATGATGCTTTGTCCGTGGCGAAAGGCTGCGAGTATATCAATCAAATCATACTTTTTCAAGGGTGCTCTTATAGTGCGTCCTTGCGGCCCATAAAAACCGGAACAGGTAGCCGTGATTCCGGTAATTTGATTTTTACTCAATTTCGAAAGCAATTCCTTATTTGCTTTTGCAAGGTAAGTTTTTGGGAACAGGTGCTCATTGTTAAAGTATTTATTAAACGAATGAAGTAAAGCTTTTTCTTTTTTTTATATTTGAGCAAGTAATAATTTAAAAGCCCATCAAAACCCAAACCGTGAGTTGAAACCACCATTGAATCTATTGGAATATCTTTTTGCAGTGCTCCCGAGGTACCAAGTCTGATTAACTGCAATGATTTTGTTTTTTTATTTGGCAGGCGTGCTTTTAAGTTAATGTTGACTAAAGCATCAAGTTCGTTCATTACAATATCAATATTATCAGTTCCAATTCCTGTAGAAAGAACAGAGAGCCTTTTTTTTCCTATATATCCGGTGTGAGTTACGAATTCTCTCTTTTGCTTTTTCAGTTCAATGCGATCAAAGTAATTTGATACTTTTTTAACTCTGGCAGGGTCGCCCACTAAAAATACTATATCAGCAATATCTTCAGGTAATAAATGTAAGTGATAAATGGATCCGTCTTTATTTAATACGAGTTCGCTGCTACCTATAATTTTTGTTTTTGCCATACACAAATATATGGAGATAGGTTGTCGTTTTTTTTAATTTGCTTCAGGGCACTATCGCGCTAGGAAAATACCAATTAGCCTATTAATTGCTTAACTTTTTCCTTTTCTGAATCGGTTAATTGATCAAGGTAGATATTTACAGATAGTGCTTTATCAAGTATTTTATTTTGATGTTTAAACAAGCAGCAACATTTGCAAATAAGCAGGTGAAGGGTCATCCTTATTTTTTCGCCATATGTAAGCCGATACTCCTTGCTTTTTGTTACCAGAAAGCTACCTCCCCTACAAGTTATTTTCAGTTTCATATAGGCATTATCGTTTAGTCAGTTATTTTGGATAAATGCCCGAAGGATAAGTTTTGCGCGGTGCATAATTACCCTATAATTAGACGATGAAATAGTTAATTTCTTGCAAATTTAATTCGAGTTTGTTCCATCAATCTATTTCAGTGCAACGACCGCATTCTGTATTTCGGTCAGTTATTTTGGCACAATGCGAGCCTTCCCTAAACTCTTTATCCAGCCGCACATCATTTTCAATTATTCCCCAGTCTCTGTTCATCCTTTCTAGTTTCCAATGACCTAAATCATCAAAGCCATAGCTGTATTCTTTTTGATAGTTTCAAAGGTTTTTATGTAAATGGGAGTTTTTACGGGGATGGTCAATTATTTTATTTTTCAGAATGGTATATACCGATTCATTTTTGATACATCTTCCCTTAAAGTTTGGGAGTGCTTTAAGGACGGATACAAAAGTTTCCTGAACAAGTTCTTTGGTAGTTTCTTTTTGCTTGATTTGTTCTTAGGCAAAACGAAAAAGCTGGTTGGCATATAAATCCAACCATTGTTTCGGATTAAGGTTTGACTTTAGCGCATTCATTTTATTCAGTCAAGATGAGCCGGGTCAGTATTTTTAACATAATAGCCCGTGCCATTGTAGGTTCTTTTTTTAGGATGTGCTTTACATTCTGCTGAGCAGGCACCATCCATATCCCATCCGCATTCTTCGCATACCGGCAGGTGATTGTTACATTCGGGGTTGGCGCAATTTATCATTCTGAAAGTGGAGACCCCACAAATATGACATTTACTAACTGTGGTTGGATTTATCGAATTTACAGGAATGGTTACCCTATTATCAAACACATAACATACTCCATCAAAGTCTTTTCCTCCGGTTTCTTTAGCATATTTCACTATGCCGCCATGAAGCTGAAATACGTCTTTAAATCCTTCTTTGAGCAATAGGGCAGAGGCTTTTTCGCATTTAATTCCTCCGGTACAATAGGTTATTATTTTTTTATTTTTCAGGTACTCCAACTCTTTTATTTTTTCAGGAAACTCTCTGAAATTTTCCATATCAAGGGTAATTGCTCCTTTAAAATGGCCTACCTGATGTTCGTAGTTTGACCGCACGTCAATCAATACTACATCCTTATTTTCTTTTAATTTTTGAAATTCTTCACCACTTAGATGAATGCCGGTTTTTCTATTCGGATTTACCTCTTCCGGATTTCTGAGCCCCGAATGGACAATTTCCGGTTTGTACCTTACGTGCATTTTTTGGAAAGCGTGGCTGTCGCTTTCATCAATCTTAAAATCGGTTTTTGCAAAGCGGTAATCGGCCAATATGGTTGCTCTATATACTTCACAAGCCTCTATGGTGCCGCTTATTGTTCCGTTAAGTCCCTCGCTGGCAACAATTATTCTACCTCTTAGTTTTAGCTCTTTGCAAAATGCCAAATGATCAATGGCAAATTGCTGGGCATTTTCTATTGGGCTATAACAGTAATAGAGTAAAATGTGATATGTTGTTTTTTTGTTCATTTTAAACTGCAAATATAAATGGGTAGGCAGATTATCAGGAATATATTTGTGACCTTTATAGGTAATTAAAACATAACCTGAACGAAACATTCTGTTTAACTATACTTACTTCTTTTGAAAGCGATAACATATAACTTTCTTAATGCTTTCACATGGAAACATTCGTACCTTCCTTCTTCGCCCCTGTATTAGTCGCTCAGTTTCTTTTGTTTGTTATTATTTATCTGTTTGTTATGTTTTTTGAGTTCCTAAAAAGTAAAAGGGTGCAAATGAGGCGGGCACGTAGAGTAAAGGGCGAGCTAAATTGGCTGATAAACCAATTGATGAACAATCCGAATGTCTGAATTTCAATAAGTTCTTTGATAGACGGATATATTTCAATACCTTTGCGCCTCATTTTAGGAAACACAATTTATGACATTATTTTCAACGCTGGGGTTGAAGCCGGAGATTGCCAAGGCAGTAGAAGAGTTAGGCTTTCAACAACCAACGCCAATCCAGGAGCAATCAATTCCCGTATTGCTCACAGGTACAAGAGATTTTATGGGTCTTGCCCAAACAGGAACCGGGAAAACAGCAGCATTTGGTTTACCGCTGATCAATCATCTGAATTTCTCAATAAAAACTACCCAGGGTCTTATTCTTTGCCCTACCCGCGAATTATGTATGCAGGTAAAAGGCGATTTGGAGAAATATTCTTCTCATACTAAAGGGGCTCATTTGGTATCGGTGTATGGCGGAGCAAGCATAAGTGGACAGATTTCGGAAATAAAACGGGGTGCTCAAATTATTGTGGCAACTCCTGGCCGATTAATGGACTTAATGGAGCGTAAGGTGATAAATCTGGCAGCCATAAGGTACGTGGTGCTTGACGAAGCAGATGAAATGCTTAATATGGGTTTTCGTGACGATATTGAATTTATTCTATCTCACGTTACCGGAGAGAAAAATGTTTGGTTGTTCTCTGCAACAATGCCCCGCGAAGTTCGTCAGATTGCAGAACGGTTTATGACGAACCCTTTTGAGCTAACGGTAGGTCATAAAAATACCACAGCCGAAAATATTAAACACGTTTATTACATTACCAGAGCCAATCACAAATTTGATTCATTAAAGCGCGTTATCGATTATCAGCCGGATATTTTCGGGATTATTTTTGCTCAAACAAAAATAGAAACACAGGAAATTGCCGAAAAATTAATACGCGAAGGATACAATGCAGATGCCCTTCACGGAGATTTAAGTCAGCAGCAGCGTGATAAAGTGATGAATCGTTTTCGCCAGCGTTCACTGCAATTGTTGGTTGCAACAGATGTGGCAGCTCGTGGTATTGATGTGAATGACATTACACATGTAATAAATTATTCCATTCCCGATGAATTGGAGAGTTATACCCACAGAAGCGGACGTACCGCGCGTGCGGGCAAGAAGGGAGTTTCAATTACTATTGTTAATCCGAAAGAAGTAGGGAAACTGAAACAGATGGAACGATTAACAAAAGCAAAGTTTGAAAAGGAGATTATTCCTAGTGGGGTTGATGTTTGCGAAAAGCAATTATTCAATATTATTAACAACGTACATAAAGTGGAAGTTAATGATTCAGCCATCGAGCCATACCTTGGACGTATAATGGAGGAACTTCAGGTTTTAACCAAAGAAGAGTTAATTAAAAAATTTGCTTCGGTCGAGTTTAATCGTTTCCTGAATTATTATAAAAATGCACCTGATTTGAATTATGATGCAAATCAGAAGGAATTATCGTCACGTGATTCTGGCGATTTTACACGCGTGTTTGTGAGTGTAGGAACTATGGATGGGTTTGATAAAGGTTCATTGTTCCGTTTTGTAATGGATTGTACAAGCTATAATAAAACAGATATTGGCCGCATCAGTATTAAAAATGCGTATGCATTTGTTGAAGTAAGTTCATCTCTTGCTGAACAGTTTATTGATAATATGCGCAATCAGCAGTACCGTGGGCGCAAAATAAGAGCTGAAGTTTCAGGAGAGGAATCACGTTCACGGGATGGGGGGCGTAAATTTGAAAGGGGTGGCGAGCGCGGGGGCTTTTCGGGAGGAAGAAGAAATGATGGAAACAGGAGTGAATCGCGCGGACGTGGGGGATATGGAAGAGGAGACGGTGGAGGAAATGGAAGTGGCAGGTCATCCTTTCATGGCAAAGGAGAAAACAGTTCTTTTGGGGGAAGCCGAAAAGAAAAATTCTCAAAATTCAAAGGAAAGTCAGGAGGAGATAACAACAGTTATTAAATTTGAAAAAGTATATATGAAACGGTTATTTATTTTTACCTTCATAAGTTTATTTTCTTTAGCAGGCTTTGCTCAGCAAAATTATGGCGCAAAGGTTTCAAAGGACGTGGTTACACCGGCCAATGAGTTATCGGCCATGATGCAAGGTAAAAAGGAGGTGAAAGTAACGCTCACAGGCAAAATTTTGGAAGTGTGTCAGAGAAAAGGTTGTTGGATGAAAATTGATTTGGGTAACGAACAAACGATGCGAATCACATTTAAAGGGTACGCGTTTTTTGTTCCAAAAAATACTGCCGGTAAAACGGTAGTTATTGAAGGAGTAGCAAGCTGGCAGGAAACTTCGGTTGAGGAGTTGAAGCATTATGCAAAAGATGCTGGTAAATCACAAACTGACATTGATGCCATTAAAGAACCAAAGCTTGAATTGGTTTTTGAGGCTGATGGAGTACTTATTCAGTAGTTCATTCATTTATGCAACGGATTGTAGTTTTTTGTATTTTCACCACATTTGTGGTAGTTGCTGCATGCACTTCGGAGCACAAAGGAGACGGAACGGTTTCATTATTGGCAGACAGTTCACTAACACATCATGATTCCACGTCTTCCTGTACCACTTTGTATCCAGATAACACGAAGCCTATGGCTGTTGGAATGCGTACCATGTATGAACAAATGTTGGCGATTCGTGGCCAAATTGAAAGCGGAACTGAATTGCAAACAGGACAGTTTAAAATGGTTAATTTTATTTATGCCGAACCCACCGACTCCAGCGTGCTTACTGATCAGTTTTTTATTAGAGCGGGGCAGTTCAAACGAAGATTTAATGAGTTGGTTCAGCCGGGAGGGAAAGCAATGGAGCGCTTTAATTTAGTGATTGATGCTTGTATTCAATGCCATACAGAAAATTGTCCGGGGCCTTTAAAAAAGATAAAAAAGCTTAAATTTGACCATATAACTTCATAAAGATTCACCTGTAAGTTACTAAGCAGTTCGTTAAACTTCTTTTCGTCTATTAAAAATACCGCTAAATTTTTTCTTACCTATTTTTCAGCACTCTTAAAATTAATTTAGATTAGATAATAACTCCATATTAGTAGATTAAATGAAACCATTAAAGAAGAACGATCAGAAAATTAACCATCGAATTAACCGTCTGAAAAAAATAAAAGATCGACTGAATATTGTTTTTATTGTAAATGAAGTGAAACCGGGTAGCAAGCCGGCCATGAAATTGCAGAAGGCATATATTGCAGGTGTTTTAGCTGCTGCCCCATACCTTATTACCCTTGAGCCGGTTTTTGTAGTTTGTCAAACAGAAAATAAGGATTTAATAGAGCAACTTGAAATTATCATTGATGCACTTGCACTGATTCGCCCAAAAGCTGAACATAAACGGGGGTAGTTTTTAACTAGGAGTCACGTATGAAATATTTTGTCTTACTGTCGTTAATGCTGGCTTTGGCGTGTTCCGTTCACAAATTACCCGTTCCCCGCGAGCAAGAAGTAGTGCAGGCTGCTAAACGTTTTCCAAATGTTACTTTGGCCGAATTGAATAAGGGTAAACTACTATTTGAGCAAAATTGCCATAAGTGCCATTCATATCATAAACCCAATGAACATACAGAGTTGGAATGGATGAATATCATTCCGTTGATGTGTTCAAGGGCAAAACTTGATAATGTTTCGCAAAGTTATATTCTAAAATATGTTATTGCCTTCTCCAAACAGTCCGATAGGAAACCTTAGGGTTTAATTATTCTTAAATGTTAATTCATGGTTAATTTATAACCACAGTTTATGTGTCATTCCATTTTATATTTGCTATTTTTGCACTTTGAAATTTCACCATGAGTGACGCCATCAAACACGAGTGCGGAATCGCATTTATTCGTCTTCTAAAACCTTTATCATTTTATCAGGAAAAATACGGGTCGGCTTTGTACGGACTGAAGAAACTTTACCTGTTAATGGAAAAGCAACACAATCGCGGTCAGGATGGAGCGGGAGTAGGGGTTATTAAACTTGATCCCGAGCCGGGAAATCCATATGTATTTCGAAAACGTACGGCCGGAAGTGGTGCGGTAGCTGATATTTTTGCCCGAATAAGTGCAAAAATAAATCAAAGCGGAAATAAAGATGCCGACTTTCTAAAGGCCAATGTACCCTTTGCCGGAGAGTTGCTGCTTGGCCATTTAAGGTATGGCACTCATGGCGAAAATTCGGAAGATAAATGCCATCCTTTTATTCGTGAAAACAATTGGATGAGCCGCAACCTGATGTTGGCAGGAAATTTCAATATGACCAATGTTGATGAACTTTTCGGATTATTGGTAGACATTGGCCAACATCCAAGGGAAAAAGCCGACACCGTTACCATGCTCGAGAAAATAGGACATTTTCTAGATGAAGAAAATCAGGTATTGTTTGATCAGTTTAAAAAAGAAGGCTACAGCAACAAGGATATTTCGCCACTCATTGCCCAAAATTTAAATATTGAACATATCCTTAAAAGATCTTTAAAAGAAGTTGACGGAGGCTATACCCTTGCTGGAATGATGGGGCACGGAGATGCATTCGTTGTTCGTGATCCTGCTGGTATTAGACCGTGTTATTATTACCATGACGATGAAATTGTGGTGGTAACTTCAGAAAGGCCAGCCATTCAAACCGGATTTAATATACGGCTTACAGATATAAAAGAATTACAACCCGGGAATGCCCTTATTGTTCGCAAAACCGGGGTAATAAGTGAAGTAAACATTATACCGCCTGCCGAGCGTAAATCGTGCTCATTTGAACGAATTTATTTTTCAAGAGGCAATGACCGCGATATTTACCTTGAACGAAAAAAATTGGGACATTTACTATCGCCAAAGGTTCTTAAAGCTATTAATTATGATTTAGATAATACTGTTTTTTCTTATATACCCAATACGGCAGCAACTGCATTTTATGGGTTAATTGACGGGGTTCATGATTATCTTACCGACTACAAAGCACAGGAAATCTTGAAACTTGGCATCAACCCCGATTTGGCAAAAATGAAACAAATTTTAAGTATTAAGCCGCGAAGAGAGAAAATTGCCGTGAAAGATGCAAAACTCCGTACCTTCATTACTGACGATACGCACAGGGAAGATATGGTGGCGCACGTTTACGATGTTACCTACGGAATTATAAACAACGATGAAGATACCCTTGTTGTAATTGATGATTCTATTGTGCGGGGTACCACTTTACGTACCAGCATTATCAGAATTCTTGACAGGCTACATCCTAAAAAAATTATCATTGTTTCTTCTGCTCCTCAAATCCGTTACCCCGACTGTTACGGCATTGATATGTCTAAATTAAGTGAGTTTGTAGCTTTTCAGGCTATGATTGCTTTGTTAAAAGAACGTGGTAAAGAAGATTTGCTTGACGAAACGTACGCAAGATGTAAAGAACAGGAGCATTTGCCTAAAGAGGAAATTAAAAATCACCTGCAGCAACTCTATGCTTTATTTACTGATGACGAACTTAGTAATAAAGTGGCTTCCATTGTTACGCCTAAAGAGTGCAGAGCTCAGGTAGAAGTGATTTATCAGAGTATTGAAAATCTTCATATAGCCTGCCCTTTCGATCTTGGTGATTGGTACTTCTCGGGTAATTACCCAACACCTGGAGGCAATAAAGTAGTGAACCGTGCTTTTATCAATTTTATAGAGGGCAAAACTGCCAGAGCCTACTAATTTTCTCAGCTTAAACTGGCTCACTTCAGCAAATGAAAAATACACCATTCAAATTTTTGATTTGACCAGAGTGGGGCTACATCAGTTAGCAGCCATTCCCGCTGCTGAATAATTTAAATGAGGCCTTTCAAACGAATTAAGTTAGTGAAAACAAAGGGTAATGCCCCACAACTTGTGTATTATAAAGTTTGTAGTGCAACAGGTTACTGTGCCCCCAGTCTTTTTTTTCCTTCAAGAGCCTTTGGGTAGGTAGGATCTAGCTGAAGGGTATATTCATAATTATTCAGGGCATCTTGCTTATGTCCCAATTTTTCGTGACACCACCCCCGCATATAATAGGCATTAATGTACTCCGGATTTTCTTCAATGGCTTTCCCAAAATTTTCAATGGCCGCCTCATATTTTTGATTAAAAGAATTAATAAAACCAATATTGTAATAAGCGCGGTAGTAACCGGGGTTAACTGAAATTATTTTTCGGTAATCTTTTACGGCATCATCAAATTTTTCGGCTTCCTGCAGCAATAGTGCGCGCCCGTAAAGAGCATCCACATTCAATTCATTTATCCTGATGGCTCCGTTGTAAAAATCTAAAGCCAGTTTTTTATTTCCCATTGCATTGTGCAGAATAGCCAATTGAATATAGGCATCGATAAAGGTATTATCGGTTTCGGTAGCTCGTTGAAAACTTACTAAGGCATTGGTGGTATCCTTTAAACTTTTAAAATTGAGCCCCTTCATAAAATAAGTTTTTGCCTCATTGGGCTGTAATGCCTGTGCCTTGGTAAAGCACTCCAGCGACTCCTTATGTTTTTTAACAAATAAGTAGAGCTCGCCCAGTTTAATATAAGCTTCGTAAAATTCAGGGTTTAATTGGATGGCTTTTTCAAACTCGGCTGCAGCTGCAATGGTTTTATTCAACGCAAAAAGTACTTCCCCTTTATGGTAATGATAGAGGGCATTGGTTGAGTCGATTACAATTGCGGCCTGAATGGCCTCTTCGGCTTTATCCAATCGTTTCTCGGTATAGTAGGTTTTAGCTTTTTTATAATACAACTCAGCATTTTGCGGATCCTTTAAAATTTGCTCATTTATATCCCTGATGGCGGCTGATGCATTCGAGTCCACCAGAGTTGAAAAGGTGTTTTGTTCTCTGTGGCAAGAGGTGGTAAGGAATACATTCGCTACTATAAGGCTGATAATGAAAATTCTAATCATGTGACTTATGTCATTTTTCCTGTGGGCAAAGTTGGTGATTTTTGCGAGCTTTTGTAATTATTTTCGCATCACTTAACAGTAACTTTGTAAAGATACTGCATACTAAGGTTGCACTAAAAAATAAATTTAATTATGCCATTTTATCACCGATTAGGAAAGATTCCTCAGAAACGACATACGCAATTTCGTAAGACTGACGGGACATTATATGCAGAAGAACTAGTGTCAACTGAGGGTTTTAGTAGTATCTATTCATTAGTTTACCATTGCCATCCACCTACACTGGTTAAAGGTATTGGAACTCCTTACGATGTAGCTCCGAAGGCCGCCATTGAAAAAAACCTACAGAATAGAAGTTTTCTCACCTTTAAAACCAACCCTCAGGATGATTACCTTAAAAGCAGGGTTTATTTATTGTTTAACCGCGATTTGTATCTCGCATCGGCCGCACCTAAAAAATCCATGACCGATTATTTTTATAAGAATGCCGATGCCGATGAAGTAATCTTTATTCATGAAGGAAACGGAGTACTTAAAACGCTTTACGGTCAAATTCCTTTTGAGTATGGCGACTATCTGGTTGTTCCGCGCGGTATCATTTACCAGTTGCATTTTAACACAGAAAACAACCGCCTGTTTATAACCGAATCTTTTTCGCCCATTCGTCCTCCCAAAAGATACCTGAATCAATTCGGGCAATTACTGGAACATTCCCCCTATTGCGAACGTGATATTAAATTGCCCGAAAATCTGGAAACGCATGATGAGCAGGGAGAGTTTAAGGTGATGATTAAGAAACAGGATATGATGTTCCCCTATACCCTGGCCACTCACCCGTTTGATGCCATTGGTTGGGATGGGTACAGCTATCCGTTTGGGTTTTCCATACACAATTATGAGCCCATTACGGGCCGTGTGCACATGCCGCCACCCATTCATCAAACTTTTGAAGGACATAACTTCGTGATTTGTTCTTTTGTTCCCCGTTTGTATGATTATCATCCCGATGCCATCCCTGCACCGTACAACCACAGCAATGTAGATAGTGATGAAGTGCTCTATTATGTGGATGGTGATTTTATGAGCCGCAAGCATGTAGAGCGCGGAATGATTAGCCTTCACCCCAAGGGAATTCCTCACGGGCCACACCCGGGTACGGTAGAGAAATCTATTGGGGCTAAAGAAACAAAAGAACTGGCTGTGATGATTGATCCGTTTTATCCGCTTATGATAACCGAAGAGGCCATGAAGATGGAAGATCCTCAGTATTATAAAACATGGGTAGAATAAATTGATAGCATAATACACCTTTTGAAATGGATACATTAGAAGTAACAACAAAACAAAGTACAACCGATTTTCTTCCGCTTAACGGAACCGATTATGTAGAGTTGTATGTAGGCAACGCCAAGCAGGCAGCACATTTTTATAAAACAGCTTTCGGCTTTCAGTCACTGGCCTATGCCGGTCCTGAAACCGGATTGAAAGACCGTTCATCGTACGTACTGGTGCAAAATAAAATGCGTTTGGTGCTTACCTCTCCGTTGCATAGCGACAGCCCCATTGCCGAGCATCACAAAAAACATGGCGATGGCGTAAAAGTATTGGCGCTATGGGTTGATGATGCCTACGATGCCTTTGAACAAACCACCAAGCGTGGAGGGAAACCATATATGCAACCAACTACCTTAACAGATGCTCATGGGGAAGTGCGCATGAGTGGCATTCATACCTATGGCGAAGTGGTGCATCTGTTTATTGAGCGTAAAAACTATAACGGAGTTTTTATGCCCGGGTTTAAAGCATGGAAGAGCGAGTATAATCCCGAGCCAACGGGTTTGCTCTATGTTGACCATTGCGTAGGAAATGTAGGGTGGAATCAAATGAACCCCTGGGTAAATTTCTATGAAAATGTGATGGGATTTAAAAACATCCTCTCGTTTGATGATAAAGATATTAGTACCGAATACTCTGCGTTGATGAGTAAAGTAATGAGCAATGGAAACGGGTATGTGAAATTCCCGATTAACGAGCCGGCCGAAGGCAAGAAAAAATCGCAGGTAGAAGAGTACCTCGAATTTTATGAAGGAGAGGGAACCCAGCATATTGCCATTGCCACCAAAGATATTGTTTCAACGGTAAGGCAGTTAATGGCTCGCGGGGTAGAATTTTTAAAAGTGCCTTCTACGTACTACGATGATTTGCTGGACAGGGTAGGACCCATTGAAGAGGATATAGAACCGCTGAAAGAATTGGGCATTTTAGTTGACCGCGATGACGAAGGGTATTTGCTGCAGTTGTTTACCAAACCGGTTGAAGACAGGCCAACTATGTTTTACGAAATTATACAACGCAAGGGAGCCAAAAGTTTTGGCAAAGGAAATTTTAAAGCCCTGTTTGAAGCCATAGAGCGTGAGCAGGAGTTAAGAGGCAATTTGTAATAATAAATTTAACTGTAAATTTGTAATCATACAGATGGACCTGATTCATTTGAAAGGTACATTTTAATAATGGTTCACAAAAAAATAACATTTTTTATTTTATATCTGATTCTGGCAAGTCTGGGTAATGCCCATGCTTAGAGTAAAAGTTGGGAAATGGTTTCTATACCCGTTTCACTGCGGTTTGTGCATTATTCTTCATATCGCGATTCGTTGCACAGGATAGTCGAAGTATATACATTAACAGATTCTATGGTAATAGATAGTCCTCAATTACGTACGAATCGGTATGTATTTAATCGCAGCACCGATTGAAGGATAGGTGTTATTTCGGTAAATGCCTCGGTTAACCCGTTACTTCCGGTTTGTTCGCAGGTAGAAAAAAATTACCTGTACATTTACAAGGCCGCAAAACCATCGGGAAATGTGGTATTTATTGATGGAGTAAAGGCCTTAGAGTATCAACCACTTCAAACCAATTTTTTTTATTTTGAGTTGGAATTAATGCGTGAGGCAATCTTTACTCCCAGATATCCTTAGTCTGTGACTAAGGATTTAATCTCCACGCCAACGCAGTCATATTGTTTTGTGCTAAAAATGTTCTAAGTCCCCCTTGCAGCGTTGGGGTTGAGTGCAAGCAAAGGGGGTAGGGGGATGGTTTTCCGCAGGTTCAAAATCATTGACCTGCTCGTTCGTATCAAATCTTAAATTTCTTCTCTGCGTTACCAACAAGTCACGTTTTTTTTCGTTCTATTTGTATATGGCAAAAAAGAGTGTTTATCTGGAGGGGCCACGTTCCAGGTGGCAGGAATTAAAATTTACTTTTCGTATTTTGTCTGAAACCATACGCGGGTTTCGTGTATTGCATTTTGTAGGACCCTGTATTACGGTGTTTGGTTCGGCCCGGTTTAAAGAAGATCATCCTAATTACCAACAGGCGCGCGAAATAGGAAGGCATCTGGCAAAAATTGGATTTACCGTGATGACCGGAGGCGGCCCCGGAATTATGGAAGCAGCCAATCGCGGTGCTTTTGAATCGGGTGGCCGCTCAGTGGGCTGCAATATTATTTTACCCTTTGAGCAACATCCAAATCCGTATGTAGATAAGGAAGTAACCTTCAAGTATTTTTTCATTCGCAAGTTTATGATGTTTAAATACAGCTATGGGTTTATCATTATGCCCGGTGGCATGGGCACCATGGACGAAATGTTTGAAGCACTCACCCTTATTCAAACCCATAAAGTGGAAGATTTTCCGGTAGTGTTGTTTGGCAAGGAGTACTGGAAAAACCTGATAGAAATGCTGGATAAAATGGTGGAAGGCGGCACCATTGATGCCAATGATTTAAACCTGTTGCTGTACACCGACTCGGTGGAGGAGGCCGTTATGCATATTCAGACACACTCCATTGAAAAATTCGGATTAAAACGCATGCGCACACCCAAACCGTCAAGGGTTTTGCTTGAATTTATTTTCCGGAAAAGACGGTTACCTTTGCGTGCAACTGCCCCTCATTCCTAATCCCGCTTAACAGGGCTTATCATGCTAAGGTAAAGGTGAGATTATAAAAAGCAAACAATTTACAGGTTGATGTTGATAATGTAACATGGGTTAAATGCCTTTCTCAAGTTATTTTTGCCTATTAGTAATTCTAATAACATATTATTTTGAGATATATCAAAAAATACATTCTTCTTGTTACAACTGCCTTGCTCATGCTGTCGGGGCGTTTAGTGGCACAGGGAAATAACCTAACCCCTTTTGAGTGGAATAAAAAATACGGCTATGTAAATGAAACAGGCCATTTGGTTATCGACACAGTGTATTCGTATGCCGATGAGTTTAGCGAAGGCCTAGCTTTAGTGGAGCGGGAGGGCAAGAAATTTTATATTGACCCTACAGGTAAAACAGTGATTGGCCCACTTACCTGCCAAAGTGCATCACCATTCTCTGAGGGGTGGGCACGCATACAAGGGGAGCAAAACGAGCGCTATTATATTGACAAAACAGGTGCTAAAGTGCTTGAGGTTCCCACGGGTTTTTATGATTCACAATTATTTCATAACGGGCTTGCTGTGGTAAGTGTGCAGGAGGATGTAAAAATTAAAGGCCGCATCGCTATGTTGGTTTTTAAATTCGGGTACATGGATAAAACCGGAACTCTGGTTATTCCTTGCCAGTTTTTTGATGCCGGAGATTTTGTAGATAGTGTGGCTCGGGTAAAAATGAAAAATAAATACGGATTGATTGATGCACACGGTAAATTTTTGTTGCCTGCTATATATGATTATATCTATCCGTTTTCGGGCGGGGTTGCTCGCATTGATTTGGGCGGATTAGCCGGTTTTGTAAATCAGCGGGGCAAAGTTTTGATAAAACCTAAATACACTTTTGCTTCCGATTATGCCGAGGGATTAATAGCTGTACGTATTAAGGATAAAATAGGGTATATAAACCTTAAACAAAGAGTAATTATTAAACCAGAATACGATTATGCCGAGTCGTTTTCGGAAGGGTATGCAGCGGTGATGGTAAATAAAAAATGGGGTTTTATTGATAGTAAAGGAGCTATTTTTGTCCCGCTCACACTAGATGAGGCGCAAGGTTTTTCAAATGGAATGGCCGCTATTCGTAAGCACGGGCGATGGGGTTTTATGAATAAAAAGGGGAGGGTGGTTATTCAGCCCGAATTTGACGGAGTGTCACCTTTTAGCTTTGGGTTGGCTAAGGTGCAATACCTAAACCATGTTTTTTATATTACTAAACAGGGGGTACCTGTTCCAGTTAAGGATTAAGGGGCTATCCGTTCTATTTGCCAGATTGAGCCTTTGCATGTAAATAAAAAACGATCGTGTAGCCTGCTGCTGCGTCCTTGCCAAAATTCAAATAAATGAGGGTTTACCACATATCCTCCCCAGTGTTCGGGTCGTAGTAAAGGTTGTTCAGAAAATAATTTTTCAAATTCGCGTACACGATCCTCTAAAAACTTACGGTTTACAATTACTTTGCTTTGGGGCGACACATGAGCACCAATTTGACTGCCGATGGGGCGACTATAAAAATATTCATCTGATTTTTCAGGGTGAATTTGCTTTGCCGTTCCTTCTATACGAACCTGCCGCTCCAGTTCGGGCCAGAAAAAAGTAAGAGCTACTTGATTATTTTCTTTTATCTGTTCTCCCTTATCGCTTTGGTAGTTGGTAAAAAAAACCAGGCCTTCATGGTCAAAACCTTTTAGCAATACAATGCGTGCATGTGGCTGTCCGTTTGGCGAAGCCGTGGCAAGCATCATCGCATTTGGTTCATTTACCTCCGATTCAATGGCTTCTTTAAACCACAGCCTAAATTGGTTGTAAGGGTCGGCCAGCAAATGGCCTTCATCAAATTCTTTCAGCAGGTATTCTTTACGTAGTGCTGCAATATGTTTATTACTCATTTCCATATTGCAAAATTAGATTGAATTGATGATTTTCGGCTGATGTTTTTGTTTTTTCAACAAGTTTGCTCAATATTGATGATATTCGTAATTCATGCTACGCAAAACAGTTCGTATTATTTTATTGGTAATTTTATTATTCCCGTTCATTCTCTGGGTTATTTGGTTGTTTCAAAGCCAGTATCCGATGAAAATTTTCATTCTTGATAAAACGGTACTTACAAAAGAGGGGCTTGAGCACCGATCGTTTAACTGGATTCTGGATCACATGAAAATTACCAAACCCAATGGTGATTTATACAAAATAGACAAGGACTATATGGGGTTCTTTCCCTTGGAAGATTTTCAGTTTGATGTACGAGATTTAGCTGATTACAGCGACAAGGATTTGGATAGTATGGCATCGTATTACGAAATGGCCTATTATACCGACACCTATGGAATTTATCACAACGAGTGGTACAGAAAGGGGAATGATAAAGAACGGTCGGAGTTAATTTATGGGGGATTGCATAAAAACGACTACGAGCTTTTGAAAAAGATGGTAGAAAAGAAAAAAACCATCATTACCGAATTCAGTTTATATGCTTTACCTACTTCCTACACCCTGCGGCAAAAATGCGAAGAACTTTTAGGTTTGCAATGGACAGGTTGGGTAGGGAGGTATTTTTCATCGCTGGATACGGTAAAAAATAAAGAATTACCTCCATGGGTTTGGAAACTTTACCGTAGGCAGCATGGAGGAAAATGGCCTTTTAGAGATGGCGGTCTGGTGTATGTTCATACCAGTGATAAAATTGTTATTTTAGATGAGAAACGGCATATGAATTTTCCAATACCCATTATATACACTGATGAGAAGTATCAGAAATCATATAACCTGCCCGAAAATATTTTATACCCTTTTTGGTTTGCTGTTACCCTTAACGCAAGAGCCAATAACAACGTAATGTCTGTTTTCTCTGTGAAAACAAACAAGTCGGGCGATTCCATTTTAAATTATTATCATATTCCCCAAACATTCATTGCATCAATTGAGCATCATTCGGGCGATTCGAATTATTATTATTTTTCAGCCGATTTTTGTGATAATCAAATAGGAATGATGTCGTCAAAATTGCGGGGGATACGTAATTTTCGTTCTATGTTTTATTCGCAGATAGAACTTGAAAACCGGAAGCGATTTTTTTGGGAATATTATATTCCACTTATCCGAACTGCGATAAATGAGCACCGCAAACGGCAGGGGAAAGAAATTATTACGATTCTGAATTAGTTGCTGAAGGGATGTCCGTTTTAGTTTCTTTAGGTTTGGCTGAAGTTGTTTCTTTTCGAACTTTCTTTTTACCTAATCCCTGTCTTGTCATCTCGCCCCAGTTTTTCTTGCCTGTTAACAGGTCAATATTGCCTTCCAGCGACCATTTTACCGTCATAGGGTGGTAGAAAATTGGCTCAATTAAAGCAGTAGCCATCATCCTGAACATATCTCGTTTATTTTTATACTGGTGATAGGACATTTCTTCAAACAAAATGGCGGATATCGACATCATAACTGCAAAGGCGTAAATCAAACTAACAATCATGATAAAAAATTCCCAAGTAGAGAATCCAAGAATAGCGAGAATGATGTAAAACAATAATCCAAAAAATTCAATAAAAGGAGCAAGCCACTCATAGAGAAGCCAGAAAGGGTAACTTACAATTCCCAGTTTGCCATATTTGGGGTTCAGGAATATTTTTCGGTGAAACCACAATGTTTCGGCAGTACCTCTGGCCCATCGGTTTCGTTGGCGGCCAAGTATTTTTACGTTATTGGGGGCTTCGGTCCAGCAAAGAGGATCAGGAATATAAACCACCCGGTATTTAATATTGTTTTCATGGCACCAAATACGCATACGCACTACCAGTTCCATGTCTTCGCCAACTGTTTTGTGATTGTATCCACCACTTTTAATGGCAATGTCACGATCAAATAATCCAAATGCCCCCGATATAAGTAAAAGGCCGTTTAATTTACTCCACGCCATACGTCCCATCAAAAATGCACGAATGTATTCAATAACCTGAATTCTTGGAAGTAGCTCATCAGGTAGGTTTACTTTTATGAGTTTACCGTTTTCTATTTCGCATGAATTGGCAATACGCACAACACCTCCCGTGGCAATAACTCTTGTTTCTTCTTCAATAAAAGGTTTAACCATTTTTACAAGGGCATCCTGTTCAATCACGCAATCTACATCTACACAAGCCACCAAATCACTTTGTGAAATATTGAGCCCTACATTTAATGCATCGGCCTTTCCTCCGTTTTCTTTATCAACTACCAGTAATTTGCTGAAGGCTGAATTTTTTGATTTATATACTCCTCTTACAGGTTTAGTATGCAGTTGTTCATTGATAGCATAGTCTACTTTTTCCAGCTCGTAGTTTTGCACCAATGTAGCAATAGAATCGTCCTTACTTCCGTCATTGACAATTATTACTTCATAGTTCCCGTAGTGAATTGATAGAAGTGAGCGTACGTTTTCAACAATATTAGCTCCTTCGTTATATGCTGGAGCTATGAGTGAAATGGATGGTTGCAAATGCGAACTGAGAATGGTACGATAATCAATAAAACTGTTCTTCTTCATGTAGTGCCTCATCTCAAAGGCTGAAATAATAGCCAGCATAAAGTAAGAGAAACACAAGGAGATGGCATAGTAAAAAATGAATGAATCAAAAAAGTCGCCTAACAGTTCTAAGTACTTATCCATGTTATTTTACTATTCGTTTATCGAGTGCATGTTTGATAATTTTTGAACTTCGTTCATCGGCCGATTCCAGTAATAATTCCAGGTCTCTTTTTCCTTTAGGCCCTGTTTTTACAAGTGCTATGGCCGAATTGAGTGCTATCGCAAAGTTGGGGCTGAAAAGTTCTTGTTTAAAGAATGGTATCTGGTCGTCATCACTTATTTTGGTCATTACCTGAAGTATTTTCACCCTTAACCGATCTTGTTCTTTGCCGAAAGTATCTATTAGTTGATCGGCAAATCCGTATAGCTCTAAATTGCCTATGGTATCAATAATGGCTTCACGTATTTCTTCTCTTGGATCTTCCAGCATTGGGATAATGGCATTTACAGAACCGATTTGCTTGAAGTGATTAATCATTCGAACAGTAAATAAAGATACCGAGTCGTTGGGGGAATTAAGCCAGCGTTTGAAATCAGGTAAATCGTCTGTATTTAAAATAGAGAGAATGGCCAGAATATTTACCTGCTGCCATCCGGTCATTTTAGCTTTTGTATTGCTAAGAAATTTCAGTGGGTCTGATTCGCTAAGCTGAATAAGTGATAACAGGGTTTCAAGTCGAAGTATTGGATTTTTGCTGTCAATAAATTTGAATATTTCATCATAAGCGTCCTTTATATCCATTTGCGTTAATTCTCGAATACCTTTAATCTTCACGTCCCATGGAAAAGCTTTTAACTTTCGCATGCTGAATTTGAGCAAATCAAACTCAAGGTAAAGATTGCGTATTTCATCGCATACATCGCCCGAAAAATTTTTGTGCAGGTTTAGCAGTTCCTGTAAAAAAACCTCATTGTTAAATTCATTTACAAGATACCTTTTTTTAATACGCCTTACCACGTGCATCCTGCGCTCCTCTGTATCGTATTCGCCAAATAATAAGTTTGCCAGCAATGGTTCATATACTTCAATCAATCGTTTTTTTCGTATCTCAATGTAGGTTTTATAAATACGGCTGCTTATTATAATAACAAAAAGGGTAATGTTCCCAAATATAAAAAAACACAAAATAATCAATCCACGCTGAATAATGGTAGGTTGATCCCGGTACGTTTGGGCAAACCAACCTGACGGTGATTCGAAAAACTCAATTTCCCTATCGGTTGAGTCAATAGAACTTTCTTCAATTTCTCTCACACGGTCGGCAAAATAGCTTTCCATAGTCCCGGTTTGTTTATCTGGGGAGATATTGTTGATAGCGGGGTCAGTGTCCTCGGTGGTATCGGGTGCAAAATCTCCTTTATAATCAGTACCACTTTTGGCTAATTCGCCTGCTGTAAGCGGAGCCGGATTAGCGGGGGAGGTTGAGGACGCGGTCTCCGTCTTTTTCACTTCGGTTGGTTGCGGTTTGCGGGTTATATCAGCAGCAGGAGCTAGTATTTCTTCGGGTTGTATGACCAATTTGGCAAAAAGGGAAGGGGAGATGCTTATTGAGTCAGCTATAAAATTTTCCGGAATGATTGAATAAATTTTTACTGTTTCTTCGTCTACTATAAAGGCATTTTCCGGGGGATTGCTAAGTTCATTGTCAGGTACCAGGCTGTAACCAATGATGATAGGCGTTACTTTTTTAAACAGCTGGTGTGCAGGAATTCTGTTTCGCGAGGCAAGTGTTCGTTCACTCAGTTTATATTTTCTGGCAACTACTTTTATGTTTTCACCAATGGAGGCGTTGTAGTATACGGGTTTTAACATAATTTCTTTCGGGAAATTCTGTGCAACTACTCTTTGCTCAAAGCACAAAATGAGTGCTACCCAAACAAGAAAATAACATCTTACGCTCATCTTTTAAAAAACTTTTTTCAAGTTGAGTGTAAGTGTAAAACGGTATCGGTATTTACTGGCCGAATACTCGTCATAATCGCTCCATGCTCCCAATCCGCCAAAAACGGTGGTGTTAAGCCTTCGCTGAAAGTCAATTCCAAACCGTATTGTTTGGAGTTTCACGAAATTTTTTTCTCCAAAAACTATGGCAGTAGGGTTGTTTAATCCAATCGCTCCGTTTGCATACGCAAAAATAAATGTTAAGTAATCGTAAGCTGATTTATGGAACCACCTGGCCTGAGCCGTATTTGACAGGGTAGTTGAACCTTTTCCGTAAGGTTGTAAAACCATTACCGGCCTGTAGGATAACCACCATTTTTTGTAGTAGTAGCCAATGGAACCAACCATCAAATGAAAAGTTTCTTTTATGGTATCGGGTTGATAGAATAGTATATGATACCCCAGCGAGACATCGAATTTACTCCAAAGGTTTTGGTAAACCTCGCCACCTAAACGGTAACGCGGGTACAGGATATTTTTGTTTGAGATTCCTGTATTGGTAAATAAGGTAGTGCCTCTGAAAATTTTAATATAGTTATCCACTTCAAACTGCAGTGCTTGTTCCCCAAATCTTTTTGCATAGTTTATTCTTCCTATTGACTGAACTTTTCTAAAGCGGTGTCCGTATTCAATATTTCCAAAATCCCAAGGGGCGAAGGTGGTTTTGGGATTGTACATCTGGCGCACCCAGCCTGCTCCAGCGTAATTACGTAATTTTTTGAATTTAAAATCTTCCATCATTTTGATGGAAGCGGTATCGTTTTTTACAGAATCAAGATAAAGTTGAAGTTCGGGAATAGCTTCCTTGTAAAAATCTTCGTTGGCAAGGGTAATGGATTTTTTCTTATGAAATTCAACTGCCTTTTTATATTGGCTCAATGCCGTGTCGCAAATTTTGCGGGATGTTTTATTTTTAGACGCATACATTTCTACATCAGCCAGCGCACTATAAGCATCTTTTCTTCTTGAAGGGAGCGTATCATTTAGTAAAACGTAATTTAGAATAGGCCGAGCCTCTTCATATTTTTTTTGCCAGCTAAACGTGCGGGCTTTAAGAATATACGCATCAAAAAAATAGGGGTCTCGTTTAATCGAAGAATCAAGCCATACACGACCCTCCTCATATTTCCCTGTAAAAGCCAATGCACGTCCTTTCATATAAAAGGAGTCTGACAAGAGTTGGTTAGTGGTAAGCTTAACATTTCGCTGTTGCCTGATTACTTCGTGCTTTTTATACTTAAACAGGGTATCGGCCGGAAACAAGGCAATTGCTTTTTCACAAATAGCTAATGCCGTGTCAATTTCGTTTGGCCACCTGAATGCGTCTACTAAGGCATCAAGTGCTTCGTAATTTTTAGGGTCGGTATCCAGTACAATTTTTAGTTGTGCGCGTGATTTTTCAAATTTATTTTCCCAACTCCAGGTGCGAGCTATAAAAGTTCGCGCATCTAAATAATTTGGGGCATATTGCAGCACAGTATCCATTTCCATTCGGGCCGTGTCATAAACTCCCCTGAAACCAATGTTTTTGGCTGATAAATACATTGAATCAACATCAGGCATGCGCTGTGCAAAAGAGGAGATGCCTGATAGCATAACCCAAAAAATAAATAAAAAAATCTTACTCCCAAAATTCGAAAAGGGAGTAGTAACACATGCTTGAATTCTCACTATAATATTTTGGACAATAATCTATTTACACGCATTGATAACTCATTTGGGCTGAAAGGTTTGGTAATAAAATCATCAGCTCCAAGTTTAAATGCTTCCAGAACGGTATTTTCAAGTCCAATAGATGAAACTACAATGATGGGCATTTTAAATCCCTGTGCCCTTACATGGCTGATTATCTCCAAGCCTGATGCAAACGGCATCATAATATCCGTAATAATCATATCAAATGCATTCTCTTTGATAAGACTCAATGCTTCTCTTCCATCTGCTGCTGTAAAAACTTCATGGCCATCCTTCTTAAGTTTAAATTCTACGGCCTTCTTCAGCATTTGCTCATCTTCAGCTATTAATATCTTCATTTTGTGTGGTGCTTAACGGGATAAAATTAGTATTAATAAATCAAAAAACAGGGTCTAATTTTTCCAGTTAATGCGCAAAATTCTGAATTTATCCCATACCTTCTGCCTAGTTTCGTTCAATGTACTAAATTTGCCGTTATATAAATCCGCTGGATTACTCATATTATGGAAATAATAAAACCAAAGGCCGGGATGTTTCTTCTTTCCGACCCTTTCCTGACAGATCCAAGTTTTAAGCGTACAGTGGTTTACCTAACTTCGTATGCTGCAAACGGAGCAGTAGGTTTTGTACTCAATCGCCCTACCAATTTAAATCTTGCCGATGTTTTGCCTGAATTTACCGGAATTAAAGTTAGGTTATTTTATGGGGGGCCGGTGGAACAGGATTCACTTCACTTTGTTCATTCATGCCAGCAATATTCTACCAATGCCGTACAAATTCAACCTGGCATATTCTGGGGCGGTGATATAGAAGCCGTGGCAGATGGGATTAGAAGCGGAATTTTTTTGGAAAACCAAATTCGATTTTTTATTGGATATTCCGGGTGGTCGGCAGGGCAATTAGAGGATGAACTTACAGAGCGGGCGTGGTTTGTTACCCAAGCTGAAAAGACATACATTTTTCATCCAAATCCTGAAATGCTTTGGAAAACTATTTTAACTAAGATGGGAACTGATTTTGCTATTTTAAGTAATTCTCCCCCCGATCCGAGATTTAATTAATGGGTAAATGCAAACTGAATAAGGTTAGCTCCCATTTGCAAGGCTTTTAACCTCACTTTTTCAGGATCGTTGTACACCTCCTGATCTTCCCAGCCATTGCCTAAGTCACATTCGTAGCTGTAAAAACAAACCATCCGCCCATTATAAATTAATGCAAAACCCTGAGCTGGTTTTCCATCATGTTCGTGTACTTTTGGCAGCCCACTGGCAAATTGAAATGCCTGATGATAGATAGGGTGACTAAAAGGTAATTCTATAAAATTGAGTTCGGGGAATACTTTTTTCATTTCCCTTCGTATAAATTTATCCAGCCCATAGTTGTCATCTATATGCAAAAAACCTCCGGCCATCAGGTATTTGCGTAGGTTATCTGCTTCGGAAGAAGAAAAAACTACATTTCCGTGCCCTGTCATATGCACAAACGGGTAATTGAATATATCCGGGCTGCCGACCTCTGCAATATCTTCTTCTCCTTGTATATTGGTTTTAAGTTGTTGATTGCAAAAGCGAATGAGGTTTGGTAGCGAAGTTTTATTTGCATACCAATCACCTCCGCCATTGTATTTTAGACGGGCTATTTTTACCGCAGTAGTGGCAGGTGTGAAACTTACTAGAAGTAAACTAAACAGGAATACAAAAAATCTCATCACTGCAAATTTAATCTTTTCATTATTATCAGACTAACAGTTTTGTTTAATGGTAATTGGCTGCCTGTTATCACTTTTGTTTTGATTTATTCAAGATTACTTAGAATTTTGGGAACTAAAAATTATAGTTATGGGCATTGCACATGAAATTGATTACAATATTATCGGTGACGATATTCAGGTAGTAGAAATTGAGCTCGATCCACATGAGGCAGTAAGAGCCGAAGCCGGAGCCATGCTGTACATGGAAAATGGCATTCAAATGCAAACCTCAACCGGTGGAATTTTCAGTGGACTTAAACGAATGTTTACCGGAGAAAGTTTTTTTATTACGTCCTTTCTAAATGAAGGAGTTGAAAAAAGTAAGGTTGCCTTTGCAGCACCTTATCCGGGAAAAATTATTCCTTTTGATTTGAAGCAATATGGTGGCGAAATTCTTTGCCAGAAAGATGGATTTTTATGCGCGGCAGAAGGAATTGAAATTGATATTGCATTTACCAAACGCATTGGGGCTGGTTTATTTGGTGGCGAAGGTTTTATTCTGCAACGTTTAAAGGGCGATGGAAAAGCTTTTGTACATGCAGGCGGAACCATTATTAGGCGGGAGTTGAAACATGGCGAAACACTGCGTGTTGATACAGGATGTTTGGTTGCTTTTACCAGCAGCATTGACTACGATATTAAATTTATTGGAGGTTTTCGCAATTCGTTGTTTGGTGGGGAAGGCCTTTTTTATGCATTGGTTACCGGACCGGGAATTGTGTATTTGCAAAGTGTTCCATTCTCTCGTTTAGCCGACCGTATTTTAGCTGCCTCATCGGGCGGTAAAGAACAGAGCAGGGGAGTTGGAGGTTTGTTGGGAGGTATTTTAAGCGGAGAATAAATTTTTTTAAAAAAATAGTAACAAAAAAGGCAGCTATTAAGCTGCCTTTTTTGTTATAAATAATTTGAAATTATTTCATCAGATTCTCTACCTGAAATGTAATTTCCACTTCTTCGCTTAGTTCAATTTCTTGCACATCTACGTTTGAAAATGCCGGAGCGGGCATATCTGTATCTGCCTCCATTCGGTAGGATTTTTCCATTATTGGCATTGGCCTGAAGTTAAATACCTGATAGTTTACTTCTTTTATCATTACTATGCGCAAGTCGGCAACTTCGGCTATAGTTTTTGCACGAATGCTGGCATCTTTAATGGCTTCACGTACTAATTGAGTGCTGGTTTTTTGCTGTAGCTCTTTCGATACTTCGGTAGAGAAATTTACCGAAATGTTTTCCGATTTCTCTCCCATTATTTTACCAAACAGGTTGCTTAGTTTTTCTTTGTCGAACTTGAATTTTAGAATAATGCTGTTGCTTGCAATATACCCTGACTTTTTTTGTTTGCCACCCTCGTATATGTAGTTTTCGTAAATCTGGTAGTTGCCCAGTTTCATCTCCTCTTTTTTGAAACCAAGAGACTCCATTCTGGTGATTAATGCCTGCGTTTGAGAGTTGAGTTTTGCTAATGTTTCCTGTTCTGTTTTCTCTTTTGCATTGACATTAAAATATACCACCGCAATATCAGGCATCACCATTTGGGTAGCTTTTCCTTTAAGTCTGATTACTCCGCTTTTGTCTGATTGCGAGGTTGAGGAGGTAGTAGATTGTGCAAAAGATATGGCACAAACTGCTAAAGTTAGAAATGTTAAAAAATACTTTCTCATAATAAGGGTTTAAGTTGAATGTATAATAGCTAATTTGGTTTTATCGTATCCTCTTAAAAATTCATCTGCTTTCATTTTTCGTTTGCCTTCCAGTTGTAATTCGAGTAAATGAACAAATCCGTCTGTTGCGGCAACTTTTATATACGATTTCCCATCAGATACAAATGTGCCTATTGCAAAGGTATGATTTGCTACCTCAACCTTTGACTGGTATACTTTAAGTAATTTTCCGTTTAATGTGGATAAGGCGGCAGGATATGGGCTTAACCCTCTTATTTGGTTATGTAAACTATACACCGACTTGTTCCAAAGAAGTTGGCAGTGGGCAGTGTAAATTTTTGGTGCATGTTTAATAGCTTTAGAAATATCTTGTTCCACACACGGGTAATTTCCCTTTTCAATCAATTCAAGCGTTTTCATTACCAAATCGGCTCCCTTTTGCATTAATTCATCATGCAATTCGCCTGCATTTGTGTTTTCGCCAATACTTACTTTTTCCTGAAGAATAATTTGTCCGGTATCAATTTCATGTCTTAAAAAAAAGGTAGTTATTCCGGTTTCTTTTTCCCCATTCATTATGGCCCAGTTTATTGGAGCAGCTCCACGGTATTGCGGCAGCAGCGAGGCATGCAGGTTAAATGTGCCTAACTTGGGCATATTCCAAACGATTTCAGGTAACATTCTAAACGCAATTACTACCTGCAAATCGGCATGGAGCGTTTTTAACTCTTCAATAAATTCGGGTGCTTTTAAGTTGACAGGCTGCATGATGTAGAGTCCTTTTTCGGTTGCATACTTTTTTACAGCCGATTCATGCAGATGCATTCCCCGTCCCGCAGGTTTGTTTGGGGCAGTTATCACCCCCACAATGTGATACCCTTTTTGGTACATGGCATCCAGCGAGGCCACGGCAAAATCAGGGGTGCCTATAAAAACAATTCGAAGTGGATGCAAAATGTAAATTTACCGCAAGTTTACAGAATCTACGCAGGAAAGTCAGGATAGAGAAGGTATTTCTTTCTCATTAATTTGAATTTTGACAAATCAGGCTCCCAACTTTGTCGGATAACACTTTCGGGAACACCGCTTGTTAATTGCTTTCTGAGTACATCACTTCCAGCAAGTTTATCAAAGAATGGCGTGAAGAATGTTTCTTTTGATTTATCTTTCTCATAGCACCCGTTTAACCAAAGCAGGTATAGCTTACGTGAAGATAACAGGTATTTATCACTGAATCCGCTTAGCAGGTATCCTTTGCAAAGTTGATTTTTATATGGAGGGTCATCAGCAATTCCCGGAATGCTTTTAGGAGTAAAAGAATAATTCCCCCCTTCAAAATCAGGTTTGCCTAAACATTCAAATGGTTTATCGGTTCCTCTGCCAAGGCTTATGGTTGTACCTTCAAATAAACACAATGAAGGGTAGAGGTAAACAGACTCCATGGATGGTAAATTGGGTGAAGGTCTCACTGGAAGTTTATAAAGCATACTATGCTTGTAATTTACGCAGGCAACTACAGTTAGTTTACATTGCACCGAGTCTTTCAGCCAGCGTTCCCCGTTAATCATTTGTGCATATTCGCCAATAGTCATTCCATGTACCACCGGAACAGGGTGCATGCCTACAAATGATTTAAACTTCATATCAAGTACTGGGCCGTCAACATAAAACCCGTTAGGATTAGGACGGTCTAATATAAGGAGAGGTTTTTTCTGTTCAGCACATGCTTCCATTACATAGTGTAAGGTTGAGATGAAGGTATAAAAGCGTGCGCCTACATCCTGTATGTCAAAAATTAACAGATCAAGGTCTTTTAGCTGTTCGGGTTTTGGTTTTTTATTATCACCATATAGCGAAACTACAGGTAAACCGGTTAGGCTGTCAATACCGCTACTTACATGGGCTCCGGCACTGTGATTTCCTCTAAAACCATGTTCAGGTGCGAAAATTTTCTTGATAGTAACACCGCAACTTTTTAGGGTATCAACTAAATGTGTTGATCCAACTATCGAAGTTTGGTTGATGACCAACCCAATTTTCTTACCCTTAAGCAACGGCAGGTAGTAATCTGTTCTTTCTGCACCAGTAATAATTCCGGAGAAACTGGTGGCCGAAAAGCAAATCAGCGTAACTAAAAGAAGAATAGCTTTACTATATTTGAGCGTTTTCATTTTTATACATTGAATTACACGTATTTTATTGCTAAACGGTTATCGGGCAAGGGAAACAAAAACTTCTCCCGGCTTATTGTACGTATTGCTACCGCAGGCGTTGCCTTAAGTGTGATGGTGATGATTGTGTCAATATCCATTGTAACCGGGTTTCAGCATGAAATACGGGACAAAATTATTGGCTTTGGGTCGCATATTCAAATTGCACATATTGATTTGAATAATTCGTATGAAACGGCTCCTATTTATCGTTATCAGGAATTTATTAAACCTATTAAAACTCTTCCCGACTTTAACCATATACAAGTATTTGCTACCAAAGCGGGCATCATTCGTACCAAAACCGATATGGAGGCTATTGTACTGAAAGGAATAGGAACCGACTTTGATTGGAACTTTTTTAATACTAAACTCATTAAGGGGCACACGATTATACCTAATGACAGTTTTCCAACTGATGAGGTACTTATTTCGAAATTTACAGCCGATAAGTTACGACTTGATACCGGACAAAAGCTAATTGTTTATTTTATTCAAGAGCCGGTAAGGGTAAGAAGCTTTATCATCCGGGGGATTTATGAAACCGGATTAGAAGAGTTTGACAAAATCTATATGATTTGTGATTTGGGTCATATTCAAAAGCTGAATGATTGGAGTAAAACCATGGTAGGCGGTTTTGAAATTCAATTAAAGCAGTTTGATTATTTGGAACAAAATACTGAGCGGGTGAATGATTTAACCGGCTATGAGTATGAAGCTAAATCAATTAAGGAAATTAACCCCAACTTATTTGACTGGCTTGATTTACTTGATGTGAATGTAATTGTAATTATTGGCTTGCTGTTGGTGGTATCCGTAATTAATATGGTTACGGCACTCCTTATTCTTATTCTTGAGCGTACCCACATGATTGGGTTGCTTAAAACTTTTGGTGCAGGAAATATTGCTATCGGGAAAATATTTTTTCATGTATCGGCACGCTTACTTTTTAACGGGTTAGTAATCGGAAATATAATCGGGATAGGCCTTTGTTTGATTCAACAACATACTCAAATTTTTACCCTTGATCAGGCAAATTACTATATGAGTAGTGTTCCTGTAAATTTAAGATGGCAGGATGTTTTGTTACTTAATACGGGAACATTTGCAGTTTGTTTACTGTGCATGATAGCACCTTCACTCTATGTTTCCCGGATTAGTCCACTAAAATCCATTCGATTTGAATAAAAAAATGAGGTCGTTACTAACCTCTCTCCGTACTAAAAATCGGTTATTTATTTTTTCATCAGTTTACCCACGTCTTTGGCACTCACCATGTTTTTTTCCGGACCGGTAACTTCGTAATAAACAATTTTTCCATCCTTGGCCATAATAAACATTCGATGTGTATCTAACTCAAACATTGGGGCGGCCCAATAAACGATTTCCTCATTTTGGGTTAAAATCGCTTTGACAATTTCTTTCGCATCTACGAATTCAACTTCCCCATCCCATAATTTTTCAATCGCTTCTTTTTGTTTTTCGTCAACCATTTTTTTATCAATCAGCATTTTTTTCCCCTCCGCTAGCGTCTTATCACCTGGATATTTTTTCTGCATGGTTTCATAGGCAAGTGCCTTATCGTTTTCAGCATCATTTACGTAGTCAAAAAAGTTGTTTACAAACTGAATGGCACGTATAAACTGGGCATCATATTCTTCCTGTGTGGCTCCAAATTTGCCGTCAATTAGGGCCGAGGCCGCAATATCGGGAAGCGTAATTTTACCCTTTTTGTATTTGGTAGTTAACACAATTCCGGTCATTTCAAGTTCTGATGTAGCACATTTACATTTTATTTTGGCCCCGGCACTTTTTACCATTATTAAATACGTGTAGCCTTCTTTCTTCTTAGTATATTCGGTGGCGGCAGCCGCTTTTACAAATTTGGCCGGAGTAAGTTTCCAATAGTTGTGTATCGCTTTTTGAATACTGGTATTATACATGTCGGTCGAGTCGTCACTTAAGATAACCACAAGCTCGGTTTCTTTTATTTTTTCAAGTATTTCTTTGGTTTGATGTCCAAACTGTGCCTGAGCTCTAAATGCAAAGAGCACAATTAATAAAAGGCTAACTAATCTTCTCATACGCGTTTTTTTTGTTCACGAACAAAGTTAGCAACTTAAAGCAGGTCTCAAAGATTATCTTTGAGCAATTTTATTTATTTTAAAACCAAGTAGTTGAAAATTAAAGTAGCAACTCCTGTAACTTTATGGATACCTAAAGGGTCGTACGGCAAAATGACAAAAGACGAGTACAACAAGTGTGTGGAAGAATTTGCTGACGGAGTTTTCCGGTTTCTGTCAAAGAACCTGAAAGATGCCGATACAGCACGCAGCGTGGTGCAGTCTGCCTTTGAAAAAATGTGGGTACGTCACCACGATATTGAGGCAGAAAAAGCTAAATCATATTTGTTTACTATCGCCTACCATTTGATGATTGATGAAATTAAATACAGCCAGCGATTTGTAAACATGGAGGAAGCCGTCATGAACCACACAAGCGAACACAAAAGTTATCAGAACAAAGAGGTAAAACAAATGGTAAACAAAGCAGCAGCCCAACTTTCGGACGAGCAGCGTTCGGTGTTAATGTTACGGGATTATGAGGGATACAGCTACGATGAAATTGCCCGGATTACCGGACTTAACCTTTCACAGGTAAAAGTGTATTTATTCAGAGCACGGGTTTTTATTAAAAATTATATTGGAAAGATGGAGGCTGTAATATGAATATCAATAAGCAAAATTACGAACAGCACTTTTTTGATTTGGTCGAGGGTAACCTCAATGAAACAGAGCGGAAAGAAGTGATGGCTTTTGTTCATTCAAGTCCCGAATTACTGAATGAACTTGAATTGTTTCAGAACAGTTTTTTAGATGCCGGGGATGCAATTGTATTTGAAGGAAAGGAGCAGCTTAAAAAAGGGGATACCAAAATTATTTCCCTTCCGATATGGCGCAAACTGGCTCCCTATTCAGTTGCAGCCTGTGTATTATTAGCCTTTTTTATGTGGATGAATAAAAGCTCCAATCAAAAGGAGCATTTGGCAGCAACAGAAGGCAATAAGCCGAAGGAAGAAATGATATTACCTGCTCCGGATTCAACAAGAACACAAACTCGGGAGTCGGATAATTATAATGGCAATATGGAAGGGTTAAAAACAGGGAAAGCGCCTTCGTTCAATCGCTCCGGAGTAAGGCCAAAATATAAACGATGGGAAAAGCCTGCTCCAAGACCCGTTCGGCAACCTGTTGCCGAAGATAATAGCCTGAAAGCATTTACTTATGATACTTCGGGGGTTATAAAAAAGGATATTCCCGCTAAAATTTTAATTCAGTCAGAACAACCGGTACTTGCTATTGTAGATTCAGTTAAAACACCACAAGTTCCGGATAAAACCCATATGCCTGCCTACACTCGGCAACATACACATGTGCCATTGAAAGATATAGTAGAAGGCAGGCTTGAAAATTTACTTGGGTATTTTACTAAACCCAAAATGAAAATTGAAAAAGTGAAAGTGGATGAAAAAACCAGATACATCATCCATTTGGAAAATCAAAAGTTAAAACTGGTAGCAGGATTGTAAAAATAAACATTACGAATATGAAAATGATAATTTTAACAGCAGCCATTGTGTTGCTAACAGGGGGAGTTTTTGCCCAGAAAAATGAAAAAGCAGAATTAGACTCGCTTAAAAATGTGCTCAAAAAGCAAGAGGAAGAATTAAAGAAACTGCGCGATTTGGATACGAATTCCGGTTCAGATTCTTTTGTTCAGTTGGGAAATATTCGCATCTATAATAAAAATAAACAAAAGCCGTGCACCGGATGCAAGGATACCGTTCTTGACATTGATTCTATTATTGTAAAGAATAAAGTTTCTAAAAAAGATAAAAAGATAATTTCAAATTCAATGCGCCTCGACCTTGGCTTTAATAATTATCTATACAATGGCTCAATGAATATGCCCAAAGCATTAGCCCCGTTTGATTTGAATCCGAGCAAATCAATAAATGTGAATTTGCACCTGTATGATCAGGCCATTCATTTAAGCAAAAACAGAAAATGGTGGATGTATTACGGGTTTACTATCAACTACAATAATTACAGGTTTAATGAAGATATATCGCTGAATAAATTTAATGATTCGTTGCTTACCCTTCCTTCAACCCTTCCTTTAAAAAAGAATAAATTAACAACTACCTACCTCACTGTTCCGTTCGGATTTCAGTTTGAATCGAACCCGGATAAGCAGAAACGCTCATTTCGCATGGCCGCAGGACCTTATATAGGCTATTTGCTCAACGCACATACCAAGCAGGTAAGCAACAAAGACGGGAAAGATAAAAATTATTCAGACCTTAATATTCAAAAATTGGCTTATGGGCTAAATGTTAAAATCGGGTTTGGTAAAGTAAGTTTATATGGCAGTTACTCGCTGTCAACCATGTTTGAAAAAGGAAAAGGCCCCGAATTGTATCCGGTTTCCTTTGGTATTGTGATTAACGACTTCGACTTTTAAAAACTTTTCATCATCATCGTTACGGGAAGCTCTCGGGTTTTTATGACCTTTGGGGGCTTTCTCTTTTTTAATGAAACAGACACGTGTATATGATTTGATTGTAATTGGTGGCGGGGCTGCCGGTTTTTTTGGTGCTGTAAATTTTGCTCTGGCAAAACCCGGGGCACGCGTGTTGATATTGGAAAAATCTCAAAAGTTATTAAGTAAAGTGGCCGTTTCGGGTGGGGGCAGGTGCAACGTAACTCACCGCTGTTTCGACCCTACTGAGTTGGTGAAATATTACCCACGCGGAGGCAAGGAGCTGTTACAGGCCTTTATGCGCTTTCAGCCAAAGGATACGGTTGAATGGTTTGAAAGCCGTGGACTGAAACTAAAAACGGAGGCAGACGGGCGAATGTTTCCGGTAACGGATAAGTCGCAATCGGTGATTGATGTGCTGATGACCGAAGCCCGGAAATATGGTGTGGAAATACAAATCGGTGTTACCGTAACTTATATTCACAGGCAAACCGATATGTTTGAATTGCAAGCATCCAATCAGGTGTATCATAGCAAAAACCTGTTGCTGGCCTGTGGCGGGTTTGCCAAAAAAACTTCGTATGCGTTTATTGAAACGTTAGGCATTCAGATGATTGATCCCGTGCCCTCTCTTTTTACTTTTATTGTAAATGATTCGGAACTTACTTCGTTACCCGGCATTTCGGTAGAGGAGGCAGAGGTAAGTTCTTCGTTACAGAAGCAAAAATTTAAAGGGCCTTTGCTTATCACGCACCAGGGGTTAAGTGGTCCGGCAGTATTAAAACTTTCGGCTTTCGGAGCCATCGTGTTTCATCAATGCAACTACCAGTTTACGTTAGGTATTAATTGGGCAGGAGGGATGGGTCAGGAAGCAATCAGAACCATGCTCACCGAATTAAAACAGGCCAACGAAAAGAAGCTGGCAGCTAATGCCAAACCAGGCATATTTCCGCAGCGCCTTTGGAATTATTTTTTGCTGAAATGCGGGATTTGGGAAGAGCAACGATGGGCTGATACCGGCAACAAACAACTGAACAAACTCACCGAACTTCTATGCAGGCAGGAAGTAAAGATTATCGGAAAAAATACGTTTAAAGAGGAGTTTGTAACAGCCGGTGGTATAAACCTTAAAGAGGTAGATTTTAAAAGTATGGAATGTAAAAAAGTGCCCGGACTTTATGTGGCCGGAGAACTGCTGAATATAGACGGTGTTACAGGTGGATTTAATTTCCAATCGGCCTGGACCACCTCGTGGATTGCAGCGCAACATATGGCGGATAGCTTTACCATGTCGGCTTAACCTATACTAAAAATCTAAGAAATTTTCCCCGGTCTTAACTGTTAGTGCAATGCCGTCACATTTACCTTTTTTATTCCTTTCAGGTGCAATGAAATATGCCTGTCATGGGCTTTGTTGCTGTATTCACTGATAATTTCCAGAATGTCGTGGTCAATAAAATTACATTCACTGCCATCAATGGTCAGCACACTGTATTCAGCCACTTCGTCCAACGTTTTTCTTAATTGTACTTTGTTCAAAAAAGTTACGTTGCTGTTCAGTTTGATGTAATACGTTTCAATGCCCTGATGTTGCGTTTGGGTAATTTTGTATTCTGCCTTGAAATTGTTTTGAATGATAAAATAGATGGAAATTAAAAGTCCGATGCTCACACCTATGAGCAGGTCGGTGGCAAGCACAACGAGGATGGTAATTAAAAATGGTAAAAATTGTTTCCATCCCAGGCTCCACATGCTTCGGTAAAGTTTGGGTTTGGTGAGGTTGTAACCCGTAACAAGCAAAATGGCTGCAAGCGAAGCATAAGGAATTTTATTGAGTAACGAAGGAACCAACAACACAGCAAGCAACAGAAAAACGCCATGCGTAAATGCAGCCAGTTTTGTTCTTCCTCCTGCGTCAATATTGGCAGCACCTCTTACTACCACGGCCGTCAGTGGAATTGCCCCTAAAAGCCCGCAGGTTATATTTCCGATTCCTTGTGCCACAAGTTCGCGATTGATGGGGGTAATTCTGTTTCGCCTGTCCAATTTATCAATGGCCTCAATGCAAAGCAGGGTTTCTAAGGTGGCTAGTGCCCCTATAATCAGTCCGTATTTCCAAATTTCGCTGGAGGTAAAAATTGTTATAAAGTCGGGGAAAGAAATATTGGCGAAAATATCAGACGGAATACTAACTAATTGTGTTGCTTTAAGGGAGAAGGAAGAGGATGCAGCAGTAAAAATAAGGTTGGTAGCAATGCCAAACAAAACAACTAAAAGCGGTGCCGGAATTATTTTCAATTTTTTGGCAAACGGTTGTTGAAGCACCGCCAAAATAACAAGGGAAACAAGCGCTATGAGGATGGCACCCCTTGTCATGTTTTGGTTAAACTGCTCAAAGTTGCCCAATAAATTGTTAGAAGAAAAAAGCTGAACAAAACCGCTTGTCCAAAAATCAGGCTGATCGTAACCGATAAGCAGTGGAATTTGTTTTGAAATGAGAATAATGCCAATGGCTGCCAGCATTCCTTTGATAACGGATGAAGGGAAATAGTTTGCGACCACTCCGAGCTTTAACAACCCGAGTAAAAGTTGAAACAAACCGGCTATCATCACGGCAACCAGAAAAACCTTGTAGTCGCCAAGCGAAATAATTGCGGTGGCCATTACGGTGGTGAGTCCTGCGGCCGGCCCCGAAACTGCAAGTTGGGAACCACTCAGCAATGCTACTACAAGTCCGCCTATAATGCCTGATAACAGCCCGGCATAAAGCGGTGCCCCCGATACCAGTGCAATGCCTAAACAAAGCGGTAGTGCCACAAGGAAAACGGAAAGTCCGGCAGGCAGGTCGTGCTTAAGCCAAATTATTTTGTAATATTTTATGGTTCGCTTCACCCGGATTATGAATTATCACGTCAAAAATACATTTTTCCCGTTGCCATGTTACAAATTAAGGTTGCCATTATTGTAGTTATCGGTTGGTAGGTTTAAATAATTTCAAAATAGTTGTTTTACGGGCAGTCAAGTTTATATACCACCCAGGCCGCTTATTTACAATTTACCCATTATTATTTTGTAATGTATATTTGAGCTACGTTCAATGCTTAGTATTTTACTTTGAGTTTATTGCATTGGTTTTTAATCTCGACAGTTTGATCTTTTTTCGTACCTATTTTTCTTTTTTACAGAAAGTCACAGTCGCAAAATTTATTTGACTAAGTTTAAACAGATGTCTCATCCTACACCAGATGTCATTAGTGTCAGTTGAATTAAAGGCTTGAATCTGTTCCATTGAATTTTCCAGCAATGAAATGATTTGAATTGTATCGAAGGATCCTTTCTGAATGTCTTTGACTAAAAACAACACACTAGAATAGAGGACATATGTTCTTCAATAATCAGGGTTGATTTGCCAATAAGGGCTTTGTTTGAGATGGCATCTCCGTTTATAGTTATGCAAATTAAATCTTGGAAACCGTTTTTGTCAGCGGGTGGTCAAGGAAAATATAAGCAGAGTATTAGTAGGAGTGATTTATTTATTTACATCCTCTTTGTTGCATTTATATGGTTGCAGCATCTCGTTTCTATGCACTATTATTCTTCGCTCATCACACCATTTTAAACATTCGCACGAATGTTTTCAAGCGTATCAAAAACTTCCTCAATCATCATAATTGCGAAGAGTAATTTAACTATGCAGGAAGGCTTTTTCCGCGAGCAGATGGCAAAAGCAATATGTTTAAAGGCATATTTCTACTCCAAACTGGGCAAAGTGGTGTTTAATATGTTTGTAGTTCATCACCATCCACTCCAGGTAATTCAGTTCGCCCCACACATTATTGAGGGTTACCACCTCGGGGTTTTCAGTAAAGAAAATGAAAAATTTGTCCATGCTTTGTTTCAATCCGGTTTTGGCTTCATTCAGGTTAGCCGTTGAAACAGGGATGGGGCTGGCGGGCAATAACGGGTTTTGAAAATCTTTTGGAAAATCTTTTTCTTCATTCATCAATACGCGTTTATACAACGGAAGTTTTTCCATTTCAGTTGATAGTTTTACCTGAAAAGTGCCGGTGGCCATCAAAAATGTAAAACTCAAATGTTCCACCATTTGCTGCACATTCATTTTACCCCATTTAGGTGTTAGTTCAGGAGTGATGGCATTGAGGTGAACTGGTAGCTGCTCCTTTAGAAATTCTTCAAGTGTTTGCCGGGTAAACATGCGGCAAAAGTAGTAAAAAACGAACACGTTACTGCGATCCTCTGGGTGCGGGCACAATTTAAAATATCAAAATATTCTTGTCCTAACCTAATGCAGATTAAATTTACCTGAGTGCAGATTGACTACTCACGATTCTAAGCTGGGTAGCATATAAAACAAAAGCACCAAATCCATTAAAAGGAATCTGGTGCTTTTAGTATTTAAAAATTAATTACATCATTTTCACGATCTCATCCACATTGTATTTCCCGGCAGTAAGTTTTTCTTTCACTTCTTTAAATGCCTGAATAGTTTGGGTTACATCTTCCAGTGTATGTACAGCAGTAGGAATAATGCGTAGAATAATCATGCCCTTAGGAATAACCGGGTACACTACGATTGAGCAGAAAATACCATAGTTTTCTCGAAGGTCGTGCGTTAAAGCGGTTGCTTCCGGAATAGATCCCGAAAGAATTACCGGAGTAACAGGCGAAGAAGTAATACCTATGTTAAACCCGGCTTCTTTTAATCCGTTTTGCAATGCGTGAACAATTCTCCAGAGATTATCTTTCAGTTCAGGGTGAGTTCTAATAAGTTCCAGCCGTTTTAATGCTCCTATTACCATTGGCATTGGGAGTGATTTGGCAAAAATTTGTGAGCGCGTATTGTATCGCAGAAAATCAACAATGTTCTTAGAACTTCCGATAAAACCACCAATCCCGGCAAATGATTTGGCGAATGTTCCAAAGTAAATATCAATTTGATCCATCACGCCTTGTTCTTCACCGGTTCCGGCACCTGTTTTTCCCATGGTACCTATGCCGTGTGCATCATCCACAAACAGGCGAAAGTTGAACTTTTTCTTTAATTCAACTATGCCTTTAAGGTTGCCTTGCACCCCCGACATTCCAAAAACTCCTTCCGTAATTACCAATATGGCACCACCTGTTTCGCCCACCATTCTCGTGGCACGCTCCAGCTGTTTTTCCAAACTCTCCATATTGTTGTGTGTGTATACAAAACGTTTTCCCTGATGTAGGCGCACTCCGTCAACAATACAAGCATGCGATTCAGCGTCATAAACAATTACATCATGACGATCAACAAGGCAGTCTATGGCACTCACCATTCCCTGATAACCGTAGTTCATCAGAATCACATCTTCTTTGCCAATAAACTTTGCCAATTCACTTTCCAACTCTTCATGGTAGTCACTATTCCCACTCATCATTCGGGCACCCATTGGGTAGGCCATCCCAAATTTGGCAGCACCTTCAGCATCGGCTTTCAATACCTCCGGATGATTGGCCAACCCAAGGTAATTGTTCAAACTCCACACAAGTCGTTCTTTACCCATAAATTTCATGTGAGGTCCAATGGGGCCTTCCAGTTTCGGGAACATGTAATATCCGTGACTGCGATCGGCATGCTGGCCTAACGGACCAGGGCGTTTAGCAATTTTTTCAAATAAATCCATTAGAATACTTTTTTTAAAAACTGGCGCAAAAATACTTGTTTAGGGAGAATGTTAACTGTGTGTGAATAAAAACAGGAGTTTATGCACACTTACAGGGTGATTCTCAGTTGTATTTTAAGGTCACTCTTTTTGTTTCCCTGTACCTCGTCAAGCCCTGTACCAATAGTTTTTTGATTGGCGTAAACCGTATGGGCAAATTTCACCCAGAATTCTGCTTTGCGACTAAATTTATAGTTTATTAACAGGAAGTAACGTGCTCCCTGATTTTGTAAAGCCGGAACTGAAAATTGATACAACAAATCGTTTTCATAGGTATAAATGCGGCTGTTGTATCCATCTGTCTCGAAAATGGCTAATCGGGCAATGATGTCCCATTTACCCATCATTGGCTTGTAAAGTATGTCCTGAAAAAATACCATACCTTGTTCGGTTTTGGTATTTTCGGTTTGATATTCCGTGTATTCAATTCGGTTTTTAAGCGTAACTGACGAGGATACTTTATACGCTATATGGTAGCGAAAGGTGTATCTGCGATGCCAGGTTAAATAATCGCTTATGGTATTGTTGGAATAGGCATTTCTTTCTTTGTTGTCATTGCGGTAGCGCCAGTACATTTGAACACTTTTAGAGGGGTTGTGTACTACCTCGGCCAGGTAATCATAACCGTAGGCAGGGGCGTCTGTCAGGTATTTTAGCCATTCCGATTTATATACGTCAGCATACGCATTTACTGTCCATTTTGGAAAGGGTCTCAATGAAATACCGGTGTAAATTCCGCGTTCATTTTTGTTGGTAGAACTTTCTCCAAAGGCATTGCTGTAGGTGGTATGGTAGTTTTTTGGGAAATTGCGGTATACCAATGAAATGTCGGTGGTGGCACTAAGGGAGGCAATCAGTCCGTGTGTTTGCGCTATTGCGCTATTTCCACTATTGGCCATTTCACCAAATAGGGTAATATTTCGATAGTACCAGGTGTAGTCTATTCCGGTATTCAGCAATGTTTTTCCGCTAAATGTATAGAGGTTATACAAGCCTCCGCTTTTCTGAAAAGTTTTATCATACACGGTTTGAATGGCAGTTGCACCCAATTGTAAATTTTTTAGCTGGCAGGATGCATGCCCTCCGTAAATAATTTGCATTATACTTCGTTTATCAGCAATTTCACTTGTAGTGCGGTGATATCCTGACGAGATGACGGACGTAAATGAGCTTTCATCGGAGGTTACTAAACTATCACTGGTGGCTGCAATATTGCCGTCAATCTTTTTGCGGGAGTACAACGCGGTAAGTTCTATTTTCCCAACACGATATGTAGCAGCTACTCCTCGTAAAAATTCGTTTTCGTTTACCGAGCGATAAGGTCTTAGGGTTTGAAAATTTCGTTTCACATTTAGTACAAATGGGCTTTTACCAAAAGCAAGTCCTGATGCAAAGGTTAATCCTTGTCCGAAAGCCGCTTGAAAATCGCCTACTGCAACGGTTCGCCAATTGCCTTTGCCTTTTAAGAATAAATGGGCGGAGTAAAAGTCGAATCCGTTTTTATTTGCACCTTTAAAAAATGGTTCACCTGCATCTTTTTCTGCGGTTAAACCCAAGCTTAGCCGTGTGCCATACCTGTGTCCGTAACGCATCAAATAGCGATTAGGTGACCCGGTATAAGTTGATGAAGCAGTTGCCTTCTTATATCCTTTTTGTTTCTGCAAAATGCGTTGGCTTGTAAGGTACATCTCGTCACGCGCTTTTAGAAACATCACTTTAAGGGGAGTTTGGTCATCTTTCCAGTTGGAATTTACAGCGGCAAATAGTAAGAGTGATTGCACTTGTTGCGGAGTAAATCCGTCAATAACCTGCAACTCATAGGTGGAGATAAAATTTCCGAATCGGAGTCGGTGGTATAGGATTCCGTTAATCTGCATTTCGGTCAGGAATCCTAATTTTTCCAAATCTTCTTTCGATGCGTGATTAAGGTCAATTGGGTTGCGGTAAAAATATAAGAGTTGGTCCTGCAAATCTGTATAGTCAATAGTTGATTCTGAATTTTCGATGAGTTTCTCTAGAAAATCCTGTACTACTTTAATATCATCAGTTTTATCCGCTGGTTTTTGTGCTAGTAAGGAAATAGTCAGTAAAAAAATAAATGCGGATAACAGTAGGAAACGCATGCTCAGTTCTTTTTATTAAATAAAAAAGTTAAAGAGGCATGAGGGCTTATGCCGAGTTGCGGGTGAACATTGGCTGCTATATCCAACCGCATATTTTTGGAGTTGTATCCAATGCCAAAGGTATTAAGAAGCGGATTGCTTGACAGACCGGCTCTCAACGCGAGTTTTGCCTGCATTCTGTATTCAATGCCTACTTTTAACTGGGCATTAATGTCCGTTTGTTTTTGTACTTCGGTCAGTATGGAGACTTTTTCAGAGGGGAGGTATTGGAATCCAATTTTGGCAATGGTTGGCAAGTACTCTACACTATTTTTATCAAGTTTTTGCATGATAGGATTGCAAATATGAAAACCTGTAATAAACGACTTGCTTATTTTATAAATCACTCCACCATCAATACTTGGAGTTCCATTGCTCCCATAGGCTTTTATAGAGAGAATTTGATAATTCATACGGAATCCCACAGCGAACTTATCACTAAATGCCCTGCCGTATCCAAACCCGAATTTTTGTTCACTGTAACCGCTGTAACCAAAATAATTCAGGCTAAGCGCAAAATTGCCATATTTTGTTTTGACAACACCGGCAACCGCTCCATAGTTCAGGTTGCTTAATCTAAAGCGGTTTTCACCGTAGGTAGCCACTTGCGACTGTTTCAAAAAACCCAACCCAGCCTGATTGTTTTGTATGCTCCAGATATCCTCCAATGTTACGGATGCATTGGCCAAACCCCAACTTCGGGCTCCCAAAGGCCTTTCAAAATCTGTTGCTTTTGCATTTATTTTTAAGCAAAATGTTATTATTAGCACTAAGTATGTTTTCAAAGTTTTTGGCTTCATGGCTGTAAATTAAAGGAATAGCTTTTTAATTTCCAACAATTCTTCGTTTCTCAATTATCCGTTAAGCAACTCAAAAATCAAAGTCCTTTTAAAATAAAAGCTATGTTGTATTTTTGCCGTCCTTTAAACAGAACCTAAAATTAAAATATAGAGTATGACAGATGTTTTTTACCTGATTCCCGCATTGGGAGTTGTTGGATTAGTTGTTATGGCAATCAAGTCGGCCTGGGTTACAAAGCAGGACGCGGGTGATGCAAAAATGACAGAACTGGCCGGGTATATAGCCGATGGTGCTATGGCCTTTTTGAAAGCAGAATGGCGAGTGTTAAGTATTTTCGTGGCTATTGCTGCTGCCTTGTTAGCTTATTCAGGAACCATTCATGAAATTAACGGAAAGCCTATTCATTCCAGTTGGATTATTGCCATCTCTTTTATTATAGGTGCGGTATTCTCGGCTACTGCCGGATACATTGGGATGAAGGTGGCTACTAAAGCCAATGTGCGTACAACACAAGCCGCACGCACCAGCTTAAAGCAAGCCTTAAAAGTTTCGTTCACTGGAGGAACAGTTATGGGGTTGGGTGTTGCCGGGTTAGCTGTTTTAGGATTGGGAGGCTTGTTTATTACGTTCCTGTCTATATTCGCTCACTTGGGCCCCAATACGGTAAAAACGGCTATTGAGGTATTAACAGGATTCTCGTTAGGAGCCGAATCAATCGCTTTGTTTGCCCGAGTGGGTGGTGGTATTTATACCAAAGCTGCGGACGTAGGAGCTGACTTAGTAGGGAAAGTAGAAGCGGGTATTCCTGAAGATGACGTGCGCAATCCTGCCACTATTGCTGATAATGTAGGCGATAATGTGGGGGACGTGGCAGGTATGGGTGCCGACTTATTCGGATCTTATGTAGCTACTATTTTAGCTACTATGGTATTGGGTCAGGAGATTTCGGTGAAAGATAATTTCGGGGGGATGTCTCCAATTCTGTTACCTATGCTCATCTGCGGCCTGGGGATTATATTCTCCATTGTAGGTACCTGGTTTGTGACCATTAAGGATGAAAAATCTAACGTACAAAATGCCCTGAATATGGGCAATTGGTCGTCTATTATACTTACTGTAATTGCTTCTTATTTTGTTGTAATGTGGATGTTGCCTGCTACCCTAAACCTGCGTGGATATGAATTCTCGAATATTAACGTGTTTTATGCTATAGTGGTAGGATCTATTGTAGGAGCCATTATGAGTATAGTTACTGAATACTACACGGCTATGGGTAAAGGCCCGGTTCTTTCCATTATTCAGCAATCATCCACCGGACATGCTACCAACATCATCGGTGGATTGTCAGTAGGAATGAAATCTACCGTTATTCCTATTTTAACACTGGCCGGTGGAATTATGTTGTCGTATCATTTTGCCGGATTATACGGTGTTGCTATTGCCGCTGCCGGAATGATGGCTACCACGGCTATGCAATTAGCTATTGATGCGTTTGGCCCTATTGCCGACAATGCAGGTGGTATTGCCGAGATGAGTCAGTTACCTCCCGAGGTACGTGAGCGTACAGACAATTTGGATGCTGTTGGTAACACTACCGCAGCCACCGGAAAAGGTTTTGCTATTGCTTCGGCTGCATTAACTTCTCTGGCGTTGTTTGCTGCTTTTGTAGGTATTGCAGGTATTGATGCCATTGATATTTATAAAGCTCCCGTTTTGGCCGGTTTGTTCGTAGGCGGAATGATTCCTTTTATATTCTCGGCATTGTGTATTCAGGCTGTGGGCAAGGCCGCCATGGATATGGTACAGGAAGTTCGCAGGCAATTCCGCGAAATTCCGGGCATTATGGAATACAAAGCAAAACCCGAGTATGAAAAATGTGTTGCTATTTCAACCAAAGCTTCTATTCGGGAAATGATGCTGCCTGGGGGTATTGCCTTAGTAACTCCGCTACTTGTTGGTTTTATATTCGGCCCTGAAGTGTTAGGTGGTTTATTAGCTGGTGTTACTGTATCGGGTGTGTTGATGGGAATTTTTCAATCCAATGCCGGTGGTGCCTGGGACAATGCTAAAAAATCATTCGAAAAAGGGGTGATGATTAACGGGGAAATGTTCTATAAAAAATCAGAGCCGCATAAAGCATCTGTAACTGGTGATACGGTAGGAGATCCGTTCAAAGATACTTCAGGCCCTTCTATGAACATTCTTATTAAACTCATGTCAATCGTTTCCTTGGTTATTGCTCCATACATTGCTGTGGATGGCGGTGACGGAAGTGCTGAAGAGATGATGAAATGCAAAAATATGAGCAAAATGGAATGCTCATCTCGCCTTGCCACAATGGATGGCAAGTGCGATATGGGTAAATGCATGAGCATGACTAAAGAAGATTGCGCTGCATATTGTGACAGCATGGGTTGTTCGGCAGAAGAGAAAGATATGTGTGTAAAACATGCAGGAAATTTTTGTAATAAAGATTGTCAGGATAAGTGCAAAGAAGCAGGAATAGAATGTGGCGATAAGTGTATGGGTGAATGTCATGAGGCATGTGAGAAAAAGGGGAATATAAGCTGTAAAAAAATGTGTTCGGCCGATGCTGCGAGTTATGAAGAAAATGAAGTACAGGAAGTTGGAAATTGCATGGTAGGTTGTGAGAAAGGTTGTAAAGATGAAGAGGAGTGTGAGGCCAATTGTGGCGAAAAATGCGCTAAAATGCATGAGGGCGCTTTGCCTAAGAATGCCTCTTGCAAACCGGGCGAGGGTCACGCACACTAATAAAAAAATATTTTAAATAAGGAAAGGCCGACCTAAGAGTTGGCCTTTTTTATTTTAGTGTCCCGTCCTGAAATAAATTGCCAATTCAAAAAAAGATGATAGTTTTGGTAAACTAAACACATTAAATCAAGCAACCCTAACAGACCGACAGTTCGACCATAGACCGTCAGAAATAAATACCATCTGCACATTTTAGCACATTTGGTTTTGCCCGACACTCTTGCCGACTCTTCGCAAAACCAAAAGAGCCATTTTTTTGCCAACGCACTGACACCGTTTCGACATAAAAACTTATCTTAACCGACTGTAAAAAGAACATAAAATTGTAGATGAAATTAAAAGAATTGAAGCCAAGAAAGGCACTAAACAAAGCCTTCTTAAAAGTAAAACCGAACAGGACTGAAATTGAAGGTTTCAAGACTAATCTAATTGCTTTACTCGACAGGACAAACGACACCGAAAGCGAAGAGTTTCATAAAAACCTTGTCATTGACTTTTTAAAGAAAACCTATTACGACCCAAATCATTTTATAACTACCAAAGGTCGAAACGACCTTGTTATTCATAATGGCAATACAGCTAAAAGTTCCGTTGGTGTAATC
>JAGVLJ010000067.1 GCA_020049855.1 Bacteroidia bacterium | reverse complement strand
GGGGATAAAATTAAATACAAATTCTGGCCATTCACTGAATTCAGTAAGATTCACTGTTTCAAGTGTGATTATTTCGTTAGGATAAAAACTGCCTTTTCTACGTATGGTGTATATTTTTTTATTAAAAGTTCCGTAAGTATAAACCACCTCTGATGATAGTAAATTTACCAGTTTCATATGAAGCAGTCCGTCAGATTTAGGTTCAAATAATAAAAATACTCCCAATTCGGTTCTTGCCTTTGTCTCTGAATAAGTTTTTGGCTCTTTCTTTATGGAGTCATCAACCGAACTTTCGGCAAACCTTATTTTTACCAACTCAGTTTTTAAAACTGGAATTTCAAATCCGTCATCCGTAGTTACACCCACTGTGCGTAAATCAATGATTCGTGTTACTGTTCCTTCTAATGGCTCGTTTAAAAAACGAACCCTATCTCCTTCATTAATTATTGCCATCAAAAATATAAATAATGAAATTTAAGTCCGTTTTTATTTTTTTCGAGAGTGGGAAAGGGAAGTTTTACACAATTAAGTATAAAGAAAACGCGCTTTAATGCTTTTGATTTGGTTGGAATTCGGGTAAAATCAATATCGGGTGCTAGGTACCATTGCCTGAATCTTGGAATGTACGAATAATTCACAGCCACTGAACTTCCTTTGGCTAAAAACGAATTATTCTCCGACCCAATCATACCTTGTGCTCCATATCCAACCGCCAAATTAAGCCACGCTGGAAATTTATTTTCTGTGGCTAAACAGAGACTTTTTATATTTGCCGAAAGCCAATAGGTTTGTCCGTTATAGTCCTTAAACATTTGCTGAGGAAAATTTTCGCCCAACACATTTGGGCGTAATTGGTGATAAGGCGATTGGCTAAAGGAAAATTTTAAATTTATTTTCTGTTCTTTCCAAAAAAGTTCCTGCACCACATATAATCCAGTCCCAATTGTATTGGCAACCAAATCGCCCCAAGAGGCTCCCCAATTAGAGGAGAAGCCGTCTAAAATTTCAATTGTAGTTAGATAACTGTACCCAACTACCCCCCCTGTTAAAATTGCCTTTCTACCTGTAAGTCCAGACCAGCGATATAGCTCTACGCCTGTGCGACTTAGTTGGTAAGCACTATAGGAATGTCCCATTTTATCTACCTGCATCCACTCGTTGTTATCGTTAAAAAAATGAAATTTACTCATTGGATAACCCTTGTACCAGAGGGAGTAAAGCCCTGTCATGGTAAGTCCATAAGTTGCTGGTATCCCAATGTTAATCACCCGTAGCCTGTGATTGGTACTGTCATGCTGACAAAAGGCTGTTTGGATACGTAGCAGCCAAATGATAACCAAAAGAAATATTTTTTTATAAATAATCACGATTCGAAATTACATTTTGTTGAGCAGTAAAACAGGGCTTAGCACTTAAAAGGCGAATTTCCGTCATATTAAGGGCAGTGGAACAATTTTTGTTAAATTCGGATGTCCAACAAAAAATAGCAGGATAATTGAAGGAAGTAAGTATGAGAAAGTTTTTTGCAGTTTTGTTTATAGTATATTCATTGGGTGCGCTGGCACAAACAACTACGGTTACCTTTGAGAAGAAAGAGATTGATTTAGGAATTATTAAAGAGGTTGACGGACCCAAAGTCGTTGTTTTTGTTTTTAAAAATACAGGTAAGTACCCCATGTCGCTTCGAAATGTAGTAAGCCCATGCAGTTGTACAGTACCCAGATGGAGTAAGGACACTATATACCCCGGAAAAACAGGAAGTATTGAAGCACGGTTTGATCCGGCTGGCAGGGAAGGATCTTTTGTGAAAGCCATTACCGTTTTAATGAATAATACTACCGAAGAGTTTGATGCCCTCACTATTAAAGGTATAGTTGATCCCAAAGAAAGGCCAGTGGCCATGAAGTATCCAAGTCAAATTGGAAACTTGCGTATGGAAACAGATCACCTCTCTTTTGGCGATATAAAAAACAATTCAAAAGATACCGTTGAAATGAAAATTTATAATGACGGATTTTCTACCATCAATTTCCTAAAGGTAGATGGTCCTGAGTATGTAACTTATGAATACCCATCTGAATTAAGGCCTAAAACGGAAGGGATTTTAAGAGCCATTTTTGATGGTTCCAAAACCAAAGAATTAGGGCAGCAGTTTTTCAAAGTAACTATTACCACCGATGACAAGGATAATCCTTACAAATATTTATACAACACCGGAAACATACTTAACTACTTTCCACCAATGAGTAGAAAAGATTCACTTATGGCTCCTCGGGCAAAGTATGATAAAACCCACCACAACTGGGGTACCATTATGCAGGGAGAAATGATGACGGTAAATTTCATGATTACCAACGTTGGGAAAAGTGATTTGGAAATTAAACAAACCAAAGCAAGTTGCGGGTGCACAGCCTCTAACCCATTAAAAACTTTGCTGAAAAAGGGAGAAACAACCCGTATTGAAGTGCGCTATGATTCAAAAGGAAAAAGTGGGCACGAAAATAAGGCCGTTTATGTTTTTACCAACGACCCGTTTAACCCTGTTGTAGTCCTAACTATTGCCGGTGAGGTAGAGGTTCCGACAACTAAATAAATTTACGATTAATGCTATGAATACAAAACGTTTTTTATTGTTAACTACTTGTATTGGTTTTTTGAGCGGGGTGCTGGGTGCATTTACTTTTCAGCAATTAAAACAAAACAGCGTAACTTTTCTCGAAAACAGTAATAGAGGAGTTTCTCCGGTGAGCAGGGTAAATTATCAGGCCTCATTGGAGGGGGCAGGTTTTGTAAAGGCGTCTCAAATTTCAACTCCTTGTGTTGTTTTTATTAAAACAATTTCAAATGCCCGTATGCAACAACAAGATCCTTTCTTTAACTGGTTTGGGGATTTTGATTTCTTTGGTCAGCGTGGGCCGGTAAGTTCATCAGGTTCTGGAGTTATTCTATCTGCTGACGGATATATTGTTACTAATTTTCATGTGGTGAAGGGGGCTGATATAATTGAAGTGGTACTTAATAATAATAAACATAATTATAAAGCAAAAGTAATAGGCACTGACCCCTCAACCGATTTAGCCTTATTGAAAATTGAGGCGAAAAATTTGCCACATATTGCAATGGGAAATTCGGATAATGTAGCCGTTGGAGATTGGGTGGTTGCGGTGGGGAATCCGTTTAATTTAACTTCTACAGTTACTGCCGGTATTGTAAGTGCCAAGGGAAGAAATATAAATATTGTAAACAATCAGTTTCCAATTGAATCATTCATTCAAACTGACGCTGCAATTAATCCCGGAAACAGTGGCGGGGCATTGGTTGACCTAAACGGACAACTGGTGGGAATCAATACCGCTATTGCCAGCAATACCGGTTCGTACAACGGGTATGGGTTTGCCATTCCGGCCAATATTGTGGCTAAAATTGTGAAAGATATAGTAGAGTTTGGTGAAGTGCAACGTGGGTTTACCGGTTTAACTATTCGAGATATTGATGGCGAACTTTCGGATAAATTAAAACTGGAAGGGAATAATGGGGTTTATGTAGAGTTTGCAGTGGAAGATGCACCTGGGTACAATGCAGGAATTAAAGAGGGAGATGTAATTATTAAAGTAGATAGTAAAGATATTGACAGTAAAGCTATTTTTGATGAGCAAATAAGTTACCATCGTCCGGGTGAAAAAATCCCAATAGTGCTGCTTCGATCTGGGAAGCCTATGGCCGTATCCCTTACTCTTATTAGCCGAAAGGATAATGATGCCATTATGAAAAAGGGCTCAGTCACTTCAACAGTGCTGGGTGCCGATTTTCAGTTTATATCTAAAGCCGAGAAAGAAAAATTGGGGGTGAGCAGTGGCATTCGCATAAGCAATGTACGTGGGGGGCGTATGCGCAGCATGAATCTGCCCGAAGGATTTGTTATTACAGCTCTCAATAAAAAAACTTACACCAACCTGGATGAGTTTATTCGTGATATGGAAAACATTCGCGGACAAATTATGATTGAAGGAGTGTATCCTAATGGTGGCCGGGGAGTTTTCTCATTCTATTCCTATTAAACTCGCAAGGTATAGCTGATTTTAAAATCAGGTTGTACATTCGTGGCATGTTAACATCATTAAAAGCGGGTAAAACCGAACTGCTTACTGACACCTTTTTTTTATTTGCAGGTCCATGTGTGGTGGAGAGTGAAGAAGTATGTTTTGCCATAGCTACGCATATGAAAGAGCTATGCACCTTATTACATATTCCATACGTATTTAAAGCATCTTACCGTAAAGCCAATCGCTCACGCCTTGATTCGTTTACCGGAATAGGAGATGAGCAGGCTTTGAAAATTATAAAAAAAGTGTGTGCCGAGCTTGATTTACCATCGGTAACCGATATACACGAGAGCCATGAAGCTGAAATGGCCGCTGCCTACGTAGATGTATTACAGATACCCGCTTTTTTATGCCGTCAAACCGATTTGCTGTTAGCCGCTGCTAAAACCGGAAAGGTCGTGAACATTAAAAAAGGGCAGTTCATTTCGCCTGAAGCAATGAAATTTGCGGTCGATAAAGTAAAAGAGTCGGGTAATACTACTATTACTTTAACTGAGCGCGGAACCATGCTGGGTTATTCTGATTTGGTAGTAGATTATCGGGGCATTCCTACTATGCAGCAATTGGGTTACCCTGTTATTCTTGATATAACCCACTCGCTGCAGCAACCCAACCAAAGCAGTGGAGTAACAGGTGGCTTACCTCGGCTTATAGAAACTATCGCCAAAGCCGGCATTGCTACCGGGGTAAATGGTATTTTTATGGAAACACACCCCGACCCTAAAAATGCTAAATCGGATGGAGCCAATATGCTGGCTTTAGATCAAACAGAGCCCTTGCTTGCTAAGCTGTTGGCTATTAAAAAAGCGATTAGCGCATTTTAGGTACACTGTATTGTGAATTTAATTAAATAGTCGCCCTTCAAAAAGTTAGTTTCAATTTTGGAACAACTAAAAAGTTCAGTTGTAAAGCGGGCAAAAAAATCCTGAACACATGAGAGCATCTTCTTTTTGAGGATGTTATGACTCCTTTAAAGTTTATTGATGTAAGTGAACGAAGGATACCACACCCAAAACAGAGTAAGGCTATCTTTGGGATACAAACGGTTGCATGAAAGGATAGCGACTGAAGTTATATTTTCCTAAAACAATCCCCTTCACGGCATACCTTTCTTAAAGTAGTCAGATTAGATAAATTCATTTTTAGCAAAACTTATATTATAATCGCCTGATTATTTGATTCTAAAAAATTAAATTGAGAAAAATCATAAATTATTTTTATTTAGATTAATTCCAAATAGTATTTTCGTCCCCACAAAGCAAATAAAACATGAACATAGATAAAACAAAAATCTTTACGAGTATTCTTCTATTCTCCTTTTCGCTTTCTAAAGCGCAATCAACAGACTCAACGCATCTTTTGAAGGGAGTTTCTGTAACCGCATACAAAACAGTGAATGGTGTTGGCCATTTGCCCGAAGAGAAGGATGGCATTATTTACTCTGGGAAAAAAAATGAAGTGATTATTGTTGATAGCATGGATGCTAATAAAGCTATTAATAACACGCGTCAAATATTAGGAAGGATACCCGGATTAAATATCGTAGAAACAGAAAGTGCGGGCTTTACGGCTAATGGCATCGCCACACGAGGGTTAAATCCTGTCCAAAGTATAGAAATGAATACCCGACAAAATGGGTATAATATAAGTGGGGATATTTATGGCTATAACGAAGCTTATTATTTACCTCCAATGGAAGCAGTGAATCGTATAGAAATGGTTCGTGGCGCGGCCTCTCTTCAGTTCGGTTCGCAGTTTGGAGGTTTGGTGAATTATGTACTAAAGGATGCGCCTAATAAACCATTTGAGTTTATAACCTCGCAAACTATGGGAAGTTTTGGAATGTACAATTCATTTAATTCCTTTGGGGGTACGCATGGTAAAATAAGTTATTATGGTTTCATGCAGTACCGAAATATGGTTGGTTATCGCGCCTACACGCAACAATGGCAATTATCAGGATATGGAAAGATACAATATAAATTGACCAGTAAAGTAAATTTAGGTGTTGAATATACTTTGCTACGCAACCAAATTCAAATGCCAGGAGGACTAACAGATAGTATGTTTGCAGCCAACCCAAAACTATCAACCCGATCGAGAAACTGGCTACGCACACCTTGGAATATAATAACCGGGTTCGCTAATTTTACACCCTCAAAAAATACCACTGCCACTCTTAAGACATCCTATTTATTCGGAAATCGATCTTTAGTTTGGAGAAATGAAGATGGTGGAGCGGCTGCTTTGGATTTAATAGATCCTGTAACAAATAATTTTGTTCCGCGTGAGGTGGGCATACAAGACATGAATAGTATTGCAACGGAAGTTCGATTTTTGCATCGATATAATTTAGGGAATCAAAAATCAACTTTAGCAGGAGGCGTAAGGTACTCCTATGCGTGGTTTAAAAGATTGGGAGGTGGAGAGGGTACTGTTAACAGCGACTTTGATTTATCAATTACAGGTGACTGGGGATACAACTTAGATTTCACCACTACCAATATTGCTCCATTCGTTGAAAATATTTTTAGAGTCGGAAATAAATTTAGCATCACTCCGGGTATTAGGTTTGAATACCTTAACAGCACAGCTAACGGATATAAAGTGAAAGATAATGTAAAGCTAACCACCAGCCAAAATCGGAACCGTTACTTTCCATTATTCGGAGTCGGTATGGAGTTTAAACCAACCAACAATACGAATATCTATGCAAATTACAGTCAGGCGTATCGCCCTATTGATTATAGCCAGTTAGAACCCTTAGGAGTAGCAGCACGTATCGACCCGAATATGAAAGATGCTTCAGGGTTTAATTCTGATTTCGGGTATAGAGGTACCATAAAAAATTATTTAAATTTTGATATTGGCCTTTTTTATATGCAATATAACAACCGGATAGGCTTGGTGCTTAAAACAGACCCACTAAGTGGCGACAGCTTTACCCTACGAACCAATGTAGCAAACAGTGTACATAAAGGAATAGAAAGTTATGTAGAGTTCGACTTTTTGAAATTTAGGAATCCATCTTCTAAATGCGGATTAAGCTTATTTAATTCATTTGCATACGTTGATGCAAAATATAATAGTGGAGAATTTAAAGGAAAGCGAGTAGAAGCGGCTGCACAAATTATTAACCGCATTGGCTTAACATTTAACAGCAAACATTTCTCATCTACTTTTCAAGTTAATTCTATTGGAGATGCTTTTGGAGATGCTACTAATGTAAAAGCAAGTGATGATCCAATAGCTGGCTATATACCCGCTTATACCGTTTTAGATATAAGTGCTACATACAAAGTAAATAAATATGCAATCAAATTCGGAGTTACTAATTTAACCAACGAGGTATACTTTACCCGAAGAGCAGATGAATATCCCGGTCCAGGCATTATTCCTTCAATAGGAAGAAGTATTTATGTTGGGCTAAGTGCTAAATTTTAACAGTACTAGTAAAATTAAATGCTGAAGGTTGTTTATTGCCCATAAAATTAGGATACTTATTATTTTAAGAACCCCAAAAAGAAGGTATAACCGTTGGGTTACCTCTAAACTGATAGCTCATAAAAAATCATTTTTGTGTAGTTGGAACTATAAAAGTAACTGAACCGCTATTTGACTGTTAAAACTTTATTACTTATGGATTTGGATATATGTGATATAGCCGAAAAGCCTGATTTAAATTATTCATTTGCTTATTCATTGTCTGTAATGAGGTTTTAACATTAAACATTGTAAATCCCGAAGAACTTTAACCTCGAACTTAAATTTTCCCAAAATAACCATTCTGTTTTGATTTATCATATTTTAGCCCGACTTTTGCCCTCCCGTTTTCGTGAATTACTCAAACGGTTATATTTTAAACACTTAAATAAATAAAGTATGTCAGTAAAAATCAGATTACAACGTTTCGGACGTAAACAATCTGCCTACTATCACATAGTGGTGGCCGATGGACGTTCACCACGTGATGGAAAATTCATTGAGCGTATTGGAGACTACAACCCCAACACCAATCCGGCAACCATCAACCTTGAGTTTAACAAAGCTGTTGAGTGGTTAGCTAATGGTGCACAACCCACTGATACTTGTCGCGCTATCCTTTCCTACAAAGGTGTAATGTACAAGCATCATCTGGATCGCGGGGTGGCTAAAGGAGCTTTAACGGCTGAACAAGCTGAAACCAAATTGAGTAAATGGCTGGAAGAAAAGAACAGTAAAATTACCGCGAAAGCCGATAGTTTATTATCATCGGCTGATAGGAAGAAAAAAGTGGCTTTAGAGGCAGAAGCTAAAGTTAATGAAGAAAGAGCGAAGAAATTAGCTGCCAAACAATCAGCCCTAGTTGCCGAATTAAGTGCAAATGCTGAAACTGCTACAGAAGGGGCTTCTGTTACAGACGAAACAGCAGCTGAGTAATTTTTTAATATGGCTGCACAGAAGAATTATTCGGTAGCCGGTTTTATATCTCGTACACATGGATTAAAAGGTGAATTGAAGGTAAAACTCAATTCACCTTTTTCTTTTACCCTAATGCTGGTAAAAGGTGCTTTGATGCTTAATATAAATGGAAAACCCGTGCCTCATTTTATTGAAATGTTTAATGATACAGGACAGGAAGTAATCATTAAAGTTCAGGATATTAACCATATTGATCAAGCTAATAAATTAGTAGGCATTCATGTGCTGGCCGATGAAAAATTAGTAGCCCAAACAGAAGAGAGTCGATTAAATCTATTGAAAGATTTTTTGCTTATTGATAAGAATTTGGGAAAGATAGGTGTTATTCTGGAGGTAGTTGAAATGCCTGCCCATCCTTTGTTAAAGGTTGATTATGCTAGTGTAGAAGTGCTGGTGCCGTTGGTTGAAGATTTTATTATCGAAATTAAAAAGCGAAAAAAGGAAATACATGTGGAACTGCCCGAAGGTCTGCTTCAGTTGAATAGCTAAAGGTATGCAAATTGATATTCTCACCCTTCATCCCGATTTGTTGCAAAGTCCGTTTAATTGCTCTATTGTAAATCGAGCCAAAGAAAAAGGATTGGTACAAATTAACCTGCACAATCTCCATGATTTTTCTCCCAACAAATGGCGTAAGGCCGATGATTATCCGTTTGGCGGTGGTGCGGGAATGGTAATGATGATTGAGCCAATTGACAAATGTTTAACCGAATTAAAAAAACAACGTGGGTATGATGAGTTAATTTACCTCTCGCCCGATGGGGAGTTGTTCGACCAAAAGCTGGCCAATGAACTATCGCTCAAACGAAATCTCTGTTTTATATGTGGCCATTACAAAGGGGTTGACGAAAGGGTGCGCCAGCATTTAATAACCCGCGAAATATCAATAGGGGATTATGTACTAACCGGAGGTGAACTGGCCGCTGCCGTTGTTGTAGATTCTATTGTCCGTTTAATTCCCGGTGCTATAAGCGATGAAACATCTGCTTTAACCGATTCTTTTCAGGACGGATTGGTTAGTCCTCCGGTATATACCCGTCCGGCTGAGTACAACGGCTGGAAGGTCCCCGATATTTTACTGAGTGGACATCGGCAAAAAATTGATGAATGGCGACATGAACAATCACTAGAGCGCACCAAACAACGCAGGCCAGAATTGTTTAATCAGAACAATCAAGAATGAAGAGGTAATAAGATATGCTTTTGCTTCTTCTGTTGGCAATTTATAGTTAAATATATTCGAGCCATATAGCTCGTTTGGTGGTTACTATACCTTTAAATTAAGAAAATTACTACAGACAAGATTTGAGATAGAAGCAACATCTGGTTTCATTATATCACTTTAGCAATGAATATTTGATGCCTTTCTCATCTATTATGATGCCTTTCTCATCTATTCTATGTTATTGTAACCAAATTGGTTGGTAAAGGGCAGCGGGAGTCTGATTTCCCTATCATTTTTATTCCTTCCGATTTTTTGTTATTTATTTTAGTAATTTTGAGTAATAAATATATTCACTTATTATGAGCAAAATGATGAGAGTTGAGCAGGTAATGACCGCTAAGGTTACTGTTGCAAATTTGCACAACAAATTTTGGCAGGTAATGGAGTTTTTCCAACTGTTTAAAATTCACCATTTGCCAGTGATTGATGGCGAATCCATTATTGGTATTATAAGCGTACACGATGTGTTGCATTTTATGCATGAACGTTTACTTAACGGAGATTCGCTTACTCTGGCACAATTAGATGCCGATTTTTCCATAGGTAAAATCATGACACCTAATCCGGTTACCATTTCGCCCGAGGCTACTCTGCTGGAGGCACTGGAACTGTTTGATGAAGGAAAATTTCGTGCACTTCCGGTAGCTGAAGACGGACAACTGCGTGGTATTATTACTTACAAAGACCTTGTAAGGGTGTACTCTTGGGAAAAACATACCTGAAGCGTTACAGGTATGTTACTGGAAAGAGAATAGTATTCTTACTGACCATTATCATATAGTTCATTGATAAACGTCATTGTTCAACTTTTTGGTCGTTGATATCTTTGTTGCATCAAATTCATTTTATGAGCAAACATATTAAGGTAAGCCAAATCATGACTAACAAGGTTACGGTGGCTTGTCCATCAAATACTTTTATGCAGGTAATGGACTTTTTTACCCTGTTTAATGTAACTCATTTGCCGGTGGTAGATAACGATGTTCTTGTTGGTATCATCAGTCTTAAAGACGTAAATCGATTTGTGCATGATAAAATTGAAAAAGGAGAATCGGTGAACAAAGAAAATCTGGCCGATTGTTTTGACATTTTAACACTGATGACGGCAGGCCCGGTAACGGTTACTCCTGAAACCACTTTAGAAGATGCCTTAGATTTACTTGGAAAAGGAGCCTTTAGTTCGTTGCCAGTGGTTGAAAACGGTAAGCTTTGCGGTATTGTAACTATTAGTGATTTGGTGCGAGTGGTAGCTTACGAAACCAACAAAGGGCCAATTATGCATTTATAATTTAAGTGTAATCCATAAGTTCAGCGTTACATACACAGGCAGGTTATTCTAAAAAGGGTAGCCTGCTTTTTTAGGTAATACTTATGGTTTTAGAAGTGGTATACACATTAAACCGATTGTTGCGTAAAAAACCTATCAGGGTTATATCAAATTCTTTGGCTGTTTGTACCGCCAGGCTTGATGGTGCCCCAATGGCACATACCACTCGCACCCCCGCCATGGCTGCTTTTTGAAGCAATTCAAAACTTGCTCTGCCACTTAACAAAACGATATGTTGGGTTAAGGGCACTAATTCCATTCCAATGGCCGCACCAATCAGTTTATCAAAGGCGTTGTGACGCCCTACATCCTCACGCATCAGCAACAGGTTACCTAGTGTATCAAACAAGGCGCAAGCATGTATGCCACCCGTATGTTCAAATAGGGTTTGTTGTGTGCGAAGCTTTTCAGGTAATGCATGAAGAAACGTTGCCGATATCTGAACTGGGTTATTGTTTGGAAATAATCGGCAATGCGTTTTAACCGATTCAATCGAAGCTTTGCCACAAACCCCACAACTGGAAGTAGTGTAAAAATTATGCGATAGTTTGTCAATATCTACCTGTAGGTTTTCATGTAACTCTACTCTTACAATATTTTCAAAATTTTCTTTGGTATTCAGTTCGGTACAATACCGTATTTGGGTTATATCGGCATCTTGATCAATAATTCCCTCGGTAAATAAAAAACCAAGAGCCAGTTCAAAATCATTTCCGGGAGTGCGCATAGTTACCGAAATACTTTTTTGCTTACGTGCTTGTGCAGTTCCGTACCCTAACCGAATTTCTAACGGTTCCTCTACGGCCAGCAAATCGGTAGTTTTGGTGACACCAACAGTCGCTATTTTATGAACCGGAACAGCAATAACAGGTGTTTTGCTCATTGGGCGAAGATACCATTTTTTAGGTTATCGGAGCTTAGGTAGGATTCAGTTGCTCAACAAAGGCGTTAATAAAGCGATAGGGATTATCCTTCCACCTGCTCATTAACCTAAACGATACCTGAAACCGATTGCACGAACGAATAGGATATATAGAAACAGTTTTATCCCAGAATTCACCATGTAACTTGCTTTTGTCTCTTTTAGCGTCAATTGGACACCGACTCGATAAACGGGGTATTTGCACTGTGATTTACAGGCGTTTACTCAATTCTTTTTTAATTCTGTCAAATTCCTCAGGGGTATCAATGCTTTGAATGGCTTCATTTTTTATTGGGAATAAAAAAGTAGTGGCGGCCTGCTGCGCAAAAAAACGTAGGGAGTAGTTACAGGCTTGTATTTCTTTTTCAAAGCGAACAAGGCAATGGTTTTCATACACACCAAGCAGGGCTTCGGGAATTCCGGTCTCGGCATTTTTGTAAACTACTGCATCGGTGTGTGCATTGCGGTGAGCTAGTAGCCGTTCAATATGTCTCGTATCGACTAAAGGATAATCACAGCCAAATAGTAAAAAAGAGGCTTTGGGATGGCAGTGATAGGCGGTAAGCAGAGCCGCAGCCGGGCCAATGCCGTTTTGTTCATCGGTTAATACCAATAGTCCGGGGCTCACTGTTTCGGCTTGTGCAGGTTGGCAGCATATATACACTTTTTCGCAATAGGGCTGCATTAATTGATACAGGTATTCACGTTGAGGGATGCCGTGGTAATTAAGCAGGCCTTTGTCCGTATTCATTCGCTGGCTTTGTCCACCTGCCAGCACCAGACCAATAAGATTTTGATGAATCATGCCACTAAGGTACGAACTGTATGATAAAAATCATTTAGCTTTTTGATTCTTATCATTCCTTCATATCCGTAATCTTCTCAACTTTGAGTTGTCAATTCGATTCATTAAGCTGGACATGGCAACCCAAACCGAAAATTTAAAGGTAGTTCATTTTGAACACAAGGAACTATTGGTGAGGGTAGATTTTTTTAAAAGCGAGTTAGATATTTTTGAAAAAATGCTGGAAGAGGTGTGTATTGACAATAATTTAACTGATATACGTATAGCAATAGAGCATTTTCAAAACCAGTTTTTATTGCATCGCCACCGTTTGATGAATATAAAACATGATGTGAACAAATCGGAAAGTGCCATTGCACGTAAGTTAATGGATAATATGAGTGTCGTTAATAAAGTGGAAATCGTAAAATCCGAAGGCGATTTGCGTTCGGCTATAAATACGTTTGATTACTTATTTACAGAATTAAAAAGGGAGTTTAAATTATTTTTGAAAAAGGTGTATTTAACAAAACAATAAGATTTCACTGCAATGGAATGCCCTTAATCAGCTGTTCTGAGTTATTTTAGCGGGTATGGGTATTTCATAAGGTGATATGGCCCCCTTTCATCATTCGTGGTGTGGGGGGCTTCTTTTTTCAACATACTTATCAACTAAAGTTTAACTATTTGTGATCATTTATACACAGGCTTAGTTATTTTATAATTTTGAAATAAGCAACAAATGTTTTTGCTTTGCATTTAGGTATTACGGTTCTATTTTTAACGTGGTAGTTAAAAAAGATGAAAAGGGAATCAGGTGTAAATCCTGAACAGTTCCCGCTGCTGTAAGCTCCAAGCGACTTGAAAAAGTCGGGCCATGCCATCCACTGAGTCACTGTTCAGTAATTAACGAATGGGAAGACAGGCAGGGTCGGGTAAGTCAGAAGACCTGCCATTATACCATACACATTGCAGCTTTCGGGAAAAAAGCGCTAGATGATCGCAGATGTTTTTACTATACGGTAGTTGCACTGTTTGATTGTTTTGCCTGTTTTCGCTTGCTGTTGCTAAATGAGGATATGTGCAAAACAAATAGTAACGTCATCAAAATCCTTTCAACCGTCTTAATGGGGGCTGTTACGGGTACGTTTAACCTGCTGGCACAGCCTGTTTTTAACAAAGCACTATCTCCCGTTACTGTTACCGATGTACGTGGGCAACAATCACAAAACGGGTCAAGAAATTTTATTCCCGACTCGCTTGCCCGCTTGCAATTTTCGGGTACTTCGATTAACGATTTACTTTCCTTTACTACTCCGGTATTCATTAAGAATTACGGACCCGGCAGTATCTCCACCATCTCGTTCAGGGGAACTTCGGCTTCACATACTGCTATTGTGTGGAATGGGTTTAATCTCCAAAACACTATGCTTGGGCAACCCGATTTATCTTTAATACCTATGGCCGCCATTAATGATATTCAGGTGCAGGCCGGGGGTAACAGTGTTATGTATGGTAGCGGAGCCATTGGCGGCAGTATTTACCTTAAAAGTAAGTTAGTATATATGGATGATTCGGTTCATTATGTAGCCCAAAGTCAGTTTGGGCAATTTGGTAACAAACAATACTCATTGCAATTGGCTTTACCAGTTTTTCACAATAGCCGACTCGCTTTTAAGGCCTACTCTAATTCGGCACTCAATAATTATACTTTTAAAAATACGGCCATAGTGGGTTCACCACAGCAAAAACAGGAACATGCGGCTTACACGCAACAGGGTTTTCTTGTAGATTACGAACAACGTCTTACTACAAATCAAAAGCTTCAGTTTCATTATTGGGTTCATCAAAATAACCGTGATTTGCCTGCAACTATGCTTCAATATGCTTCAATAGCCAACCAAAAGGATGTGTCGCACAAAGCAACTCTTGAATGGGACAAAACAGGGGAACGAAGTAAACTGCAATTTCGTACCGGTTATTTTTATGACGAACTTAGATATGCCGATGCGTTGTCGGCTCTTGTCTCTTCCAATTACACGCACAACCTTACCAGCGAAGTAGAACAATCTTTTCAAATTACGCCAAAAAAGTATTTACGTTCAGGGATAACCAACAACCTGCTATGGGCCAACACACGCAATTATGCGACACCAATTTTTCAATGGAGAAATGCCCTGTTTGCCGGATATCAATATGCATCGTTGAATCACAAACTGATGTTTAATCTTAACTCCCGGGCTGAGCGGATTGATAGGTTGATAGCACCGTTGGTATTTGGTATAGGTGCCGAGTGGAATCTAAAGTCAGATATTACCTGCAAACTGCGTGGGTCTAAAAACTTTCGCTACCCCACATTTAATGATTTGTACTGGAATCCTGGAGGAAATGTAAACCTTAAATCAGAGAATAGTTTGAATGCAGAAGGTGGTTTATTGTTCCGAAAAAAAATAATTTCTGTTTTACTAACTTTTGAAGCAACCGTATTTACAAATTCAGTATCAAACTGGATTGCCTGGTTGCCCGACTCGGTAAATCCAACTATCTGGTCTCCGCAAAACATTGCCAGAGTGTGGAGCAGGGGAGCCGAGTATAGCTTGCAAACAGAATGGAAGGCAACTTCAATCACTACATTCGGGATATCGGGTTTATATAGCTGGGTGGTTGCAACCAACGAAAAAACCAACGGAAGCAGGGAAGGATTGCACCGTCAGTTGGTTTATGTGCCAAGACAAAATGCCTCTTTCAGGTTATTCGTTAAAATAAAAAACATTACCTGCTCGTATGCCCATCAATATACCGGGTTGCGTTTTATTACTGTTGATAATTACGATTACCTGAATCCGTATCAAGTGGCTTCGCTACATTTTGGAGTAACAACTACGGTAAATCATTTTCCGCTTAGTTTCTTTATTAATATTAAAAATTTGTGGAATCAATCGTATCAGGTAATGGCATGGAGACCTATGCCGGGCAGGTATGTCGAAGCTGGATTAAAAATTCAATTTATTCATTCAATCCATAAAAATAAAACTTCATAATATGAAACAAACACTACTTACATTCGCGGTATTTTCATTAGTTACCGGTGCTTTTGCACAAACAGTTTCTACTTTTGAGAGCCTTACATTATCGCCCAATTCCTATTGGAATGGAAGTGCTGATGTGAGTGCCAATGGTTTTACCAATGGTTCTGCCTTTTTTACTAATAAATACGACACTTCGTTTGGTGGATTTTGGGCAGAAGGATTTGCCTACACTAATAAAAAAGACAGCAGCAATGGAACCTATACCAATCTGTATTCGGCCATTACAGCCGAAGGATATAATGGTACTTCTAATTATGTTATAGGCCAGCAAAATGCGGTTATTAGACTTATTGGAAATGCAAGGGGAAGAGTGGTAGAAGGGCTTTATGTTACTAATGCTACTTATCCTTACAAAAGCATGAAAAGTGGAGATACATTTGCTAAAAAATTTGGAGGTACCAACGGCAATGATCCTGATTTTTTTGTAATGAATTTTATAGGTTGGCTAAACGGAGTAAAAAAGGCAGATACGGTTAAATTTTATCTGGCCGATTTCCGTTCGGCAAATAACTCGCAGGATTATATTCTTAATCAATGGGCCAGAGTTGATTTATCAATATTAGGAAATGTAGATAGCGTACTGATTAACCTCAACTCTTCTGATACAGGAGCGTTTGGCATAAATACCCCTTTATTTTATGCCATTGATAATTTTACCACACGAGATGAGTTTGCCACTTCGGTTTTTTCAGTAACAAATGCCGGTACTCTACAAGTGTTTCCTAATCCATTTAGCACTGAACTTTATTTAACAAATGAATCGGAAAAAGAATCTATAATAAACGTGTTTGGCAATAATTGGCAATTAATTACAACTAACAAAATAGCTGCTAAGGAAACCTCCCTGTTATTTACATCAGAATGGGCAAAAGGTATTTACTTTGTTCAAGTTGTTTCTGGCGTTTCTACACGTACCTTTAAGCTTATTAAATAACAATGAAGGTGTTTTTTTATTTATTAGTTACGTTTTTGTCCTTACAAGTTTTGGCTCAGTATCCTGCACAGGCAGGCCAACCCGGAAGTACGGCTTTGCACAAAGACAGTTTAGTGATTGTGGCATGGGCACAAGGATGCACTGTTGATAGAGGTTATATGAATGTGGCTACCCCAGTATTAGGTAAGACCACTGCCGGAGATGAAACCATGGGGGTGGGAAAAGCCGGAACCAACGGGGTAGTTAGTTTAGGAGATGGAGGTACGGCTACGCTTACGTTTGCCTCTCCAATTATAAACGGTGCGGGTCCTGATTTTGCCGTGTTTGAAAACGGATTTTTATATGCATTCGATTCGGCACTGGCTTACCTTGAATTGGCATTTGTGGAAGTAAGTTCAGACGGAGTCTATTTTGTTCGTTTTCCGTCAACTTCCTATACCGATTCGACTACACAATTGGAGCCATTCGGGACATTGGATGCTTCTAACATAAATAATCTGGCAGGAAAATATGTTTTCCCATATGGAACTCCATTTGATTTGGAAGAATTGAAAAATGAACCCATTATTGATGTAAACCATATTACCCATGTGCGAGTGGTAGATGTAACGGGTTCAATAAATCCGACCTATGCCAGGCGCGATGCATCCGACCGAATAATAAATGACCCGTGGCCAACAGATTTCCCAACCGGTGGATTTGACTTAGATGCAGTAGCAGTTATTCACAGCGAGCAACCAACTGGGATAGCAGTTCTTGCCAATTCACCACTCACGGTATTTCCTAATCCATGTTTGGAGGGAAACAGAGGTGTGCTGAAAGGATATGCTGGAATTAACCATTTGGTCAAAGTAAATATCGTATCATTAACCACCGGAGAATTGATAACCACTATATCGGCTTTGTCAACTGCTGCAGTGGAATTGCCTTATTTAACCCGTGGAATATATTTGATTGAGGCCGAGCAGGACGAACAGGTGTATAGGTCAAAATTTGTGGTACAATGAGGTATAGGGTTATTTTATGTGTTGCTTTGGTATATCTTACATCATGTAAAGAAGAAATTCCAAGGCGTTCTTTTGAAAATCCAACCTTTATTGCCAAGGGGGTTTTTGTAACTAACGAAGGAAATTTTCAATGGGGGAATGCCTCAGTTACTTACTATGATTTTGCCGATAGTGTAGCGAATGCCACCGATTTGTTTGCACAAAAAAACAATAGACCTTTGGGCGATATCTGCCAGTCAATGTATATTTACAATGGCAAGGCCTACCTTGTATTAAATAATTCTTCTAAGATTGAAGTAGCAGATGCCGGGAGTTTTGTTTCCTTAGCTACCATTTCCGGATTGGGTTCTCCCAGGTATTTTCTCCCCGTTTCCAGCTACAAAGCATACGTAACGGATTTATATGCAAATAGCGTGCAGGTAGTAGATTTGCAACAAAACAAAGTGGTAAAGCAAATTCCACTTCGAGGATGGACAGAGGAGTTGTTATTGTATCAGGGCAGGGTTTATGTAACCAACCTACGCACCAATTACCTTTACCTGATAAATCCGCAAACCGATGTGCTGGAAGACAGTATCCTGATGGGAATGCCTTCGGCCTCGCTTGCCATTGATAAAAATAATCAATTGTGGGCACTTTGCAGCCAGGTATTAACTCAGTCTGCTTCCTCAAAATTAGTATGTCTTAGTACTGATGGAAAAAGTATTAATAAAACAATTGATTTGGGTACCGATGCTGGAAAGATATTGCGCAGCAGTCCTTCGGGCGAGTACCTGTATTATATCAAAACACATGTGTATAGGATAGGCATATCTGATAATACTGCACCGGCTAATCCTTTTATTTACAAATCGGGTAGTCAGAATTTTTATTCGTTGGGAGTGGAGCCGATAAGCGGAGCTGTTTTTGTGAGTGATGCAGCTGATTATATTCAACGTGGAAAAGTGAGTTGTTACAGCAGCAACGGAGTGTTTCAATATATGTTTAATTCCGGAATTATTCCGGGTAATTTTTGGTTTAACTAATGGAAACAAAATTATGCGAGCGCTGCGGAAATGAGTTTTACTGCGAAGCCGAATCAATAGAGAACTGTTGGTGTACTGAGGTACAAATGGCTTCGGCATTGCGCACAAAAATAGCTTCGTTGTACACTGATTGTTTATGTGTAGCCTGTTTACAGCAACTGGCAGCAGTAGCACCACCGGTGCAGGGCGATGATTATTATGTTAATGAGCAGGGCAGAGTGGTATTTACGGCTTCGTTTTTAAAACGCAGGGGTTATTGTTGCGGCAGCGGTTGTTTACATTGCCCGTATGGAACTTAAAATAATTGGAAGTATTTCGTTGCGCCAAATAAGCACCACCACACCCATGATGGCGATAAATACACCCCACCAAATGTGCATGGTAATTTTAGTTCGGTAAATAAACGCTGCTAAAGGTAATACCATTACCGGAGTAAGAGATAGAATGGTTTGCGCCAGAGATACTTCTACATGGCTGGCTGCATATAAAGAAAGTGAAACACCTATTACAGGTCCGAATAAAGTACCTAACAGGGTATATTTTAATGCTTTTTTATTGTGGAGCAACGGCAAAACAAAGTATACATTTTTTTGCCTGATAATATCAATAAGGAATAAACTCCCGAAACCAAAAAGCATACGTATCCAAGCCGCATCAATAGAGGAAATAGTTTGTGTTTCATGCTGCATCATCCCCCTTTTGGCAAGTACCAGACCTAAACCCTGAGAAACTGCGGCTGCAATTCCCATTAAAATTCCTTTGGCATAACTTCCCTGTTTATCCTTTTTTACTTCATCTTTTTCGCTTTGGTGATTAAGAATGGTAAAAATACCAATTGAAGTTATCGCCATACCACCTATTCCAATCAGGTTAATGGATTCGCCAAGCATCAAGTATCCGGTAAGCAATGATGCTGCCGGGCTGATGGTGGAGAATAAACTGCCTCTACGGGCACCCATAATACGCAAGGCAACGAAAATAAAATAATCGCCAATGCTTAATCCAACCACACCTGATAAACCCAACCACAGCCAGTTTTCAAAGTCGGGTCCAGTAATTAACTTAATCGGATTTTTTGCATCGGCAAGGGAAGCAATGATTGTGAGTGAAAGTAAAGCCAGCATTAACCTGAATTTATTTAGTAATCCGGCCTGAAGCAGGCGAGCTGCATTGGTAAATGCAAGTGTGCCACAGGCCCATGAGAGCACAGTAATAAAAGCAGCCAGCAATCCGGAATGGGTAGCAGTCATCGTTCGCCAAATAGTGAACTCCCAACTCTGATCATGGTACTTCCTTCCTCAACGGCTATAAGGTAATCGCCCGACATTCCCATTGATATTTCCTTAAAAGTATTTATGTTTGAGAAGAACGAATTTTTTACTTCGGTAAATAATGTTTTAAGGGATTTGAATTCGTTGTGCAACTGTTGGGTGTTCGTGGTATTGCTGGCCATACCCATTAGCCCTGCAATTGCAATATGTTTCATGGCTGCATACTCAGGCGATTGGAGTAATTCAACCAGTTCCTCTTTTGCAAGTCCGAATTTAGTTTCTTCGCTGGCAATATAAACCTGTAACAGGCAGTTGATGATTCGGTCATTTTTGCCCGCTTGTTTATTTATTTCACTTAGTAATTTAAGGCTGTCAACACTTTGAATGAGGTGAACAAACGGGGCAATGTATTTAACCTTATTTGTTTGTAAATGACCAATCAGATGCCAGCGGATATCGGGCGGAAGAAGAGGTTGTTTGTTGCAAAGTTCCTGTACCTTGTTTTCACCAAAATCACGTTGCCCTAATTGGTAAGCTTCCTGTATAATGCTCACAGGCTTTGTTTTGGAAACTGCCACCAACTTTACGGTAGCAGGCAGTTGTGCCAGTATTGCCTGTAAATTGGAATGAATGCTGCTCATGAGGAGCAATAATACTACACATTTCCTTATTGGATTTATATTATTTTTGAGCCGTGAAACAATTGTTGATATTTTTAATTCCAATAGCCATGCTGGCTGGCTGCACGAGTAAACCGGAAAAACCAAAAGGAATAATACCAGAGGAAACGATGGTATTAATGCTAACGGATATCCATTTTTTGGAGGGAGTATTTTTCTCTATGCAGGTTGCTGGCATGGATACCGCAAATTTAGTTACTTATAAAGGTTACAATACAGTTTTTACAAAGTATAAAACCACTCCCGAGCAATTTAAGAAAAGCTGGAGGTTTTATATGGCGCACCCTGAATACAGCGATCCTATTTATGAAAAAGTGGTAGAGAATATTACTATTTTGCAAACTGAAAGTTTAAAAAAGCAAAAGGCCGCAAAAAAATAAAGCAATTGATTTTCCCCGAACGGACAGAAGAAAAAATTGGCTTTGCACAGGTAAGGCTATTATTACTACAGGAAGTATTGAGTCCGTTAGGTGAAAATTATATCCATAAAATTCGTTTTAGCAGCGATTTTGAAACGGTTGAACGCATGCTTAAACAAACTAAGGATTTTAAAGATTTGTTGCAGTTTGATCAACCTTTCCCGACCGATCATTATATCGAACTACGTGCCCCTTTAGCAAAAATGAAACTGGAGGGGGCGTGGCTTACCGAAGAAGAGTTTTTTAGTTTGCTTAGAGTTTTGAACACCATGGAAGCCGTGTACCGTTATTTTGAACAGCGTACGGAAAATTATGGCGAGTTGCAAAAACTGTTTACCGGCACTTCATTCAATAGTTCGCTTGGCAAACTTATTTCGGCCAAAATTGATGAAGAAGGAAATATCAGACCCAATGCTTCTGCTGAATTAGCTTCCATCATCAGGCAATTGGGAGATAAGGAACGCGATGTGCGCAGAAGATTAAATGCCATTTACAAAAAGGCACAGGACGCAGGCTGGGTTGCCGATTCGGGTATCACTGTTCGCAATGACCGCTTGGTGATTCCGGTATTGGCCGAGCATAAAAAGCACCTGAAAGGCTTTGTTCACGATGAATCGGCAACGGCTCAGACTTTTTATATTGAACCGGTCGAGGTTTTTGAACTGCACAATGAAATCAGGGAATGGCAACTGGCCAAAAAACGGGAAATAGAAAGGATACTTACACAACTTACCAATGAGTTCAGACCGCACGCCCCGGAACTTGAATTATATCAGCAAAAATTAGCCATCGTTGATTTTATAAGAGCTAAAGCAAAGCTTGCTATAAAGATGGAGGCTCAAATGCCGATGTTGCAAAAGCAACCCGTAATTAAATTGCAAAAGGCATATCATCCGTTGCTGTGGCTTCATCATAAAAAAGTGAATAAGCCCATTGTTCCGCTTAGTGTTGAACTGGATACCGAACAACGTATTCTTGTAATCTCGGGGCCTAATGCAGGTGGTAAATCTGTTTGTTTGAAAACCATTGCGCTGTTGCAATATATGTTGCAATGCGGGTTGCTTATTCCGGCACAACCTCATTCGGTATGTGGCATTTTTCAGGACATGCTGGTGAATATTGGAGACGACCAAAGCATCGAAAATGATTTGAGCACCTATAGTTCGCATTTGCAGCACATGAAATTTTTTATGGAGCATGCCGGCAAGAAAACATTGTTTTTTATTGATGAATTCGGAACTGGAACCGACCCTCAGTTTGGCGGTCCAATTGCCGAATCTGTGTTGCTGCAATTGGTCAATAAGCAAGCTTTCGGGGTAGTTACCACTCATTACAGCAATATCAAAACTTTCGCAAACAACACCAAAGGTATGCTCAACGCAAGTATGTTGTTTGATAGTGAAAATATGGTTCCGCTGTATGTGCTGGAAATAGGAAAACCGGGAAGTTCGCATGCCTTTGAAATTGCCCAGCGAACAGGTTTTCCTAAGCATATTCTGGATTATGCACGGGCGCGAAGTGGCCACAAACAGTTAAACGTGGATGATTTATTATTGAATTTACAGCAAGACCGGATTGAAATAAATCGACTGAAAGAGGAGAATGAAAAACGCAACAGGGAACTGCACCAGCTGCTTCTGGAATACAATAAAAAGAACGAAGATATACAGCAACAAAAAAAGATATTGATACAGCAGGCAAAAGAGCAGGCACTTCAGCTGGTAAAAAATGCCAATAGTTTGATTGAGCAAACTATCAGGGAAATTAAAACAACAGGAGCCGATCAGGCGCATACCAAACAGGTGCGAGAGGAACTGAAGCAATTTGGTGAAGGTTTGAAAAAAGAATTGGCTGTTGAAACCGCTAAACAACTTGTAAAAGAAACTCGCCTGAAGACCGATGATGAGAAAATTACCGTAGGTTGTTTTGTAAAAATTAAAGATAATAACAGCATAGGGCAGTTGATTGAACTTAATCGTAACAGAGCGGTTGTAAGCATTGGTGAATTAAGAACTACCATCGATTTATCTCGTTTGCAGCGTACCGCTGCACCGACTAACGAAAAAAACAAACCTGCTTACGGAGTAACGGGGCTGGATATGACCGAAAAATACCGGGGGTTTACTACCGAATTGAATATTATTGGAGAACGGGGGGGCGATGCGCTGCGGCAACTAAAATTATTTATCGATGAAGCCTACCTGCTTGGATTTAAAAATGTGCGAATTGTTCATGGTAAAGGAGATGGAATTCTGCGTAAATTGGTGAGTGAGGAATTAAAACGTAATGAACTGGTGGTTTCATTTAATGAAGCACATGCCGAAACCGGTGGAGCAGGAGCCACCGTAGTTGAGATAAAATGAATATACCGGCCGATAAAATTTTGTACGGGTCACTTATTGGGGCTGCTGTTTTACTTACCCGAATTCCCTACGTAGGTAAATTCTTCCGGTTAATAGATACACTTATTCATGAATCAGCTCATGCATTCATGACTTTAGTATTCAGTGGTTCGGTTGACAGAATTGATTTGTTTACCAATACCGAAGGACAGGCCGTAACACGCAGTAAAGGCAAGTTTGCCTGGATTATGATTTCGCTGGCCGGCTATATTGGTTCTTCCATTGTTTCCTTTGGCCTTTTTTTATTGCTAAGTAGGGGCCATTTTACTACAGTATTATATTTTTTTATCGGTGTATGTGTCGTTAATCTGATTTTATGGGTGCGCAATGGTTACGGTATTTTTTTTCTATTGTTATTTGGGTCACTGTGCGGCCTAACGGCCTATGCACAAGTTCCCTTACTTACTAAATGCGTTACTATTTTATTTTGTGCGTTGCTGTGGATGGATGCACTCATTTCATCTGCGATTGTCTTGTATTTATCTTTAATGCAAACGAAAAATTCAGGCGATGCCAGAAGCTTAATGCAAACCACCAAAATTCCGGCTTTTCTATGGGGGCTATTGTTTTTTGTACAGGCAGTTTTTTTTAGTTACCTCACTCTGGCTATTTATTTTCCCGTACCCTTACCGCAATGGTTGAATTTTTTAAAAATATGAAAACAGCATTGGTATTTGGAGCAACGGGTTTAACCGGGAAATTTTTACTCAATGAATTGTTGGTAAGAAATGAATATAACAAAGTGCTGGTGTTTGTGCGCAAACGGTTAAAGTTAACGCATCCTGCTTTAGAAATTATTCATTTTGAAACGGAACAACTGGAAGAAATAAAGGCAATGATAAAAGGAGATGATTTATATTGCTGTGTAGGGACAACCATTAAAAAAGCAGGCTCTCAGAAAAAATTTAGGGAGGTGGATTATGAATTGCCTGTAAAACTTGCTCAAATTGCTGCCGAAAACAAGGTGTCCTGCATGGCGGTTATTTCTTCGCTGGGTGCCGCTACCCGTACTCATAATTTTTATTTGCGCACTAAGGGAGAAATGGAAGAAAAAATTCTTTCAATGCATATTGGCAGGGTAGTGCTTGCCCGGCCTTCCATGCTTTTAGGGCCGCGCGAAGAAAGCCGTCCCGCAGAACGTATAGGTAAAGTAGCGGTAAATTTGCTGAAGCCATTGTTGCGCGGAAAATTAGAGAAGTACCAGGGTATTCATGTGGAGGTATTGGCTCGCGCACTGGTCAATTTGGTAAATGCGCCATCATTACCCAAACACGTTTTCGAATCGGATGAGTTGCAAAAGTGGGGAAAAGCATAACTTTGCATTTCACCTCTTTATGATTTATGGAATTACAACTCACCACTCCCGCCTTATTATTTTCTACTATTTCGTTGTTATTGCTGGCTTTTACCAATCGTTTTTTAGCCACCGCACAAGTAGTTCGAAATTTGTATGAAAAATACCAGCTAAGCAAAGATGAAGTGTATGTGCAGCAAATTAATAACCTGCGCTATCGGTTAAGACTTACCCGTAACATGCAGTTTTTTCTGGTAATAAGTTTATTGTTTAGTGTGGTATGTATGTTTTTATTATTTGCCAATGAACACCTTATTGCCCAATGGGTTTTTGGGTTCAGCCTCCTAGCATTGGTTTATTCACTTATTCTCTCAAGTATTGAAATTTTTATGTCAACTCAGGCACTTGAGTTTCAATTAAAAAATATTGAAGAGAAAGACATGGCTACCAAAGGGATTAGGGGAAAGATATCTTCTGTTTTTCAGAAGCCTCAATAAGGCTTATCTGCCAAACAAATTTCCAAGTGCGCCCAAGCCACCAGGCAACATATCTTTAGCAATAGCGTGCATTTCCGCCTGGGATACATTATCGGCTTGTTCCATGGCACGATTTACTGCAACCACAATAAAATCCTCTACCTGCTCCCGATCATTCTCCTGCCATAGTTGTTCGCTTATATCAATACGCTTCAATTTTTTTGATACCGAAACAGTGGCTTTTACTTTACCTCCTTCAGCTTCTCCGTTTACAAAAATGGTATCTAGTCTTTGCTTTATTTCTTCCATTTTTTGCTTTGCTTCCTGTAATTTCCCAAACATAATGTCAGTATTTTGTTGATGGCACGAATATAGATAACTGCACGCTTACCATGCAACATGAGTTTAAAAAACTAAGGCAGGCATCTTCATGGCCAATTATGTTATTAAGTATTCAGTGGGTAGTGAAAATTATCGAGACTGTATGGCAATACAACTGGTTTAGCTATGGGATTTATCCTCGCAGTGTGGCCGGATTAAAAGGGATTGTTCTCGCTCCTTTTTTGCATGGCGACTGGATTCACTTGTTTGATAACAGCATTCCGTTTCTTTTTCTGGGTACCATGTTATTTTATTTTTACCGTCATATTGCAGCCGAAACAATGATATGGATTTGGCTTATGGGTGGTTTATTGACCTGGATAATGGCCCGCAGTTCATTTCATATCGGGTCAAGTCATATCATTTACGGATTGGCTGCCTTTATTTTTTTCAGTGGCCTGTTTCGCAAAAATCTTCAGTTAATGAGTTTGTCATTACTTATTGTGGCATTGTATGGCGGGTTAATCTGGGGATTGCTCCCCGTTATAGCACATATATCGTGGGAGGGGCATTTAATGGGAGCTATTTCAGGGCTGCTGTGTGCGGTTTACTTTAAAAATTACCGCACCGAAACCGAAAACCAAACCATTCAACTGGCAGATGATGTAGACGAAAGCGACCCTTACTGGATGGAAGGATATGAACCTAAACCAAAACCCAAAGAACCGGAGAATCCCGTCACCATCGTTTATCATTATACTGACGACATAAAAAAACGCGAAACAGATTAATCCGTTTCGCGTTTTTAGTTTATCGTTTACCTGTTGTTAACGCAACAGTGTTACTTCTCCGCTAAAGTATTTCTTTTTACCACGCTGGTCTATTACTTTCACCATGTAAGGGTAAACTCCATCCTGCACCCAATCGCCAATTTTATTATTGTAAGTACCCAGCCAGGCTTCGTTTGGTTTTCCTTCAAAAATAGTTTGACCCCAGCGGTTATAAATGGTTAATTCAAATGTTTTCCATCCTTCGCCCATTGGGTAAAATACTTCATTCGAGCCATCTTCATTTGGAGAAAAGGCCGTAGGAATAAAGAAGCTGAAAGCCGGAGAAATAATTACCCGTCCGGTAGTTGAATCCTTACAGCCAAAGCTGGAGGTAGCAACTAATTTTACAACAAAACGTCCGGTATCCTGATAGTTATGTTCTGGGTTAGTTTCAGACGAGTAGGTGGTGTCACCAAAGTCCCAGTCAAATTTTATGGCATTGGTTGGGTTGGTAAATGTAATTTTGGTGAATAGAATATTCGTTGAATCGGGGTCGGCAGTAAAGGAAACTTTAGGGCGATCGTAAATAACAATATTTTTATTTATGTAATTAACATAGGTACACCCAGATGAGGTGATAAGGGTAAGCTTTACCGGATAGGTAGCCGGGCTGGCATAAGCAATTCGCGGCATTTTTACTGTATCCTGTTTGCCATTACCAAAATCCCAGCGCCATCCGCTAATGGAGCCATCGGTAGTGGTGCTCAAATCTTCAAACTGCACCGTATCGTTTACACAGGTATCGCGGAAAGTAAAATCTCCCATGGGTGGTGGATTAATCAAAATATTATTTGATACCGTAGTACTGCATCCTTTATCGCTGGTGGCCGTAAGTTGAACTACATAGGTATTGGATGTTAGGTATTGATGTTTTGGATTGGCGCGGGTATCCGAACCTCCGTCACCAAAATTCCATAAATAGCTTTGAACAGTTCCGGTAATGACGGACGAGGTGCTGGCAAATACGGCTGAGTCGGTATAACAAGGTGCTGCCAGATTAAACGCAATATATGGCTTAGGGAAAATATGTACCATTTTGGTGATGGTATCAAAACATCCGGTGGCTGCCCCTACAATCAATCGCACAGCGAAACTATCTGAAGCAGGTGCGGCTGTAGGTAAGGTATATTTATTAGACGGATTTTGCTGGGTACTGGTACGCAAATCACCAAAATCCCATGCCCACGAGTTAAGTGTACTCACATATACTTGAGACTGGTCGGTAAATTTAGCCGTATCATATTCGCAAACAGGTGTCATGCTAAAATCGGCTTTAGGTTTAAAACTTACCGTTACCGATTTGTTAAGGGAGTCTTTACAAAAAGCACTGTACACAACCAGTTTTACATTATAGGTTCCTTCGGCCGAGTATAAATGTTTTGCATCTTTGATATTACTTGTTCCACCATCGCCAAAATTCCATGATTGATTAATAATCGCATCGCTGCTTTTGGTAAGGTTAGTGAATATAACCGAATCTTCGGGGCAGGTCGGTGCTGTAAAATCGGCCTTGGGTTTACCATTTACCAAAACCGGTGTAATAACGGTGTCAACACATCCGCTGTCACTTTTAGCAACCAATAGTACCTGATACGTATTTGACTTGGTATACACATGCACCGGATTGATGGAAGTAGAAGTGGTGGTGGTATCTCCAAAGTTCCAGAAATAAGAAAGATTACCTGAACTGATTGAAGATTTATTGATAAAGAAAGATGTGTCAATATTGCACAGAATACCAATAGTGAACGAGGCTTTTGGTTTAGGGTAAACTTTAACCATTTTGGTAATGGTGTCGCGACAGCCAAAATTGTTGGTTACAATCATTTTTACCTGATATGGACCTGCATTTACGTAGTAATGCACCGGTTTGCTCATTGTATCCACACTACTTCCGTCACCAAAATCCCAGGCCCACTGCGAAGGAGTTCCCGTACCCCCACCAAGCGATTGGTCTTCGAAATGAATGGAATCTTTGTTACAGACGGTAGTAGGTTTAAATCCGGCAGCTGGCAGGGTATATACCTGCAACAAAGCCGATGCGGTATCCCAACAAGCTTTGTCAGAGGTAACAGATAAACGATAGGTGTAGATACCCGGAGATGCGTATTTATGTTTCGGGTTGGTAAGTATGGAACTGTCTCCGTCACCAAATTTCCATACCCAGTTGGTAATGGTTCCTCCGGCTACAATACTGCTAGAATCAAGAAACACCGCACTGTCATTCCGGCAAACACTCTGGCTCCACAATTTCGCGTCAGGGGTAGGGTCAATGCTCACCGATTTAGAAACAGAATCTAAACAACCAAAATCACTTTTCACTATGAGTTTGATATTACCCGTTCCTTCTGAAATAAATTTATATTTGGGATACTGGGTCATGGATGAATCACCCGTGCCAAATGTCCATTTCCAATAATTGATTACACCGCCCGTAGCAATGGTGCTTGAATCCATAAAACTAAACGAATCGACTATACAATGCTGTGGGGTGTAAAAATTGGCCATGGGGCTTGGGTAGATGGTAACCGTTTTAGTAATTGAATCATCGCAACCACCCTCATTAAATATTTTCAGTTTTACCTGATAGGTTCCGTGAGTAGCGTATTTATGTTTTGGGTCTTTTTGTGTGCTGGTATCTCCATCGCCAAATTGCCAATACCATTTATTAACAAAAGAGGTAGCCGTATTCGAAGAGTCGCTGAATCGAATGGTATCATTCACACAGTTTTTTTGCCAGACAAAATTGGCTATCGGTTTAGCATTAATGGTAAATTCAACGGTGGTCGAGTCCTGTGAATCGCAGTCACTCCCACCGGGAATAACTGTAACTAAGGAGACAATGTATTTTCCAGGTGTAGAATAAGTTTTAGTTGCATTTTGAGTGGTAGCCGTAGTGCCATCCCCAAAATACCATTTCCATGAGGTTGGGGTATATACTGCTGTACCTTTAAATGTAACCGGATTGCCCACACAGCCACTATCTACACTAGCGGTAATGAACTGATTCAGGTTTTTAATATTGGCACCTGAAGAATATCCGTAAGATTCCCTATCCCCCCATCCATAGGCCACTGCAATGAATCCACTATCGGATCTTAAAACATGATAACCTAATGAGGGATTGGCGGGAGTAGCAGTACTTACCGGAAAATTAGCATACGAATAAGTAGGGTTAGAAGGAACAACAGCAAATGCATTCACTGGGGTTACTTTTAATCCATCAACCCTGAACTTAGAAGTATCTGTTGTTTTGGTAACAACTGCTAAATAGCTTTGGGTTATTTGATAAAGATTAGAAGAATACAGAATAATATTATTTAAGGATTGTTCAACGGGACTCCAAACCACCATGGATGGGTCACCTAAACAAACTCCAAAACCACAAGTCTGACACCCGTAAGCCGATACGTAGGTCTGAGAAACATTAATGGGTTTATTAGCTGAAATATTGGTTACCGTATTCGTTGTAAGTGAATAATATTGACCTGCATTCCTCACTATAGGAGCGCCACCATTTATTATAATGCTGGTAGTATCCTTGCTGGCAAGAATTCTGATAACAGAATTGGTACCATTACTACCTGTTGGTCTGCCCTTAGTTTGTGGAATAATATAATTCTTACCCCAGGTAGAAATAGGGTACATCATTTCATATAAATTATCTCCAGAACTTGCAGCACATATACCTCCACCAACGTTTACTTTACTACTGCCTGAAAAAACAGCAATTTTTTTACATTGTCCAGGAATGGTACTTACACTTTGAACTAATGTGCCGGTCATATCCTGGTTTGCTGTATTTCTATCTGTCAATAACTGCAAAACCTCCCCTTGATTTAAACTAACAGGAGACGATGGTGAACCTGATTTCAAAACAACTCCTGGAGGAAGAGAATAAGTCACGGTTGTGGAGCCGGGTTCTACAGCTATTACTGTGATATAGTTCAATTCTATAGACCCCCCCGTTCCTGTGGTTTCTGATGTTGGGGTTTGAGTCATGTTAAATGTATAATACGATCTTCCAAGTGTAGTTACAGGAAGAACCAATGTTGCATCTGATTGGTTTTGAGAATATACGTGAGCATAAACAACTACTGGAGGTAGAGAACCAGGGACAGTGATTTTTATAGACTTATTGGCTATTTTACCCGATATATTAGTCAGATAAGCAGAAGTTGGGATTATAAGACGAAAGGGTACATTAGCCGCGATTACTGCAACAGTATAAAATGTTGTCCCACCATTGATATAAATCAAAGCACTTGTTGCTTTATCAGATGTAATTATAATCTGTTCATTTAATTGAGATCCCAATTGATTTTGATCGGTATGCACAGGGAAAGTTATCCAAAACTCACGTCCCTTATTTGAAAAGTTTTGAGCGTGAACGTTTTCAATCCCTTTTAAAAGGAAGGTGGCAAGCAAACAGATCAAGTGGCAGAGTACCCGTCTTGTCATTTAATTGGCTAATACCATTACTCAATAAGATTTAGTCCAAAAATGGCATGAAAAAAGATAATCATATCTACAGGTGCTTTTAATTTGCATAGCCTTTAATTCCTCTACCT
>JAGVLJ010000042.1 GCA_020049855.1 Bacteroidia bacterium | reverse complement strand
TTAGCTACGATAAAATAGCTGCTCTGGGGAAATTTCCGAAACCAGAATTTACGGGTTATTGCTTCCCTGTTTCGATTGAAAAAACACTAGATAACGGATATTACTTGGTTTGGAAAAACAAGGTTCCTACATTTCAGTCTGAAAATGACTATGGCTGTTGGGCTATGAAATTCGACAGCCTCGGCAACTTTTACTGGCCATTGACATTGAGCACAGGAGTAAAAGATGTAACCAACCATGCGTTTACCATTTACCCCAACCCAGCCCAAGCCCATTTAACTATTGAAACTGCGGCAAGCTTACAACGCATTCAATTGTGTGATATGCTGGGTCAGCAAATTTCAATTGGCACTATACAACAGGCATCGGGTTACGAAGTAGATTTACCCGTACTGGCAAAAGGTGTTTATTTTTTGAAGTTGCTGGATGACGAGGGGAGTTTAACCACCAAAAAAGTGATGATTGAATAAAGGAAATCCATTAAAGAATGTAGAGCCTTTTTAAGCCTGGAGCCCAGTCAACAAATTTCAACGTCATTGCGATCTGGCACATGCGGGAGTGGCAATCTGCTAAACGAGGAGGAGATCGCTTCGTGCCTCGCGATGACGTTATTCTTTCGCTACACCAGCGAAAAATAACCAAGCAATCCACCGGTATGTATCAGCAGCACCCGTTCGCCTTTCTGTATTTCATTTTCACGTATCATTCGCAGGCAGGCCCTAAGCATTTTTCCGGTGTACACCTGGTCAAACAAAATACCTGTTTCGGTAGCAGTTTGTTTAATGGTATCAAGCAGCATGGGCGTTGTTTTGCCATAGCCGCCCCCATGGTCATCTAAATGTATTTTCCAGTTTTCTAATCCCGGAGCAAGGGAATTGACGGTATCAACTAAAAACGCGCCTCCTTTTAACACAGCCACCCCGTGCACTTTTGTTTTTGGAAAATTTTCAGCAAAGCCTTTGGCCAGTCCGCTAAGGGTACCTCCCGTGCCGCAGGCTACCACTACATGATCAAAAAATTCCTCCACTTCGGTTACTATTTCAACACATCCCTCTACCGCCAACAGATTGGTGCCTCCTTCGCCCAGCATATACGTTTCGTTGTTCCCGTGTTCGGCTGCCAAACTTTCTTTATCCTGATAGGCTTCACGGCTTGCGTAAATTAATTCCATCCCAAACGTTTGGCATAAACCCAGCATATGGTTGGATGATTTTTCTTCACCGCGCACGATGCCTTTACTTTTAAATCCGCACATAGCTGCCGCGCAGGCTGTAGCCAGCAAATGATTGGAGTAGGCACCCCCAAAAGTAAGCAAGGTGTTTTTTCCGGTGGCTTCAGCCTCCATTATATTATACTTCAGTTTTCGCCATTTGTTGCCCGATACAAACGGATGAATGAGGTCTTCCCGTTTTACAAACAGGTTCACTCCCGTTTTGCTTAACTGCTTTAACGCAAGGGGCTGAATGGGGGCTATGACAGGCGAAGAAAAAACTGAAATGGCACTAGGCATCTTGTATTTTTTTGATAAAGAAAAATCGGGTTAAAAAATCATACGTTAAAAAAACAACCAGCATCAATAGTGCTGACGAAAGATAAATAAAATCAACAGCGATACGGTCGAACAAAAATGGAAAATAGCTGAACATGGAAGCCAGTCCGCATACCACCGGGGCAAACCAAAGCTGTGGCCAGCGAAAAGCCAGCAAAAACAGCAACACATCGGCCGGATAAAAATACCGCTCGTGCATGCGCGGTAAAAAATAGGGGATAAGCAGCACAGATAACGCAGCAGTGTACAGCAGCAACTCATTTTTTTCTCCTGACGTTTTTTTTATTTTAGCTAATAGAAAAAATAGCAACACCAGCAACCCGGTAAACAATACTCCTATTTTACTAAACAATTCGGGCGATGCTTTTGTCATTAATGCATACACCGATGGGGCGTTGGCGGTAAGTAAATTTGCCGTTGAGCCCGCTTGGCCAAGGTAAATAGTGAGTAAATCAGCAAGTGGTCTTCCGGCCAGTGCAGCAGGCATAATGGCGAGGAAATAAATAAGAGGAACCAGTATTACCTGCTTAAACGAAAGCTGCCGGGTGGCAAACAGCAAGGTGGGAAGCAAAACGATAAAAATGGTTTGCAGTTTAAAGGCAAAGGCTAACCCCACGAACACAAAAGCCAAATTGTTTTTATTCTCCAGAAGAAAATAAACATATCCCAGCAAAAAGAAGGTGTACACGCTATCGCATTGACCCCACAAAGCTCCGTTGAGCACAACTGTAGGAAGAAATAAAAACACAGCAGCGGCCGCCAATGCCACCGTAGCCGAACGAAATTTATGTACCAGCGCAAAAACAAAAAAAGCACTGCCGTATTCAAAAGCAAGCGATGCTGCTTTTATTTCAACCAAATGGCTGAACGGAAATTTGGTAAGAAGCACCAAAATATACATGTAAGGGGGAGAATAATCATAGAATGGATTTTTGAGGGCTTCCATTCCGCCCTGTTGGGTAATCTCGTCCATCCACAGCGCAAAATTTTTAGTAAAATCGGCCGATTGAAACGGGAAAAGATAAATGCGCAGTAACAGGGATAAAAAGACAACCACATACACCTGCACTTTCCTTTTTTCGTGCAGATTTAGCGGTCGCAGCAACACAAAAAAAAGTGAGCTAAAAAGTCCCGAATAAAAAAAAGTGTACAGCCATTCGTTGTACCGGTTGCTTTTATCTATTACAATAAATAGGGCACACAGGGCACTGATTAGTAAGGGGAGAATATTTTTTTTTGCTTCGGCCAGCATGGTGCAATATTACGCATAGTTTTTATTCTTATTTTTACCAACGTTATGCGTTACCGTTTTGCTGCCTGGATGATTCAGGGGCTCATTTTTTTTCTTGTACGACACGATCCATTTTTTGGCGATGCTATCTCTACTGTGTCGCGGGCATCAGTGCATATCTACTCCGAAAACCTTAGCACTATCTGGTATCTCCCTCAACACGACCCCGGGCATCCCACATTGATTCCGTATTTACTTGCCATGCTATGGAAACTGTTCGGAAAACACCTGTGGGTGGGGCATTTTCTTACCCTGTTGTTTGCACTGGGAGTTACCACTCAGGTACATCGTTTGGCTCTTAAAACGGTGCATGGAAATTTGGCTCATTTAGTATTGCTGCTGGTATTGGTGCAGCCCACTTTTTTAGCACAAAGTGCTATGGTGCTTACCCATTTGCCATTAACTTTTTTCTTTTTATGGGCACTCAATAGCCTGCTATACCAGCCTAAACATTATGCCTTTTGGATAAGCAGTGTTTTGATGGTGTTTACCCATTTGGAAGGAGCTTTTTTGCTTATGGGAGTGGGTCTGGTGTATTTCATCCTTGAGCAAAAGAGGGCTGCCGCTCTGCCGACAGCACTACAAAAATCTGCTATTCTTTTTGCTCCGGCTTTTTTCGCCCTGTTCCTTTGGGGTGGAATACATGCCCAGCAAACGGGCTGGTGGTTCTCTTCGCCTGTGTATGCCGAGCACCGGTCGTGGATGGGTTTGACGGCAATGCTTAAAAGTGCTGTCCTTATCGTCTGGCGAATGGTGGATTACGGAAACATCACCTTCTACGTTATTATTTTATGGGCGACCCTAAAATGGCAACTGTATCGCCATCCGTTGTTTTCGTATTTGGCCGGAGCATTTATTACCTGCAGTTTCATTTTTGCGGTGCTTATGAGCAAGAGTATTGCCCACCGTTATTTTTTACCCATTCATATGCCGGCACTGGTGTTGCTGCTGCTTGCACTTGACCAATTGAGCGCAAAATACCAAAAACTTGCCTGCCTTGCCTGTGCGCTGAGTTTACTGGCGGGCAACCTGCTGTATTACCCCGGTAAATGTATTGGCGATGCCACCGTGGCCTACCGCAATTATTTTTTCATGGCGCAACAAATCAAATCCGAACTCCCTGCCTATATGGTATTGTACACCTATCCCCCGCTGTCAAACCCCGATTCGGTGACTACACTTCATGAATTTTCGCAGTTAAATGTGCAGGCGGTTTATGGGAATAAAATACAGGATATCCCAGTGGTGTTGCAAAGCAACTGCAATTGCGAATTTACCAGCGAAGAGTTGAACGAACTAACCACATGGAAGGGAAAAAGTTATGAGGACGGGGCCGTGTATGTAAACGTGTTGTTTAATCCTGCTTTTTATCCCACCCCTCTGCTCAATGAACCGCTTAGGCAAAAATCAGGGTTTGAACAGTGGATGGAGAAAATGAAAAAGTAAAAAATTTCCGAATGTACCGAATTGCTACTTTTGCACTCACTTAATTTGTACGTTTCCGGGAAACAATAAACTTTATCATCGGGTTTTTAGCACCAGGCAAAGTGGCACGTGTGTTAAAGTTTTGCATTTTTTGCTCCAGGTCACAAGTTTTTAATCAGCCAATATAAAATAACCGTTTGCTTTATTCAAAAAAAACGCTTTACCTTTGGTAAACATTAATCACTATATATTATGAAAACAATTATTCTCAACAATTGCCCCCCCCCAATTAGGGATTATTCTTATTAGTATTTTTATGCTTTTTTCACAGGTTTCATTAGGCCAATATGGGTATTTTGAACAGGGGTATGGAGGAGTAAATGATGAAGAAGGCTTCGATGTTCAGGTCAATGCCTCGTATCAAGTGTTTATGGCGGGCTCCCTAACACTAGGACCCGGAAACAAAGATGTACTTATCGTATATACCGATTCAATAGGAGATACCATTTGGACAAAAACCATTGGAGGCGCATCAAACGATGTGGGCAGGGCAGTGTGGCAAAAAAATGCGTCATCGTGGTTTGTTGGAGGATATACTAATAGTAAAGGAGGTGGAGGCTACGACCCCTATTTTATTAAGTTGGAGAACAATGGCAACGCAGCTTTTGATGTGGCTCTTGGAGGAAGTGACGATGAATATGTTTTTGATATCGCACAAGCAATTGATGGAACGTTTATACTTGTTGGCTACACAAATATTGGAGGAACAAATAAAGATGTTCTAGTAATAAAAGTTGACAGCACCAATGGAAATGTGATATGGAAGAAAACTTTTGGTGGGTGGGGGAATCAGGAAGGGCGAGCCGTGATTACCAAAACAGGTGGAAATATTGCTATTACAGGAACCGATTATAGTGGAACGCTACCGCAGGCATTTTTGCTTGAACTTGACTCGACCGGAATACAACTGGTTTATCAAACCTTAGGTCAACCATTTTCCAGCTACGCCAATTCATTTGCCATAGAACGGAATGGAGGGTATTGGTTGGCTGGGTACACGGCCAATGGCTCGGTAACAAATGCCTTAATTACACATATCAGTTCAAGTGGAGCATACCTTAGTCACACCACCTTTGGTGGCACAGGAAACGAAGAATTTACTACCATTACCCGGGTAGGCAATGTGCTGTTCATGGCCGGAAGTACCACAAGCTATGGTGAAGGAGGAAGCGACCTGTATTTTGTGGCAGCCGACTCGGTAGGCAACCAGCTATTTGACGAATACGCAGGAGGCCCCGGAACCGATTATGCCAACGGGTTATTTCACCGCAATGGTTTAATTTACCTTACCGGATACAACAACAGTTTTGGTGTAGCCGAAAGCGGAAACCTGTACGGTGTGCGGATAAACGTGTACGAAATGGCTGATGTAATTGCCAGTATTTATGACGGAACCTTACTCATACCTATTGAGCACGATTGTAGCATGCCTCGAGTATTATATGTTGAAACAATGTTTGGCAAAGAAATAAATGGTAATTATAAAATATGTACATGGTGTGGCAATGGCGATTATTCAATTGCCGAGTCAGAAATATTGGATAGTAGTGTATATAAGGGGCTCGTTGGAAATCCATACAGAGAGCAACGACTTCTTGACTTTTGTCTATTGCATGGATTTAATCAAATTTATTTTTACAACAGTGCCCATCTTTTTTGGAACTCTTGGAGGCAACTCAATAGCAATTATACCGTTAACTTAACTGGTGGTGGAACGAAAAATTTAGTTCTCTATATGCAAGAAAGAATGCACGGGTTTTTGACTAAAGCATACAAAAATTATTATATAGATTATGTCGGACTGGTTGGAGCGAGTTTTGTTGATTCTGCCAACGACTACAATATCTATTTCAACACTCAACAATATAATCTATTTGCCAATACCTTTAATTACTATAACTATTCATTTGCTGGTAAACTAAAACAAGTTGTTTTGGAGCACGAGTTTTGGAAAATAGATCAGGATGACCCCAATAAACCAACAGGGCTCCCGCCACATACAGCATACTATGCAGATAGATATCAGAAGCATAAAGATTATCTAAAACGTATGCTAACTCTTTTTAGAAACGATAACAACATTAGGCATGTAGATGATTATATTGCACAGACATTCAATACCGATGAAACCAACCATGCAAATAGAGATAGCATTGAGTTATTACGAACAGGTGAACTGGAACTGATAAAAGATTCTGTTTATAATCGAAAATATATAACACGTTTTTTTTTAACCTATGGGCTTAATTCAAGATGGCCATTTGTAGAAGGAGAAAATCATTGTGGCGATTCTAATACCAACTTTGTTATTTGGGGACGCGAAACACCCTATATTCCATGGCATAGGGATGATTATTCATACCGAACAATGATGTTTGGCCACCGGCCAAATAATAAAACTACCGAGGTTTATCCGATATTCTACGGCACAGCCGGATGTTTAGATGATAGATTAACGAGAAATTATCCGATAAATGATGATAACCACCTTGGGTTTTGGTTGGGTATTGTTGACCCGAACAACACATCTGAGCAAAGAACACTGGCACGTGCGGAAGAGTTATTTATCAGCACATTTTCACAAAATTCAAGCTATTATCACACTAACAGGGGCGCAAACTTAAAAATAAACGGATTCACTTATTTTGATTACGAACTATTGGAAGTGGTAAACGAGCTAAATATTGCCAATAGCTTCACCAACAATTTTAGTGATAATCACCCCTCAGCCCGAATTATACAAAATGATACTTTTAGCAACAACCCATGCTGGTACAATATGCCATCAAATGCACAGGGGCAATTTGGAGTGGTAAACCCGGGTAAGGTGGCAATAAATGATAAAAATAAACCACTTTCAGAATTATCTATTTCTCCTAACCCTGCAACAAATAGTATAAATTATACCATAAGTACAAATGATAAGTCAACAAAAATACTCTATTGTACTATTGCTGTTTATGATGCGCTTGGCAAGTTGTGCTTATATAAGGGAAATCAATCAACTAAAGGTGTTTTAAATACCGAAAGCTTACCAAAAGGAATATATTTCGTTAAATGTATTTCGTTTTCTGATTCGCTAATTTTAGAGAGTACCAAAACAATTATTCTAAACAAATAAGTACAATGAAAAAATTAATTACCACAGTAATTTTTATTGCAGGATTTTTATTGTCTTCTAGTGCTCAAACCACGTTTACTACTTATTTAAATAGTTTTACATGGCAGCAAACGGGGGATGAATTTGTAATGTCCCCACGAGCAATTATTCAACTGCCAGACTCATCTTATAGGCTCCTAGTCGCTCATAGGAAGAACACTCCGTATAAATACTGGAATGCTGTTGCAGTTATTTCACGGGAAGGGAGTCTTATTCAAGCTCATCCCTTAAACACCCCATCATGTTATTGGGGAGGTATTTCAGCACCATGTGTTGGTAATAAAAGCAATTTTATTTACTTCGATGTTCCGGACTATTGTTCCGGTTTTAGGATATCAAAAGTAGATACTTCTGGCAACCCAATATGGCAAAAAATAACTTATTCAACACAAGGAGGCATTGCAGAATATTCAGATAAAAATTTTAGTATAGTAAATCAGTTTGGAGATTTTATACTCTATAATTTATCTGGCGACTCAATCAACGGCATCTCTGGAGGTAATATGTTCCCTGTAAAAGAATTGAACGATAAATTTATAGCGTGGCGATACTCAGACCACAATTGGATGTATCTTACAAAGAATTTAGGCTCAATTTCCAATAAGAATGATAGTTTAGTTGGAATAAAAGCAAATGGCGTTTGTGAGGATTTTGAGGTCTCACATGAAAAAAAGCACATCTACTCATTGTACAGCCACTTCTCAGCTGAATTGGCAAGTGGATGGAAAAAATACATTATTAATTCGATGGATAGTAATTTTAATCTTATAAAAACAGATACTATTACAATAGCAAAAAGTTGGGGATATGCAAAAATTCGAAGTTTGACAGATGGCTCTTTACTAGTCGTATGCCCTACAAACGACAATTTTTTGAAAGTGTTAAAATATTCGAGCAATTTGGTTAAAATTTATGACTTTACAATTACTAGTAAACTGATGGAAAACTTTGGCGTATCATTTGTTAATTCAATCGGCTTAAATGATATAATTACCACATTAGACCACGGGTATGCTCTTACTGCTATGGTTAATTTGGGCCCATATGCAACATCAACACTTTTCATTAAATTCGACAGCCTGGGTAACTTTTACTGGCCATCTATTGCCACCGGAGTGAAAGAAGTGCTTAACATTCCCCACCGAGCATACCCCAACCCCGCCACAGAGCAGGTAATATTTGAGTTAACCGAGCGTGGAGATTATGAGCTTACTGTTGCCGATGTGAGTGGTACAGTGGTGCATAAAACAAGTTTACAGGATAACAAGCAAATTGCAACCGTGAACTGGAATAAAGGCATTTATTTTTATACCTTAAGCAATAAGGATAAAGTGACAAAAGGGAAAATTATAAAATTTTGAGTACTGAAGTTTTATAGTAGCCCGTGAGCAATATGAACCGGATGAGCATGCAACATAAACGACAACCATTACTAGGCAGCAGGGAATAAACAAATAGCAAGAGATGGGGTTAATGGTAAAAAGAAACTTATAAACATACGTTAAGCAAGCTTTATCACTCTTCAGGTCTTCCTATCACCTTACCTTCATTAAATTTCTTTTCCTGCTCTGTACTAAATTTTTGTTCCTCTTCAACAACAGGCGTATCCGTGAGTTTGTACAAATCGGGTTGCCCGGCATTTACCCAGGCAGTGTACCAAAGCGAACCAACCAAAGCAATTGACTCCCTCATTCTGCGCTCTACCATGTTGCCGAGCATCCTGTCAAATGCCAGTGCATACTCGGGCGAGTAAGCACGAATAACAAGGGAACCTTTTTGCTCAAAGGCAAATTTGCGATCATCAGGGAATTTTTTACTTAACTCTCGTTCAAATTTCAATACCGAATCAACGGCAGCAAAACTTCCATTAATGGCTACCCAGGCAGCTTTTTGTACATCATCAATGTAAGTAGCTTTTCCGGTAAAAAAATCGTACTGTTCACTAAACAATTCAGGCAACCTTGACTCCCAAAAACCGTGAATCCCATTTTGTCCGGTAAGTTGTCCGTTGTAGTTTTCGGTACTGTGCAGGGGTACATGTGCATCGGCTACGTAATGACCCAAATCGGCCGAAAGTTTAAGAATACGGCTTTTATTTTTTTCTTTAAACGCCTCGGTAAGCCGATACATCATTACCTGAATATGCCATGGTACAATGCCATATGCGCGCAGGGTATCTTCGGTGTATTTGGCTACAGCATCTTTCCATTTATGGGGGATAGTATCAATGGGGGCGCAACATTCATAATGGTCGGCATCCAGGTAATGGCGGCAAGCCTCGGCTGCATCGCTGTACCTGCGCTTGTCGGGGTCGGGAGCATGTTCGGTTATGTATTCAATATTTTCCTTATAAAATCCAAAAATATCGGACGGCAGGGTAAAAACCGCTAATCGGTTGATGGTGCGGTGTCCGAAAAACCCCCATCCGGCAGCCATGAATGCAGCCACCGAAAAAGCAAAAAGGAAAAATGACCTTTTATACATCCGAATTATTTCAGAACTATCAGTCCGGTTGCCTCCATAGCAATATCATCTTTAATAGACGTAATGGCATTTACTTCTGCTTCGGTTTTGCCGGCCTCACGTGCCATTTGTTTCACTTCTTCTATGCTTATCGGTTCTTTGGTAAGTACCCCTTTTACGGCTACGGTTTTCCCTTCAATATCCGGGGTAAGGTGAAATTTTTTCCCGGCTATATCAATATACAAATCCTCTCCGCCTTCATTTTTCAGCATCAGCCAGCAACCTTCACTTTTACACACCTCGGCTACTGTTCCTTTCACTACCACGGGCATTTCAGTTACCAGACTCATGGCTTTTATGGCTTCGCCCACACTCCGTGCGGAGTCAGCGATAAATGGTTCTCCGTATTTCCCGTCAGATTCCATTTTGGCATCTTTGCTACACGAAAACAGTAGAAAACTCAGGGCAATGGCTGCTAATTGTTTCATACACTTAAGTTGTAATTGGTATGATGCAAAGGTATGAAACACCTGAGCGCTTTTTCGATTGTTTAAAAAATATCCAACTTTATTTGATTTGCCCTAACTTGCAATGCTTTTTATAGTAACACAAGCACCCCATGAAAGCAATTATTCCTGTAGCGGGCATCGGCTCACGCCTGCGTCCACACACACACACCCAACCTAAGGCCCTGATTCCGGTAGCCGGCAAACCTATACTTTCCCATATTGTAGATTACCTGATTGAAAGCGGATACAACGAATTTGTATTTGTTATCGGATACCTGGGAGATAAAGTAGAAAATTACATCACCACCCATTATCCAAAAGTAAAGAGTGAATTTGTACTGCAAACTTCCGGGCGGGGTGTGGGTTATGCCATCTGGCTTACACGTGAGCTCGTGAAGCCGGACGAAAGCGTTTTTATTGCCTTTGGCGATACCATTTTTGATGCCAACCTGGAGGCCGTACATGCCCTGCCAACCTGTGCCATTGGTGTTAAAAAAGTGGACGACCCACGGGCCTTCGGGGTAGCCGAAATTGATAAAAACGGACGTATTACCAAAGTGATTGAAAAGCCCCAGATACCCAAAAGCAATATGGCTATGGTGGGTTTATACCATTTTAAAAAAGCAGGAAAACTGATGCAAACCCTCGATCACCTTATCCAAAATAATATCAAAACACAAAACGAATTTCACCTTACCGATGCTATTATGTACATGATAGATGGCGGAGAAGTTTTTCAGAGTTTTGCTGTTGACAATTGGTTTGATTGCGGTAAAAAAGAGATTCTGCTTGAAACAAACTCTACTCTGCTCAAACGCATGTCACTTAAACAAGACCGGGACCATTTTGAAAACACCGTTATTATTCCTCCCGTTCATATTCCGGCCAGTTGCAAAATAAGCAATAGCATTATCGGTCCAAATGTTTCTATAGGCGAAGACTCCATCGTAAATTATACCATCATTAAAAATTCCATCATCGGGCCCTTTTCACATTTAGAAAATGCCATCCTTGAAGATTCGCTGGTGGGAAATGACTCGGTGTATAAGGGAATGGTGCAAAGTTTAAACCTTGGCGACAGCACAGAAATTAATTTCGGATAATGGACAGGAACGATTTCCGAAAAAATTATCTGCTTGTCCGGATTATTGAAATTATACTGGTTGTATTAATCACCCTGCTTTCCATTTACCTTTTCTACATCGGGTACTCGAATCACCTTTATATCCTGTTTGCTGTGGGAAGTACCTTTCTTGTTGTCGGATGGTTCATCGACTTGTTTCGCAAAGATCGTTTCCATAAAATTGAACTGGATGAAGATGACATCAGCTTCATCAACCTTCGTGACAAAACCTGTACTTCTTATACGGCCTCCGACATCCGAAGTTATAACTCAAAAATCAGAACCAAAGAACAGTTTTATGCCATGCCGCGAAGAAACCCGTATTTATATTTTGAACTAACATTCAATGATGGTTTTGTTTACACCTCAACACCGGCTGATAAATCCTTCTGGGAAATAAAAAGATGGGTGGAGGAAAAACGAATAAGACCTGCCGACTGAAAACATATGCAAAACCGGGTTACTTCACTCTTTCAAATTCAATACCCCATTGTGCAGGGCGGCATGATCTGGTGCAGCGGATGGAAATTAGCCTCGGCTGTTAGCAATGCTGGCGGACTCGGACTCATAGGTGCTGGCTCCATGCGACCCGATGTATTGCGGGAACATATTCGCCAATGTAAAGCTGCCACTAATAAACCTTTTGGGGTAAACGTGCCGCTGCTCTATACACACACCGAAGAAAACATCAACATCATTTTAGAAGAGGAAATAACAATTGTGTTTACCTCAGCAGGAAATCCTGCTGTCTGGACAAAAAAACTAAAAGACCACGGCTGCACGGTGGTACACGTAATTGCCAATACCAAATTTGCCCGCAAAGCGGAAGAAGCCGGTGCGGATGCGTTGGTGGCTGAAGGTTTTGAAGCAGGTGGCCATAATGGAAGAGAAGAAACAACTACCTTTTGCTTACTTCCAATTATTCGCGAAATGACTTCGCTGCCGTTACTGGCAGCCGGAGGAATAGCGTCAGGAAAAGCCATGCTGGCTGCTATGGCATTGGGTGCTGATGGGGTACAAATAGGTTCGCTGTTTGCCGCCAGCAATGAATCATCGGCACATGAGCAGTACAAACAGGCGGTAGTAAATGCAACTGACGGAGCCACCGTGCTCACGTTAAAACAGCTTAATCCCGTGCGTTTATTACGCAATGCGTTTTATGAACAGGTAGCACGGGCTGAATCGGAAAAGGCGACTCCCGAACAACTGAAAGAATTGCTTGGAAAAGGCCGTGCACGGAAAGGAATTATGGAGGGAGATCTGGAAAATGGAGAACTTGAAATCGGTCAGGTTGCCGCTCTCATTCACCAAATAAAACCGGCTGCCCAAATTATGCGCCAATTGGTAACAGAGTTTAATACTAGTGCCCAAACATTAACCAACTTTACGCTGTGAGTAAAACACCAGAATTTACCCTGTACGAATTTGCCAACGGCATACGTATGGTACATAAACAGGTTGCCGCAACCCAAATTGCCCATTGCGGATATATTATTAATGCCGGGGCACGCGATGAAGAAAAAAATGCCACCGGGATTGCTCACTTCATCGAGCATATGCTGTTTAAAGGAACTGCCAAAAGAAAATCATCTGCTATACTATCGCGTATGGATGAAGTAGGAGCCGAATTAAACGCCTACACCACCAAAGAACAAACAAGCATTTACTCATCTTTTCCTGCTCTTTACCTCAAACGAGCAGTAGAGTTACTCACCGATATTTGTTTCCATTCTACTTTTCCTAAACATGAAATGGAGAAGGAAAAAAAGGTAGTGCTGGAAGAATATGAGATGTACCTCGACACCCCGGAAGAAAGTATTTATGACGAGTTTAATGAACTGCTTTTCCCAAAACATCCCTTGGGAAACAATATTCTGGGCACCCCTGAAACCATCAGTAAGTTTAACCAAAAACAAATCACTCATTTTATTGCCAAAAATTATTTGCCGCAACATATTGTTTTCAGCTATGTAGGCACACACCCTTTTAACGAAGTGAAAAAAATACTTGAACGCTCATTGCATCAGGTACGTTTTGCCTCTGGACAACGGCAAAGACAAAAAGTTATAGTTGCAAAACCTTTTGTACATACTGCCAAAAAAAGCTACACCCAAGCGCACTGTATTATGGGAACCCGCGCTTACCACAACAAACATAAACACCGGGCAGCACTTTTATTGCTTAGTAATTATATTGGGGGGCCCGCCCTTAACTCTCGTCTAAATTTATCAGTGCGCGAAAAATACGGATACACCTACCATATTGAATCGTCATACTCGCCTTACTGCGATACCGGAGTTTTTTCTATTTACATGGGTACCGACCAAAAGTATCTTGGAAAATGTACCGAGGCTATTCATAAAGAATTGCTTAAGCTTTCCCATCAACCTCTTTCTGCCCCCAAATTGCAGGCTGCCAAAAAGCAATTTATAGGGCAAATAAGCATGGCCGAAGAAAGCCGCAGCAACCTGATGCTGGCATTGGGAAAAAGCCTAAACGATTACAACAAAATTGATACATTACCTCAGGTGTACAAAAAGATTGAAGCCGTAACAGCTGCACAACTTTTAGAAATAAGTAATGAAATTCTTCTACCTCAACAACTAAGCAGCCTGGTGTATTTGCCGAAGAAATAAGCCGGTACAAACGCTCAAAGCGATTGATACCTGACACACCAAATTGAATGGAAACAATACCTGTAAATTTAAAAAACACCGCGCCTCCGCCTGCAAGCAATATCCCCTAACGTCAGAGCGTGTTGCCGCAGTTGGTGGATTTCGGTGTCGGGATCTACACCCCTAAAGTTGAGGTGAGGTAGAATCTTTTAATTAACCGCTCAACCGCCAATTTCTTGCAGGTGCTGTGCCTCATTTGCCTCATTGTTCTCAAAAACGCATAAGTCTTTTTGCCCACCTTACAGTTAATAAATTCACCCTTTTTAAATTTTCTGTTATGCTTAAATAAGGTGCATTCTAAAACTTAACACCATACAATGCACAGGCCTCAAAATGACAGAACCGCTTACTGTCTGCACAACGAATACATTTATTGATTTCAAATGTATCAACTTAAAACGAAAACCGCCATAGTCGGCATCACTGTATTATAGTCAGGGGGGCATCATTGTTAAATATATTTTTTGGTATTAAATATTAAGTCTAAATGTTAGTTCGTCTGTTTTTATTTCAGTATGTGGCATAACTTATTTATTGCGGATTGCTTCCGGTTTTTATGCATTAAGGTACGTGACGGAGTAGCACAAAAAAACCCCACTTCAGCATACAACCAAAGCGGGGTTTAAAAAAGTATTTAAAAGAAAAGCTTATTTCAGTACTTCCTGTACGTTGGTATATTTTAATTTAAAGGCATCGGCCACGCCTTTGTACACCACTTTCCCGTCCACCACATTTAGTCCCAGCAACAACTCTTCATTTTCGGAACAGGCTTTTTTCCAACCTTTGTTGGCTAATTGCAATGCGTAAGGAAGGGTGGCATTGGTGAGTGCAAGGGTAGAGGTGTAAGGAACGGCACCGGGCATATTGGCCACACAGTAATGAATTACCTCGTCAACCACAAAAATAGGGTCTTCATGAGTTGTGGCTTTTGATGTTTCAAAACAGCCGCCCTGATCAATGGCTACGTCAACCATCACGGTTCCGGGGCGCATGGTTTTAAGCATATCGCGGGTAATAAGCGAAGGTGCTTTGGCTCCTGGAATCAATACGGCTCCTACAATTAAATCGGAAGTTTTAATGGCTTCACGCACGTTGTACTCATTGGAATAAACGGTTTTTACATTTTTTTCTAAAATATCATCTAACTGGCGCAGGCGAGGTAACGATACATCCATAATGGTTACATCGGCTCCCATGCCCCCGGCCATTTTAGCAGCCTGAGTTCCTACTATACCACCACCCAGCACCAATACTTTGGCCGGGCGCACACCGGGTACACCACCAAGTAAAATACCGCGACCACCCATTGGTTTCTCTAAGTATTTGGCACCTTCCTGCACGCTCATTCGTCCGGCCACTTCGCTCATGGGCACAAGCAAAGGCAACGAGCGGTCTTTTTTCTCAACCGTTTCGTAAGCTAAACAAACAGCTCTGCTTTTTATCATAGCTTTAGTAAGCGGCTCATACGAGGCAAAGTGAAAATAAGTAAACAGTAACTGGCCCTCTTTAATCAAATTGTACTCTTGCTTGATGGGCTCCTTTACTTTTATAATCATTTCGGCTTTTTTGTACACTTCCTGAATGGTTTTTAACAGAGAAGCTCCCGCTTTTTTGTACTCTACATCACTAAAGCCGCTTCCGTTTCCGGCAGTTGATTGTACAAATACTTTGTGACCGGCTTTTACTAAAGCTGAAACACCGGCAGGAGTAAGGCCTACGCGGTTTTCGTTATTTTTAATTTCTTTGGGTACTCCGATTATCATACGATTTTTTTGTTTTAAGAGGCTGCAAAAATAAGCAAGGACATGGAATTTCACAGGGTAATCCGAATTAATCGCGCCTGCGGGTTATTTTGATTGCAAAAATTGTTTCTGCCTGCCGGCCTTAAATTAATATATTTGAACGATTATTAACCGCTATATGCCTTATGAAACAAGTGATGCTTATGCTTCTTATTGCTTTAGGTTTTTGCCCATTAACTGAAGCTCAACAACCAGATTCTGTTATTATTCGCTCCTTTTTTACTGAAGCCCTGAGCAGTGCAAAAGCATATGACGATTTGCGGTATCTGTGCAAAAATATTGGTCATCGCATCAGTGGATCTGCACAGGCACAACGGGCTGTTGAGTTTACCTACGACCGGATGAAAGCTTACGGATTTGATACGGTTTACCTGCAAGAGGTAATGGTGCCGCAGTGGGTACGGGGTGCAAATGAAACAGCATTTGTAACAGGAAACGGCAGCGAAATTCTCCAGTTGCATGTAACTGCCTTAGGGAATTCTGTAGGCACCGGAGGAGTTGCCATAACCGCAAGAATTATAGAAGTTTTTAGTTTAAAGCAACTGGAGCAACTAGGCAAAGCCGCTATTGAGGGAAATATTGTTTTTTTCAACCGGCCATTTAATGATGCCCATATTAATAGTTTTGATGCCTACCGCGATGCGGTTGATCAGCGAGTGGCAGGAGCTGCCGAAGCGGCAAAGTACGGGGCGGTTGCCGTGGTGGTAAGATCAATGACTCATTCCATCGATAGTTTTCCGCATACGGGTGCTTTGCAATATCCACACGGAGTAAAAAAAATTCCGGCTATGGCAGTAAGCACTATTGATGCCGACATGATGCACGGGTGGATTACACAAAACAAAGAACTTAAATTAAGCATGACATCTTACTGCGAAATGAAAGAAGATGTAAAGTCATATAATGTGGTGGGAGAAATACGCGGTACAATTCATCCGGAAGAAATAATTACCGTGGGTGGGCATTTGGATAGTTGGGATATTGGCGAAGGAGCCCATGATGACGGTGCCGGTTGTGTGCAAAGTATAGAGGCATTAAGGTTGTTTAAAGTGCTTCATATTAAACCAGCACGCACTTTACGTTGCGTGATGTTTATGAATGAAGAGAATGGGTTGCGCGGGGGAAAGGCTTATGCTCAACAGGCTTTACTGAAAAATGAAAAACATTATGCTGCTATTGAGTCTGACAGAGGAGGATTTGCTCCCCGTGGTTTTTCGGTAGAAGCAGGAGCAGATACAATACGAAAAATGCAGCGTTGGCTTGCATTACTTACTTCTTACGGGTTGGATAAAATAGAACAGGGTGGAGGCGGTGCTGATATCAGTCCGTTAAATCCGCTAGGTGCTGTTCTTATTGGGTATGTACCCGACTCGCAGCGGTACTTTGACGTTCATCATGCTGCCAGCGATGTGTTTGAAAACGTAAATAAACGGGAACTTGCTATGGGGGCTGGCTCCATGGCCTCGTTGCTTTGGCTGCTTTGCCGCTATGAGTTTTAGCCTAGTAGGGATTTCAGTTTTTCTAAATCAAGTGGCTTGCTCAATACGGCTTCGAGGCCGGGATGATTAATGGCCTGTTTAAAGTCATCATCATCGCCCGTAGAAGATAGCATAAATAGGCGCACATTTTTCCGAAGAGCCTCATCGAAGTGCCAAAATGCATCCAGAAAATCAAAACCGCTCATGCCAGTAAGTTGCAAATCGAGCAATACAATAGTTTCGGTTTCTGTTTTCGGGTTATTTCTAAAGTAAGAAAGGGCAGATTCAGCATCAGTAAAAGAGCGGATGGAAGAAGCTAAACCCGATAGTGATAAAAACTTTTTATTGATAAAAATGTCCAGGTCACTATCATCTATTAATACGAAGTTAAACAGCTTAGTCATTTTTTGGGGTTGACGGGATTTCGATAGAAAAGGTAGTGCCGTTATTTTGCGTAGAAGATACCTTTATGTTTCCATTCAGTTTATGAACGGCTTCATTTACTACATAAAGTCCTATGCCCGATCCGCTGTTTTGCGAAGTTCCTCGAAAAAACATTTTAAAAATGTTCTCAAGATCGTTTTCGCCAATTCCAATTCCATTATCTTCAACTAAAATGAAACATTTGCGGGGGGTACTCTTAATGTCAATTTTGATAAACTTTTCGGAGACATCTTTCTTTTGATATTTAAGCGCATTGCCTAATAGATTATTTAAAATAATCCGAAGTTTTACCGGGTCGGAATAAAACTCGCCCTCTTGTTCAATTTTAATATCATAACGCACTTCAGCATTGCCCGGAATAAAGTGAAAACTGTCTTTAATATCTTCTACCAATTGTTTAAAATCAACGGAATTAATTTCTGTACCCGAGCGGGAGTTTTTGTAGTAATCAATAATATTGAGAATAAACGTATCAAGTTTTTTAACCGATTGCTCTATAAGGTTAAGGTAATTGTCAATATTCTCCCGGGTAAAAGGGGTATCCAGTTTGGCTAATTGGGCAATGCCCAGAATAGACATAAGCGGAGCGCGCAAATCGTGCGAAGCACTGTAAATAAACTTGTCAAGTTCGTTATATGCTTTTTCAAGTTGCAAATTCCGCTCCCTTAATTCTTTGCGTGTACGGTAAATATCGTATGCATTTTCAATAGCGGTTTTAACGTAATCGTGGTCCCAGGGCTTATCTATAAACCTAAAAACTTCTCCCCGGTTAATGGAGTCAATGGCAGCTTTTATATCGGTGTATCCGGTGATAAGAATACGTACCGGTTCAGAATGGTGACTGCGTATTTTTTCAAAAAATTCTACCCCGGTTATTTGTGGCATCCGCTGGTCGGCAATCACAATTTGAATTTCTTCCCTTTTCAAAATTTCTTCAGCTTCCTCGGGGTCGTCAGTAGTAAAAATGGTATAATCTTTCCGATAGGCTGCCTTAAACGATTCCAGGTTATGCAACTCATCGTCAAGGTAAAGAATAGAAATTTTGGGCTTAATAGTCATGCAAATTTCAGGATAAAGATAAAATTAATTTTGTGATTTGGGAAGTTTAATGGTGAATTCGGTGCCTACCCCCAGCTCCGATTCAACCTCTATCGTTCCATTATGTGATTCAATAATTTTATATACAATAGATAAGCCCAAGCCGGTTCCCTCTCCCACATCTTTGGTGGTAAAAAACGGGTCAAAAATATGAGCCTTTATTTCAGGTGGAATTCCAATACCGTTGTCAGTTATTTTAATCACTACCTGTTCGTTTTCAAACCAGGTTTTAGCGGTAATTAATCCGGGTTCACCCTCTCGTTTGCGTACGGCATAAATGGCATTGTTTAATACATTCATGAATACCTGGTTAAGTTTGCCCGGATAACATTCAATATCTGGTATGCTGCCAAGGTCTTTGGTTATTTTCACCCGGTCGCCCAATTGATTATTTAGCAAGATAAGGGTTGAATTAATGCCCTCATTTACGTTTACATATTTCAAGTCGGCTTCATCCAAACGGGAAAAGTTTTTGAGGCTTTTCACAATCTCAACCGTGCGGTTGGCTCCTTCCTGCATTCCTCTAAGTAAAATATCTATTTCCTCACAAATGTATGTATAGTCAATTTCGGCTTTAAAGCTTTCTATTTCGGTCAGGTATGTTTTGGCATCATCGGGCAAGTTGTAACTGCCCAAATGCTCATATTTTGAAAGCAATTCAATAATATCATCCACATCGCGTTTCAGTGGTTTTATATTAGAGCTTACAAAGTTAATGGGGTTATTTATTTCATGGGCAACACCTGCGGTTAGCTGCCCAAGGGAAGCCATTTTTTCTGCATCTACCAATTGTGTTTGTGCATCTTTTAATTTGGTCATGGCGGTATTCAAATCGGTATTTACCTCATTTAGCTCGTGTGTTCGTTCGTCAACTTTTTGTTCTAATAAAATGTTTTGTTCGCGTATGATGCGCTCATTTTCTAGAGATACCTTTAGGGCTTCGGCTTGCGATGCCTCTTTTTCTTTTTTCAAAACATTAATTCGGTCGGCAAGGGCAATAGAAAGCAAAATTGCTTCGGCTGCCGAGCCTATTTGAAGCGAAGAGGTAGTGATATTGTTGTAAGGTAAAACACCAATGTCTTTCAGCACAAAAACCATGATGCTGCTCAGAAAGGTGCTCCACGAAATAATAAAAAACAGGGATGAGCGCGTATGTTCGGTTTTGCGAATGTAAATAGCAATCCAAAGCATAAGCAACGAAAGTAGTGATGCAAGAATATTGAGTAAATTGTATGCTTGGTGCATAAATCCGCTAAGTGCAAGTGCAAGGGTAATTGCGTATAGAACGAAAATGCCGCTTAGGCCATAGTTTAGTTTTGGGGTAAACAGTTTTACCTGCAAAAAATTTCGAATAAAAGCAATAGAAGTAAATGCCGTAAGTGCAGAAAAAACGAATGGACTTGTTTTTTCAAATTCAGCATGAGATGACCAAAGGTATTTATAACCGAACCCCTCAAGGCTTATTTGAACAAATCCTACGCAAGCAATATAGATGCTATAGAAAAAATAGCTGCGATCTTTTACAATGAAAAAGATAAAAAGGTTATACAGAAAAATAACCAGCATGATTCCTGTGTAGATGCCAAATGAATAATCTTTTTCTTCGGTATTTTTAAGTATAGAAGCTGCAGTACCGATATAAATTGGGGTTTGTAATTCAGTAAAGCCACTCACCAGTAGAAAACAATCGTACACCACCTCGTGGCTTGACAGCGGCAGGCTGAAAACAGGGTTTTGAGAAAAGTAACTGCGGAGGTGAAGGGGTTTGTCTTTAGTGATTTGGGTGGAGCTAAACGAATCGCTCTCGCCTTTATAGTAAAAAGTAACATTTTGCAGTAAAGGATTTTGAACCGTAATAAGTACTTTGGTTAAAATAAGTTCATTTTTTACTTTAAAGTGAATCCAAAAATTGGATTTGGTAACCGGATAATGCGGTATGAGTGTGCGGCTGGGTTTAAACAGTGCCGTATTGGCTGCAACCTGATGAATAGAAAGCGCTGCGGTAGAATCCACCAGCGTGTAAAGACATTCGGGAGTAATAAGCGGGTACGCTTCGGCTGTTGTAACCTTAATGGGATGCTGTGCTTTTGTGCTGAAACAGTAAAAAGTCAACAAGATAATGGAGGTAATTCTGACAAAATTCATAATTGGTTTAGCTATTATTTTTATTTACATTGTTTAAAAAATTAAATTAAGTTCTACATCAAGTTCACCTTTGGGTCCTTTTTCGTGGGTGTGCAACCTGCCCGAAGAGGAATAGGAAAGAATTTCTTTTTTAATATCAGTGTCGGCTGTTGGAATATTTTTAACATCTTTTATCATAAGCGAAGTGGCAATCAGATCAAGTTTGGGATAATAAAACGTTCCATTATTGCCAATAGACGTTTCAATTTCAAATCCACACATTTGAGTCATGGCTACTGTGTAGGGGGCACACAACACAAATAAACTTCCTAATTGTAATTGCATAGCCATAGCTACTCCAATTTTGCTTAATAGTACACTTATGCCATGACCTGCAATTGCCTTTGAGTTCCATAAGCCGCATAGTTCACCGGTTCGGGTTGCAGCATACTTAGCCACCAATGCATAAATACCAACATCAACTACCCCAATTGCCGCTTCAATAGGAAGCGGGTTGTTGCCATTAGCTACGTGAATGCGCTCACCACCATAGGTAATTTGGCCATCAGGCGATTCAACTATTGCTACATATACATCCGGGTTATAAATCCAGTCGTTTTTGGCAGAAGTTACTTTGGTAACGCCATAATCGCGCAACACGTTTGAGTGCCCTTCGGCAAATCGCAGACAGGAAGCCTCGTCTTCAACTGCCTTGAATACCCGTATGCTAACAATTTCCGTTTTCAGTGTGCCTAGTTAATCAGTTCATCTAAATCAATATAAAATCTACCCGAAGGTAACGGTTCGTTTAATAATATTTTTCGACTGCAGTGAGCCCCCAGTGCTCCCCCAAGGTAAACAGCCGATGCAAGCTGAGGCCATGAAACTACCGTGCGTCCTACTTCCCCCATAGTACGTTTTAATCGGTCAGAAATATGTTCGCTGTTAATCATTTTGAGTACTATCTGGAGTTTCTCGGCCGGGGTAAGTGTGGTAAGGTTTTCAGGATTTATTCCCTCCATTAATCCGTGTAAAATAGGTCGTTCGGGCTCCAGGTCAAATCGTTCAATATCCAGCATGCCGCGGTCATTGGTATCCATTACCACCGGAATTCTTAGTTCCCGGGCCTTGTACCTGGCCATCACTTTTATATCCAAACTGTCGCATTCCTCTATTAAGATGTCGGGTTTTACTGTTCCGCCAAAAAATGAATCCGTGTTTTCGGCTGTAAGTCCATCCTGAAAAAGTTCTACTTCCAGAAAAGGGTCAAGTTCGGCAATTTCGCGGGCGGCAATAATTGTTTTTGGCAATCCTATATCCTGAACGCCCGCATTTAACCTGTTTAAATTACTCAGGTCAAGCGAGTCGAAATCGGCCAGTTTCATCTTACCGCAAGTGCGCTCGGTTGCAAGTGCCAAGGCTATAGATTTACCTACAGAAAGGCCAATTATGGCTATGCACTTAGTTGATAACAGTTGCTGTTCTTCGTGTGTTATTTTGTATAGGTTACGGCTGGTGCGTACTTCAATAAACTCGTCTTTATTCAGCGTATGAACCAGTTGGTTACTCCATGGGTAATAAACCCACACCCCATAACTTGCCATTGGCAGGCCATTTAAAAAAGAGGTTATCCATTCACCGATGTCTTCAGGGGTTAATTTTTTATGTGCGTTTCTTATTTTAGCCAACTCGGCAAGCTGCTGCTTCATGGTATCTATTCTGATGCAGTCGGGGTTTTGGGTAAGTAGTATTTCAAGTTTTTTACAGTCCGGTGCTTCCTGAAGATTAAATATAGCCGCCTTACATGAAAAGTCGTTTCGGCCATTGGGTACAAGTAGCTGCTCAAATGAGGAGGAAAGGGGCATCTTTTAATATAATTTTGAAAGCAATGTATAGAAATTCGATGAATAATTTAAAAATAATTGTGAAATTTGTCGTTTATTAGCTCAATACAGTTATTTTTGGATAACCATTGAATTAAATGACTGAAAACAAAAAGATCAGCATCCTTTATGTGGATGACGAAATTAATAACCTGAATTCATTCAAGGCTGTTTTCAGGCGTGATTACGATGTTCATACTGCCCTTTCAGCTCAGGAAGGCAGGGCTGTTTTAGAAAAACAGCCGATTCATATTTTGGTTACCGATCAGCGTATGCCCGGAGTTACCGGAGTTGAATTTCTGGAATCCATTATCCCCGATTTTCCGCATCCTATCCGAATCTTACTTACCGGCTACACAGATATTGAAGCGGTGGTTGATGCCATAAACAAAGGGCAGATTTTCTATTATCTTACCAAGCCATGGGACGAGCAGCAGCTACGTGCCGTTTTTAAAAACGGCTATGAAGTATTTTCGCTTCGCGAAGAAAACAAGGAATTAGTAGCTAAACTTTTAACGGTAAATGACCAATTAGAGTTTTTGCTGAGGCAAAAACTTCTTTCCTGATTTAGTTTGTTGAATACATCCAGGTAGCCAGTTGTTTTACCAGTTTTTCAGGAACATTTCCTTTGGTTTGGCTATACTCGGCTGGTGAAGGCTTGCCCGTAGAAGGAACCATCAGGTGGTTAAGTTCGGGAAAAAACATAAAGGTTGTTCGTTTCTTTTTCTTCAAAGCTTTTTGCCAAAGTTCATATTCTTTGGGTGTAACCTGATAGTCTTTTCCTCCCTGCACAATTAGAATGGATAGGGAAAGGCTTTTTGCTACATCGGTTTGAGCATAGTTAAGTAAGTCAATCCAATAAACGGCCGGAAGACCAAGCAGCAACTCTTCCGGTTTCATATTTCGTAAATCAGTGGTATCGCTCAACCGATTTATTTTAGTACGGGCGTCATCAAGAAATTCTTTTTTCTCTTGCTCGGTTGATGAAGTGTCGAAGCCGGAAAGGTAAACATACTGTTCCATTACCAGATTTTGTAGCGGCTGGGCATTGCCAGCCAGCATTATGATTCCGTTGAGCAAATTAGTTTGTGCAGCAATGCGTGGAGCCAGCATTGCTCCCAAACTATGTCCCAGCATAAAAATTTTTTTAGTGTCAACTTCGGGAATAACCGAGACTTGGTTGATGGCAGCAAGCGCATCGTCCATCACTTCTTCTTTTACAGTAAAATTCTGCATATCGGCTGCCATTTTATTTCCATAAACACGCGAACGTTTTTCATATCGTAACGAGGCTATTCCATTTGCTGCTAAACCCAAAGCCAAATCTCGAAATGTTTTATAATTTCCTACCGTTTCATCTTTATCATTCGGACCCGAGCCATGAACCATTACAACTACAGGAACTTTTTTATCAGCGGCAGGCATGGTAAGTATGGCAGGCAATTTATATTCACCGCTAGCAACAAAAGTTTTAATTTCTTTGTAGGAAAAACTACCTTTTGCATAAACCGGATCCTGGTAATCACACTTGCCGGCCGGAAGGGTAATTCTAAAGCCTGAAAGTTGCTCCATGCTGTCAAATCGCAAAACCAAATCGTAGGTTACTTTGGCAAAAGTAATTTCGGTAAGCCACACTTCAGCTCCCATTAAGTAGTCCATACGTGGATGTCCATGTTTAATAAGGCCGCCCCCTTGTCTTTCAAATTCAAGCCAGGTTAGAGTTAGGTTATTGAGCGAAAAACTTTCCTTCACCTCATCCGAGAAGTGAGCATAAACCGAGTCGAAGCGGTGCTGCACAAGCAAGTCAACAAGATTAATAACTCTTGCTTCCCGGTTTTGCCCCTGCACCCCGGAAAATAATACCATAAGAAAACTTAAAGAAAGCAAAAATTTGCACATTACTCTCATACATATTTGTTGCATTCACAATATTGCATTATTTTCACCACAATTATTACCTGAAACGTAAAATGCCATTTCGTCCGCAATCCTGTTTTTATTTAGTGTCGCTGCTTTTAAGTGCTTTTGTTGCTTACGCCCAAAACACCGAAGAAGAAGATTCATCATTAACCTGGGATCCCAATGGTACCACTTTTATTGTACATGTTCAACCCTATTATTTAGAGTACAATAAGGCCAACTCACTAAATTTTGGGATGGGAGCAAAAGGCGATATTTTACTCCCACGGTATTTATCGCTGCAAGGATCGTTTAAACAGGCACTATTTGATTTAAACCATTACAATTCAAACAAAGGGTTGGTTTCTTCACAAAATGCCACTAAGCTTTTTTTTCAGTATGAAGCCGGACTGGGCTTATTTTTTAACTACGTGGGTTATGCCAGAACACGCGTGTATGCATGGCCGGGAACGGAATTTTACGTTGATCCCGTTGTAAAAGACACCATGTACACCTTTACCCCGCAATACTTACCTGCCCGTGTAATGATTGGGTTAAGAGGTGGAATGTATAATTGGAGTCAAACAATTGATAAAACTTCGGCAAAAGGCGACCTTGCTGGAGAAGCACCTGGCTCCGGTTCTCAATTTATTTTTCCTGACACTTCAGATGTATATACGGTTATCCGTTCAAATGGGTTTTACGCAGGAGTTTCCGTTTCAAAGTTATTACGTATATTTTACCATACGGATAATGGCGAGGAGGAAGAAATCTCTTTTATCCGAAATATTTACGTAGATATGCTGTATTCCCCAACCATAAAGATTGACCAAATACTTTTTAATGGAGTTCCATACAATGTTATTGGCAAAGGCGGATTTAAAACTCAAAACATAGGGGCACGCCTTATTTTTGAAAAAGTAGGATGTATTGATTTCCCCCGATTGAATATATCTTATAGGTTCGAAGTTGGGGTAAGGCCGGGTATAGCCGGGCGGGGCGGGTATATAATGCAAACCATTGGCTTGGGCTTTTCCCAATAAGCAGTACCTTTGTTCCCGTTATGATTATCACCCGTATTCGCAATACGTTCATCGGAATTGCCCTTTTTATATTGCTCGTTTTTTTATTTTCGCTGCTTTTTGAAAATCAATTTGTTGTTTCAAAATCAGTTAGCATTAAGGCTCCGGTTGATAGTGTTTTTCCCTATATCAATAGTCCTGAAAAATGGAATCAGTGGATGAGCTGGCAGTTGCCCGACACAAATTATAAATACATTTTTTCAGGACCTGCTGCGGGAGAAAATTCGGCTATTGTGATGAAAGGGCCACTGGTTGATATCACGTTTAAAATAACATCTTCACAAATAAATAAGGCAATTAGGTATGAAATAACCACTGCCGATGGAGAATTCAGGACTGACGGAGATATTGTGGTAAAACCTGTTGGCAATACCACGCAAGTTATCTGGGTTGATTCGGGCGATGTGGGCTATAATTCATTTGCCCGTTTTTCCCTTAAATCGGTTACTGAACGGCAGGGTGCTGATATGCAAGTGAGTTTGCAAAAGTTGAAAAAAGTGGCAGAAGGAAAAGGTGAATAAGTTCTGAAAGAATCTTCTGCTCAACAACAGCCAATGAAGTAATTTTGCGGCTCATTAAAATTTGTATATGAGCCAGGTCAAAAAAATAAACAACGCATTAATTTCGGTATTTTATAAAGACGGGCTGGAGCCAGTGGTGCACAGGTTGCACGAGCTGGGGGTAATCATTCACTCTACCGGAGGAACAAAGGATTTTATTGAGAAATTAGGTATTCCCGTTGTACCCGTAGAGCAGGTTACCGGGTATCCTTCTATTTTGGGCGGGCGGGTAAAAACCTTACATCCTAAAGTATTCGGAGGCATATTGGCCCGCAGGGAAAATACTCAGGATATGCAGGAAGCCGCACAATACGAAATCCCTATGCTTGATTTGGTGATTGTAGATTTATACCCGTTTGAAGAAACAGTAAAAAGCACAACCGAAGAGCAAACAATTATTGAGAAAATAGATATTGGAGGAGTATCGCTGATTCGCGCAGCCGCCAAAAATTTTGCTGATACCCTGATTGTGGCTCACAAAAGCAGCTACACCGATTTACTAGACTTGCTTAATACACACAACGGATCAAGTGAAAAAGAAGATCGTAAACAATTTGCTGCACGGGCGTTTAATATTACTTCACACTACGACACTCGCATTTTTAACTGGTTTAATGGAGAAAGTAAACAGGAATTTAAACTAAGTTACCTTAATGGAACCACGCTGCGATATGGGGAGAATCCGCATCAGCAAGCAGTTTTTTTTGGTGAAATGGGTGAGGCGTTTAACCAGTTGCACGGCAAAGAACTTTCGTACAATAACCTGGTGGATGTGGATGCCGCCATGGAATTGATAGCTGAATTTTCTCAACCGACTTTTGCCATTATCAAACATACCAATCCCTGCGGATTAGCTGAACGTGCCACCCTGGAGCAGGCATGGAAAGATGCACTGGCCGGTGATCCAGTTTCGGCATTTGGCGGAGTGATTGCCTGTAACCGTGCAATTGATAAAGCCACCGCCACCCTTATGGATAATTTGTTTTTTGAAGTGCTGGCCGCACCGGGATATGATGCCGATGCATTGGAGATTTTAAAAAATAAAAAGAATAGAATTTTATTGATACAAAAACCATGTGCAAAAAGTAAACTCCAGTTTAAATCTTTACTGAACGGAGTACTGGTGCAGGATAAAGATATTGTGATAGAAACAGCAGCTATGCTGAAACCTGCCACACAAAAACACCCCAATGCACAAGAGATTACAGATTTGCTTTTTGCGCTTCGCCTCGTGAAACACGCCAAATCAAATACCATTGTACTGGCAAAGAATCGGCAACTGGTAGGCATAGGCTGCGGACACACCTCGCGCATTGATGCCTTGCATCATGCTATCAGCAAAGCTAAAGAGTTTAAAATGGATTTGAACGGAGCTGTGATGGCTTCTGACGCCTTTTTCCCTTTTCCCGATTGTGTGGAGGTAGCTCATAAAGCGGGCATTACCGCCATTACCCAGCCCGGAGGCTCTATCAAAGACCAGTTAAGTATTGATTATTGCAATACCCACGAACTGGCTATGGTGTTTACGGGTATCAGGCATTTTAAGCACTAGTTTTTACCTCCTCTATGGGAGAATTGTGCTGTTGCCTCACCTCCTGATGCTTTAATTATTTGTGAACAAACCGATATTTCCGATGCATCCCATTTCTTATACGACTAAGTTTTTTAGTCCATCCCACCTTTGTATCGTCAATTCGTTGATGCCGCGTTAAGGCTGCCGTAGGGTAAACCCTACCTTTTACTTAAAACTCTGATAAGCTATTGTAGGTAATGCGCTAATTTGGTATTACTTCAATTTGCAAATCCCCGCTTTCGCTCGCGTGCCGCGAGTGTAAGCCATTGCACTGGCATATTGCCAGCCGCGAAAACCTTGATTAATTTAACGGTTGATGAGTGCATACAG
>JAGVLJ010000054.1 GCA_020049855.1 Bacteroidia bacterium | reverse complement strand
TATGAAAGGAGACGGCTCAAAAAAAGACAACGTGAATGACATGAAGGGGATGGATATGAAAGGAGACGGCTCAAAAAAAGACAACATGAATGACATGAAAGGAATGGATATGGGAGATATGAAGATGAACAAAATGAATCCTATGGATACAATCATTTTGGATGACAACAATCCCGGGCGAAAACCAAAAAAGAGAAACAACTAACAGCATTTTTTGAATGAAAAAATTATCAATTGCAATATTGTTTTTTTCACTTACTGAGGTACAAGCCCAAACACAAAGTTATGTGGGGAAAAAAGTGATTTATGATTTGTTTGTGAATGACACCATGGTAAACTATACCGGAAAGCATCGCATGGCTATTGCCATCAATGGTTCAATTCCTGCGCCCACCTTATCATTCACCGAGGGCGATACTGCGGTAATCCGTGTTCATAATCTGATGAAAATGGAAACATCCATTCACTGGCACGGAATATTGTTTTCCAATGAGCAGGATGGGGTTCCCTATCTTACCACATCTCCCGTTGAACCCGGCAAAGTTTTCACATTCACATTTCCGCTCATTCAAAGCGGAACCTACTGGTATCATTCTCACACTATGCTGCAAGAACAATCGGGACTTTATGGATCCATAGTCATACATCCCGCAAAAGAAAAAGTGAAACTAAAGGAATATGTATTATTACTTTCTGACTGGACAGACCAGAATCCCATGGGTGTACTCCGAAATTTAAAAAAAGGAGGCGAATGGCCGGCAATAAAAAAAGGAGCGGTGCAAAGTTATGGCGAAGCCATTGCTGCCGGATATCTGAAAGATAAATTGAAACAAGAATGGAAACGAATGACTCCTATGGATGTTTCGGATGTGTACTACGATAAATTCCTGATGAATGGAAATGAAGTCAATTACTTTAATGATGCTAAACCCGGTGAAGTGGTGCGCCTGCGTATTATCAACGGCAGCGCATCATCCTACTTTACTCTTCAATACGCGGGCGGAGATATGCGCATTGTTTCATCTGACGGGATAAATGTACAGCCACTCAATGTAAATAAGCTTGAAGTCGCCATTGCAGAAACGTATGATATTTTAATTACCATTCCTGAAAATGGTGCGGCCGAATTAAGAGCCACATCATGGGATGTGGTGGGATATTGCACGGCATTTTTTGGAAACGGAAACGAAATCAAGGCTCCCGACATTCCCAAACTCAATTATTTTGAAATGATGAGCGACATGAATAACATGATGAGCGGAATGAAGAATATGAACGGAGTGGAAAACATGAACAAAATGAAGGGCATGGGCGGAATGGATATGCAAACGGCTGACACTTCAAAAAAATCAAACGATGCAATGAATGGAATGGATGACATGGATATGATGCCCGAGATGCCTGCAGGAACATTCTCTTATTCCCAGTTGAAGGCGCTTAATCCAACTACCCTTGACTCTACCCTTCCCTGGCGGGAAATAAAACTGACACTTACCGGAAACATGCTGCGTTATGTGTGGTCGTTTGATGATAAAACACTTTCCGAATCCGACCTCATAAAAATTAAGAAAGGTGAAAATGTAAGATTCGTTTTATACAATAATACAATGATGCGCCATCCCCTGCATTTACACGGACACTTCTTCAGATTCCTGAACGGACAAGGCGAATATTCTCCGATGAAGCACACCTTTGACATTAAGCCGATGGAAACAGTCACTATTGAATTTGAAGCCAACGAAGAAAAGGACTGGTTCTTTCACTGCCATATCCTGTATCACATGATGAGCGGCATGGCGCGCATTGTAAGTTATGAAGGAAGCGATCAAAACGAATATGCGAAAACAAAATATAAAAAACTGAAACGCGAGGATAAATTAATTTATCCCTGGGCCAATCTATCTCTTCATTCACAAGGCGCATGGATGGAAGGCAACCTTTCAAACAATAAAAACGCCCTGGAGTTTGAAGGCCGGGTTTCATGGACAGGAAACTATGAAACGGAAACGCACTTGTTGCGTTATGTCGGGAAAAAGCAATTCTTTGCCCCGTATATTGGAATAGACTTCAGGAAGAATAAAACCCTTTCGCTTTCCGACCAATTTGACACAAAAGATAATCGCAGGGTTTTTGACGCTGGATTTTATTACCTGCTTCCCATGCTTATCCGTTCCGAATGGCGAATTGACCAATATGGCAAACTTCGGCTCCAATTGGAAAGAAGAGATTTGCCGTTAAGCAATAATGTCTTTATTGATTTGCGCGTGAATACCGATAAGGAATATACCGTAGGGCTGCGCTTTATGGTAAGCCGCTTTGTTTCCATCAGTACTAACTACGACAGCGATTACAAGTGGGGCATTGGTTTAACTTTTCATTATTAAGAAAAAACAGTCAATGCACGAACTAATGAACAAGATAATTCGACAATGCAAATCCCGTAAAGAATTAGTTCCTGATACATGGCAGACCACCTCTTTAACATGCAGCAAAATATAGGTGTGCAGTTCCGACTGGATAGTAACGCAGAAAACAACGGTAACTTTTAGTGAAATTACCACTATAGGTAAATATGGTATAATTTAAGATTTGAGCGGGTAATTTATGTACCTTTGTACCTATGAATGAGGTAATGCATAATCAAAGCGCTTATTTTGTTGAACTCGAGAACCATTATGGAGCACACAATTATCATCCGCTGCCGGTGGTGTTGGAGCGCGGGGAGGGTGTTTACCTTTGGGATGTAGAAGGAAAACAATACTTCGATTTTTTATCGGCCTATAGTGCCGTGAATCAGGGACACTGCCATCCGGCCATTATACATGCACTCACAGCGCAGGCAAAAAACCTTACCCTCACCAGCCGTGCGTTTCATAATAATAAATTGGGCGAGTATGAGCAGTTTATCTGCAACTATTTCGGCTATGACCGGGTACTGCCTATGAACAGTGGGGTTGAGGGTGGAGAAACCGCTATTAAACTGGCTCGAAGGTGGGGCTATGAAATTAAAGGCATTGACGAGAATAAAGCCAAAATAATTTTTGTTGAGGGCAATTTCTGGGGGCGTACCATGGCCGCCATTTCCTCTTCAACCGACCCCGAAAGTTACGGAAAATTCGGGCCATTTATGCCCGGTTTTGAAATTATACCATACAACGATTTAAATGCATTAGACCGGGCATTGCAGGATGCGGATGTGGCTGGTTTTATGTTTGAGCCCATACAAGGGGAAGCCGGAGTGATTATACCCGATGACGGATACATTGCCGGAGCGCGTGCCTTGTGCCACAAATACCATGTGCTAATGATAGCCGATGAAGTACAAACAGGCATTGGGCGCACAGGTAAATTACTTGCTTGCGATCATGAGGATGTAAAACCCGATATTTTAATTTTAGGCAAAGCCCTTTCTGGTGGCGTGTTGCCTGTTTCGGCCGTGTTATCATCGCACGAAGTAATGCTTACTTTGCATCCTGGACAACATGGGTCAACCTTTGGCGGAAATCCGTTAGCCTGTGCTGTAGCCATTGCAGCTTTAAATGTGGTAAAAGATGAAAAGCTAGCAGAGAATGCCGTAGCGATGGGGGAAATTTTCCGGGAGCGGTTAAGCACCATTCATTCTCCTTTAATCACCAGAGTACGCGGTAAAGGATTACTCAATGCTATTGTGATAAAACCATTTGGCGAAAACAAAACAGCCTGGAATGTGTGCCTTGCGTTAATGGAAAATGGATTGCTTGCCAAACAAACCCATGGCGATATCATTCGTTTTGCACCACCGCTGGTAATTAATGAAGAGCAAATACATCAGGCATGTGATATTATTGAACAAACCATTGGTTCGTTAGGGTAGGCATCTGCAGTATCTTGTTAAAACCGTTCTGTTTCTTCAGTGGTGTTCCCTATAACATAGTATTTTCGATTCTGGTAAATATATTTATTTGCTGATCAGCGGGTAAATTAATTTCGGACAAAATTGTCCGTTATTAATTATTTTGTTTACCTTTGTTGTGCAAATCATACAAAAGAATGTTTTCGAAAGCATGTGAATACGGAATAAGATCCATGGTATTTATAGCCTCCCGTTCAAAGCAAAAGGCGCGGGTGGGGCTTATGGATATTGCCGCTGAGATTGACTCTCCGGTTTCATTTACTTCTAAAATTTTGCAAAAGCTGGTGAAGAGCAAATTATTGGTTTCGCTTAAAGGGCCAACAGGAGGATTTGAGATAAGTAAAAAGAGTATGGACACGATTACGTTGGCTCAGATTGTTTCGGCCATTGACGGGGACAGTATTTATAAGGGATGCGGGCTGGGTTTGCGGAATTGCAATGAGAGTAAACCATGTCCGTTGCATTTTAAATTTAAACGGGTACGTGACGGATTGAAAGATATGCTGGAAGAAACCCGTTTAACGGAACTGACAAACGATATATCAACAGGAATGACATTTTTAAAACGTAAATAAATGGAAAATAATAAAACAGCTACGGTAGGTTCGTTTGTAGCAAATGATTACCGTACCGCCACCGTGTTTCAAAAGTATGGAATAGATTTTTGTTGCAAAGGCGGCCGCTCAATTGAGGAAGTATGTACAAACAAAAACCTGAATGCAACAAAATTACTTGCCGAGTTAGCCGAGACAACTGCCTCGGCTAAAGATTCGGTTACCGATTTTAAAACTTGGTCGCTGGATTTACTGGCCGATTACATTGAGAAAAAGCACCATCGTTACATCCAGGAATCAACACCTGCCCTCGTGCAGTTTCTGGATAAACTGTGTAAAGTGCATGGAGGAAATCACCCTGAGTTATTTGACATTTATTGCGAGTTTAGTGCATCGGCAGGCGAGTTGGCTGCACATATGCAAAAGGAAGAACTGATACTTTTTCCATTTGTACGTAAAATGGCTGAAGCCAAAAGTAAAAATATACCGTTTGAGCAGGCTTCATTCGGGTCGGTTCAAAATCCAATACACATGATGATGAATGAACACGATACCGAAGGAGAACGTTTCAGAAAAATAGAAACGCTTTGTAATGGCTATACTGCCCCGGCTGACGGATGTACTACCTACAGGGTAGCATTTGCAATGCTCAAAGAGTTTGAGTCCGACTTACACATGCATATTCATCTTGAAAACAATATCCTTTTTCCGGGTGCGGTGGAACTGGAGAAAAATTTAGCGTAATGAAATTACCCGAAATCATTAATCGGAGCAAGAGAACGACTTTTATTTTTTCATTCACTGTTGCTTTATTTCTTGCAGTGGGATGCAGCCAAACCGAACAACGGCAGGCTGCTCCCGGCTCGCAGGGAAGCGATATGTTGAAGCAGGAGCACCACCATGAGACATCTGCTACAGAGCAGTCCGTTCTCACCTTAAACAACGGGGCAAAATGGTCTGCTAATAAAGAAACAACCACCGGGGTAATGAATATGCAGCACTTTGTAAATGAACAGTTGCAGCAATCTGCTCCCGATATTCATTTGATAGCTGCCAAACTTGATGAACAGTTTAATCTTATCATTAAGCAATGCACCATGCAGGGCGAGGCACACGAACAACTGCATCATTTTTTACTTCCCTTGCGCGAACGTATAACCCGTCTGAAGGAAAGTGGCAATAAGCAGCAGGTGGAGGAAATAAAAGACTGGCTCGAAAAGTATCCTGAATATTTTGAATAACACTGTTAAGATTGTACACATATGACCATGATGCCTGCTAAAAGACATTTATCAATACAAAATTATTCGAGAGAACATCACTTTGCCTTGTTGCTGTGTTGGAAAATCAAAAAAGGATTGGCAAACGGTGTTTCTCCTGAACGAATAAAAAGGTATACTGATTGGTTTTATCAAAATCATTTGCGACCGCATTTTACTGCCGAGGAAAAATGTATGTACCCAGTACTGGGTGATAACCATACATTGGTTCAGCAGGCACTGGCCGAGCATCGGGCACTGGAGAATCTTTTTATGGCAAAGCTTGATGGAGGCGAGTCCCTGTCAATCATTCAGGATATGCTTGAAAAGCATATCCGTTTTGAGGAACGTGTTTTGTTTAATGAAATACAACAGATGGCCACTCCAGCACAAATGCAGCAGATGGAAGAATTACATCAGTCGGGTTCGTTTGAAGACAAAACGGATGATATGTTTTGGAATGAACATCCTTGAGTATTTCCTCTTTCCGCTCTTACATCTATGAAACATTCGGCAAACTCTTAATTGGGATAAAGTTGTATAAAATTATTTTTTTTCTTTTTTGCCAAAAACACTGAAGTGTACATAACGTTTCGGGTGAGTCTTCATATCAACGAGCAGGGAGTCTAAACTTTTAGCGGAGCTCTCGAGATTGTTGTAAAGTTTTTTGTCATTTACCAGCAGGCCAAGCGAGCCTTCTCCGCTGTTTATTTTTCGTAGGGTAATATCTAAATCGGCCAGGGCTTTATTGGCGTTGTAAACAGTACTTTTTATTTGTGATGAAGCTAAGGAGTCACTTATCTGTTCCATGTTTTTGAGCGTTTTGGTAAGTACGGTGTTGTTGTCGCGAAAGTTTCGTGTAATACTTTCCACATGGGCAAAAATATGATCAATCCGTTCGCCTTGCTTGCCCACCAAGTCATCTATTTTAACTGATGTTTTTCTGAAGTTCTCCAGAGTTTCAGCCAAACTCCTAAAACCAACCCTGAGGTTTTTTTGTGTTTCATCGTTAAGCACATCATCTACCGAGTTTAACACGGAATCAAGTGTGGCAAGCAATTTTTCGGCTTTAGCTTTCACCGGATTCAGAATGCTGTTCATGGTTTTGTTTACGCTTAGTTCAATATCGCTGTTAAGTGTATCTCCATCTATCGCTTCGGCTGTGTTTTTATTCAAATCAAGTTGAATGGCTTTCCCCCCAAACAAATCGGAATTAATAATGCGTGCTATACTGTTTTTCCCTATACGCACATTGCCATCAATGGCAAAAGTAACCACAATTTTATCGAGGTTCTCATCCATTGCAGCAATGTTTTTTACTTGTCCCACTTTAAAACCATTAACTAGAATTGGATTAGAGGTAGCCAAGCCATCTACATCATGATATACTGCATAGAGTTTTCTTTTTTTAGCGAACAGGTCTTCACCTTTCATAAAATTATAACCTAAAATAAGAATGGTGATGGCCACTGAGGCAAGTGCACCAACTTTTGTTTCGTTATTGATTTTCAAAATTGCTGATTTTTGCCAAAAATAAGGAAATCCATTTAGATTGACCCTTATTTCTTATTGTTGGGTGTAAGTTCAAAGCTTGATTTATATTCTATGAAGGCATTAAAAATACCTTTTGCTACCGAGTCTTGTCCGTTAACTGATTTGAGAAAATTACGTTCTTGTTCGTTGCTCAAAAAGCCTGTTTCAATGAGTATACTTGGCATATTTGCTTTCCATAGCACCAAAAATCCGGCTTGTTTTACCCCGCGACTGCTTCGTTTTTGCACAGCCAATTGGTTTTCGATTTTGGAGGCTAAGTTCAAACTTTGATCAAGATAAGCATTTTGGAATAGCGAAAAATAGATATGTCCCTCAGGTGAGTTTGGATCAAAACCATCGTATTTTCTCTCGTAGTTATCTTCCATTAAAATTACCTCGTTCTCTCGCTTGGCTACTTCCAGATTCCCTTCCGATTTATGGAGTCCCATTACATAAGTTTCTGTGCCATATACACTTGTTTTGGGGTTAGCATTGCAATGAATGGAGATAAATACATCGGCATTATTTCTGTTACCAATGGCCGGGCGTTCCCAAAGTTCAATAAACGTATCGTTGGTGCGGGTATAAATTACTTTTACCTCCGGATAGTTTCGCTCAATAAGTTTGCCTAAGCGTAGGGCAATAGCTAAGGCAATATGTTTTTCCTCTACCCCTCCGTATCGGCATCCCGTGTCATGACCTCCGTGCCCCGCATCAATTACCACGGTGTTTATTTTGGATTTAACAGGATTTAGGTAATTGAATGAACATAGTATAAAAGAAGTGACTAAAAGGCTTATAGAAAGCAGCCGTTTCAAGGTTAAATAAATTATGTTAGTTTTGCGCATCTTGAACTTACCTCGTTACAAATGTACAAGTACCTTTGGGTCCTCGGCTGTGATAAGGCGATTACTTACCCACTCCATTTTGTTGATTGTCTGCTTTTTTTGCGGAGAAAAATCTGCATTGGCACAAGGAAATCAGGTAATTATTGAATCTCTTAATGACTCGACTAAAAAGCAGGTGATTCAAATTCAAAAGGGTGATACTCTTGCTCTAATCAAAGCTCCAGGATCTCTCAACGAGATGGTCAAATATACTGCCAAAGATTCTATTGAGATGGATGCTAAGCACAAGCAGGTTCATTTGTATGGCGAGGCACAAGTAGATTACGAAGACCTTACCCTGCAAGCAGATTATATTTACATTGATTTTAATACCAACACGGTTTATGCTTTTGGTAAAAAGGACTCATCCGGAAATTATATTGGGAATAGTGAGTTTACCCAAGGCGGACAAAATTATAAGGTGCGCCATATGGCCTATAATTTTAAAACTAAGAAAGGACGATTAAGTGAACTTGTAACAAAAGAAGGGGAGGGCATTATCAAGGGGAATAATGTGTACAAGGATGCGACAAATAATAGTTTCATTAAAGGAGCGCAATACACTACCTGTGATGCCGACCATCCGCATTTTTATATAAATGCCACCAAACTCAAAATTATTCCAGATAAACAGGTAATTACCGGACCTGCATTTTTGGTTATTGAAGATGTGCCAACACCTGGAATTATTCCTTTTGGTTTTTTTCCTATTACCAAAAAGCAAAAATCAGGAGTATTGATTCCTACCTATGGTAGTTCGCCCGACAGGGGATTTTTTTTAAGAGGGGGCGGGTATTATTTAGCTTTTAATGATTATATCCATACTGAATTGCGCGGGGATATTTATACGATGGGAAGCTGGGGGGTGTACACACGTACCACCTATAAAAAAAGGTATCGCTACAATGGAAATTTAGATTTAAAATATTTTTACAATATTTTGAATCCGGGCAGTGAGTTAACTAAAAGCATATCAAAAGATTTTTGGGTAACATGGACTCACCGGGTTGACCCTAAAGCAAGGCCTAACTCGCAATTTTCAGCCAGTGTAAATGCGGGCACGAGTAATGCACTTAGGTTGAATTCCTATTCCCCTCAAACCTTTACACAAAATCAGTTAGTATCTACTATATCTTATAGTACCAGTTTTGGTAAAAACAGGTTGTATAATGTAACTACTAATTTATCACAGTCTCAAAATACCAGTACGCGTGTAGTTGAAATGAAATTACCTGAAGTCTATTTTTCGGTAAATCGGATAACTCCCTTTCAAAATTCAACCTTGCAACAAGGATTTTTCAGTTCATTGGTTAAAAATTTAGGATTACAGTACAGTGCAAATTTCAGCAATTATATTCGAACGGTTGATAGTTTGTTGTTTGATAAGAAAACACTTGATACAATGAATTATGGAATCGTTCATACCCTGCCTATCAATACATCAACAAAAATTTTCAAGTACTTTTCCTTATCACCTGCTATTACCATCACTGATTACATGTACCTAAAAACCGTAAATAAGGTTTGGGACAGCATTAATAAAAAGGAGGTCACCCTGCCCGTTAATGGTTTTCGATCGGCTTATACTTACAGTGCTTCTATTTCACTTACCACCCGATTGTTTTCTATGCTTCAGTTCAAGAAGGGGAAAATTCGTGCTATACGCCATGTGCTTACTCCTACGTTTCAATGGTTCTACCAACCTGATTTTAGTGAGTCGAGTTATGGAAATTACAAACGGGTACAGACTGCTGATAATGGGCAAACCCGCAAGTATTCTGTTTTTGAACGAGGACTTTTAGGTGGACCCGGCCAAGGCAAGCAAGGAAGTGTGAACTACTCGCTTATGAATAATATTGAACTAAAAGTGATGAAAGGTAAAGATACCGCCAGACACGAGACCAAAGTAAAAATTATTGAATCACTAACTATAGGAGGGAATTATAATTTTCTGGCCGATTCACTAAAGTTTTCGCAAATAAGCCTTTCTACTTTTACAACCTTATTTAAGTTTTTTCAATTGCAGCTTAATGCTTCTTTCGATCCATATGTATATGGAAAAGTAACCACATCAGCCGGCACATCTTTCATTCAACGATTCAATTCATTTGAATGGGAAAAAAATGGAAGGTGGGCTCGTTTGATAAGTTACAGAATTCCATTCACTGCTTCGTTAAATCCTGATATGTTTAAGAAAAATAAAAAGCGGGAGGCAAAACGTGACAGGATGAAAGAATTGGGTATGAATGCTAATGATTATATAGATTTTGATATGCCATGGAACCTGAATTTTTCATTTACCTTCGATTACTCCAGGCCTTATAATGTGAGTACGTATACGCAAACATTAAATTTCTCAGGTGATGTGAGCCTCACCAAAAACTGGAAAGTGGCATTTACATCAGGATACGATTTCAGGAATAAAGGAATTTCTGTTACTTCTTTTGATATTCATCGTAACCTACATTGCTGGGATTTCAGTTTGCAATGGATTCCATTTGGGTATCGCACCAGTTATTTCTTTACCATAAAAGTGCGTTCAAGTGCATTACAGGAATTAAAGCTTACTCGCAGGCGTGATTGGTTTGATCAGGGAGCTTTTTAAATAGTCGCCCACAAAAGCATAAAATAGCAATATTTATAAATTAGTGTATAAAAAATTAAGATAATAATATGCAAGAAATACACGTAACTCAGCATAAAACTTACAGCATTGCACATGCTATCAAAACCAAAACCCGTATCACAAATCGGATTTTTTTCGGGCTTTGAAGATACGCTTAATCCTAAACATCCGCTGTTGCAATGGACAAAAATTATCCATTGGAAACTATTTGAAGACGAATTTTCAAAACACTACAGTT
>JAGVLJ010000033.1 GCA_020049855.1 Bacteroidia bacterium | reverse complement strand
TGAGGGGTCAGTAATAGTTACGTTAATATTGTAATACCTATCAGGGGCAGCCACATTGATTTTGGCAATAAGTTTTTTGGAGGTATTAAATACATGAACAGAATAGTTCTGTTGGGGTGCTACTCTGAAGGTTTCATACGTACCAATCAGCGATTCCCCTTGCATAATTTGTGTTTCAATATAGGAAATCGGGGCACTTCGGTCGCGTTCCTGAGGAGCTCCGGAAACAGCAGCAGTTGAAGCGTTACGTCCTCTGTAGCGTTTAATGAACGCATCCCTGTAGGCGGTATTGTATCCTTTTGGAGTAAGTATAGAATCACTCCCGAAAAACTTCGCCAGTTCTCTGGCATAGGCATCACATACCCGTGGCAGAAATGATTTTTTGTCATCCAGAAAAATAATCTTTCCTTCCATGCCTTCAAATAGAAAACATGGGGTGCCGGTAATATCGTAAATAGTAAACTCGGCAATGGTTCCGGCCATTATGTTGGCTTTTTTAGTTTTAATTATGGTACAAATTTTTTCGCCATTTACCTTTACTATGCTGTCTTCTTCAAAAGTATAGTTTTGACTGTTGGCCTGAAACGAAAAGGTCATACCTGTAATCAGGAAAGTTATTAGTTGCTTCATAAGATAATTTTTTATAAAAATAAGTAATTCCGGAGATTTTGCAAGTTTTAACCGGATTCATAGGTCCTTTTTAAGAATCAGCCACTCGATTCCTTTTTTAAACTCCTCATCGCTCAGGTAAAAATTCGAATTATTATTTGTGTAAGACAATAGAAACATTCCATCCTTATTGTAAATATCGGTTTGAATATGGGTGTAGGGTGTCTTTAGCTGATAAGTGATGATTTTATACATTAGTCCTCTGTGACGGTTGTAGATTAAAGCGGTGTTTGTTTCTTTACTATAGTCTTTGTTTATATTGTAAATGGCAACGATACAATTGTCCTGAATGATGTATGGATAAAAGTAATTAAGCGGAAGCGTTTTGTCTCGCTTGTCCCGTGGTTTTGCCGTTGATTGATTATATCCCTTCTGTTTTAAAATGAAAATCTCCCGATACAACATATTATATCCCGTTGGGGTCAGAATGGAATCGGAGGCAAAGTAGGCAGCCAGAGCATTCAATTCTCCTTTGCAGGGCTTGTAAATAAATGAAAGATTATCATCTAAGAACAGCAGATTGCCGTAGAAACCTTCCAAAAGAAATCTTGGAGCGCCTGTTACATCATACACGGTATATTCTGCAGCGCGACCCAACAGGGCATTGTTTTTTTTTGTTTTAAGGATGGTGCATATTTTCTGCCCGTTTACTTTAACAATGCTGTCAGCTTCCAATGTATACTGTTGGCCGTAGCTATTGGAGGAAAAGATAATTGTAAGAATGAACAATATTCCTCTCACGTCAGGCTTGAGTACTTCAACACAAACTGCACCGTAGCCCTGGTGCGTTGTTCCAGCAAAACCTCTTTCCCTTTAAGCAACTTTCTTAATGAGGAGTCGTTGTAGTGCATTACTGTTAGCAATTCAACTCCGCTATTGGTTTTTACCTCATAGTCTTTGCTTAGCTCTTTTTTTAAAGCTGCAATCTGGCTTTCATTATTGTCGGCACACACACTGAAACTGATTGCTGAGTTTTGCATCAGGTTCATATGCAATTTGTGACTGGCAAACACCGAAAATATTTTGCTTAGGTTGTCTTCAATGATAAAAGAAAAGTCTTTACTGCTTATTGAAAGCAATACCTGATTACTTTTGGCTATAAACGTAGGAATAGTATTTTCTTTGCTGTTATTGGCAACGGTGGTGCCTTTTCCTTTCGGATTGACAAAAGAACGCACATATAACGGAATATTTTTGCTTTGAAGGGGCTGTATGGTTTTAGGGTGAATAACCGTAGCCCCGTAATAGGCGAGCTCAATGGCGTGAGAGTAGGTTAATCCATCTAATTTAATGGCATCGGGAAATTTTTTAGGGTCAGCATTCATTACACCGTCCACATCTTTCCAAATAGTTACTGAATCTGCTTCCAATCCGTATGCAAAAATGGCGGCTGAATAATCAGAGCCTTCACGTCCGAGGGTTACGGTTTTTAAATCAGACGAACGACCCACAAAACCCTGGGTTACCACCATTTGTTTTTTAACAATGGGCTTCAGTTTTTTGCTGATCATTTCCGTTGTCAGTTTCCAATCCACTTTTCCTTCTCTGAAATTCGTATCTGTGCTAATAAAATTTTGAGCATCCATCCAGCGGTTGCGCACATTACTTTCATTCAGGTAGGTACTTACAATGCGCGATGAAAAAATCTCTCCATAGCTCACGATTTGATCATATATGCAGTCAAAACCACTTTCGGGTTTTGTTTCCAGCAGGCATTCCAGTTCTATAAAGAGGTTCTCAATGTCGTTGTAAGCATGGTCTTTTTTATTTTTCAGTAAACCTCCTACCACATCATCATGAAAGGATTTTATTTCTTTATAAATTTTATACTTCGACTTATCCTTTTTGAAGTAGGCATGAGCCAGCAATTCCAGTGCATTGGTGGTTTTGCCCATGGCTGAGACCACAATCAATAAATCATCTTTTTGGAAGTTGCGTAAAATGCCCGCAACATTTTTTACTGCTTCAGCATTTTTTACCGAGGCCCCGCCAAATTTAAAAACTTTCATATCTATCGGATCGCTGTAATTTGTTTGGACAAAGTTAATTGTTCAAACGCTCTTTTTTAACAGAATTTACCGTTCGTTTAGTGGCGCAACTTTTTTATATTTGCCTTCTTTATTTTTAAATAAACATTTATGTCACAGTTCAACATTACCACCCTCGGACAATTTATTATTGAGCGCCAGAGTGAATTTAAATACGCTAAAGGTGAACTTTCCAGATTGCTGAGGGATATTAGTATTGCTGCTAAAGTAATTAGCCGCGAGGTGAATAAGGCGGGTATTGCAGAAATTATAGGCGAAACAGGAGAGGTGAATGTGCAGGGCGAAGATGTGAAAAAGCTTGATATTATAGGGAATGAGATGTTTATTTCTACCCTTAGCCGGGGTGGCGAATGTTGTGCATTTGCCAGTGAAGAAGAAGACGATATGATTGCCCTTAAAGGGATCTACTCAAAAAATGGGAAGTATGTAGTTTGCATCGACCCGTTGGATGGTTCTTCCAATATAGATGTTAATGTTTCCATCGGAACTATTTTTTCTATTTACCTCCGCATTTCTGAACCGGGAACCGAACCGGACTTGAAAGACGTGTTGCAGGCTGGTAATAAATTGGTGGCTGCCGGATATGTAGTTTACGGCTCGTCTACTATGTTGGTATATACCACCGGAAAAGGAGTTAATGGGTTTACTTTGGATCCATCCATCGGAGAATTTTGCTTGTCGCACCCCGACATTAAAACGCCAAAAGACGGAAGCATTTATTCTCTTAATGAAGGGAACAGCATAGATTTCCCGTCCGGAGTTGTTGAGTACATTAATTGGTGCAAGCAAAAGGACAAAGAAACCAAACGACCTTACAGTGCCCGCTATATTGGATCAATGGTAGCCGATTTGCATCGCAACCTGTTAAAAGGTGGGGTGTTTATCTATCCTCCCACTGCTAAAACCCCCAATGGCAAACTTCGCCTCATGTTTGAATGCAACCCTATGGCGTTTATTGTAGAGCAGGCCGGAGGAATTGCTACCACAGGCAAAGAGCGTATCATGGATATAGAGCCAAGCGAGCTTCACCAGCGGGTCCCTATTTTTATTGGTAGTGAAAATATGGTGAAGAAGGCTCTTGAGTTCGTGAATAAATAATAAACCACTAATAGCTTGTTTCAGCACCATTGTTAAACGCACACTTAATTTGTTCATTCAACACATACCTCATATGAAGAAAATAACCATTATGATTTTTGCCTTAGCAATGGTAGTACCTGCTATAGCACAGAAAAAAGTGAAAGGCAATGATAAGCCAACAATGCCCGAGATGCCTAAGAGCGACAAAAAGGCTACTATTAGTGAAAAAACCAAGTCATGTAAAAAAATTGATGGGTTATTTTCACTCTTTCAGGATACGGCTAACGGGAATATGTACCTGCTGGTTAAAAAGCAACAATTAGGGAAGCAGTTTATTTACTTTTCTTATACCGAAAACGGAGTTGTGGCAGCCGGACATTTTAGGGGAAGTTTCAGGGATAATAAAGTGTTTATCATTCGCAGGTATTTTGACAGGGTTGAGTTTGTGGTGCAAAACACTTCATTTTATTTTGATCCCAGGTCGGAATTAAGCAAATCACATACTGCGAATATTAGTGAAGCCATATTAGTTAGCCAAAAGGTACTGGCCGAAAATACCGAAACAGGAGATATGCTTCTTGATGGAAATCAGATTTTTTTGAGTGAGGCAATGCATCAGGTAAAGCCCTCACCGGCCCCGCCTCCATTTGGCGGTTCGTCATTGCTTGGCACACTGAGTCGCGAAAAAACAAAGTATGTAAACCTTCGCAATTATGAAAAAAACACTGACATAGTAGTGGAGTATGTGTATGACAATCCTGCACCAACTACTTCGGGGGGCTCTGAAGTTACGGATGAACGTGCTGTGAGTATTGTGTTGCAACATAGTTTAATTGAGGCTCCTGAACAACCCATGGCTCCACGTTTTGATGACCCACGAGTAGGATATTTCTCGGAGCAATCAAACGATATGACCACTCCGGATGCCGTAAATTACCGGGATATGATTCACCGATGGAGGCTAGAGAAAAAAGACAAGGGTGGTGCTGTTTCTGAACCGATAAAACCTATTACCTGGTGGATTGAAAATTCCACACCTAAAGAATTTCGCGAAGTGATTAAGGCAGCCGGAATGCAGTGGAATCTGGCTTTTGAAAGAGCGGGATTTAAAAACGCTGTGGTTATAAAAGAGCAACCTGATAATGCTGATTGGGATGCCGGAGATATTCGCTACAATGTGTTGCGCTGGACCTCTTCTCCTCAACCTCCTTTTGGGGGATATGGACCAAGTTTTGTTGACCCCCGCAGCGGTGAAATTTTAGGTGCCGATATTATGCTTGAATATATTTTTGTTACCAATCGCATAAAACAGGAAAAATTATTTGATGCTGCTGCCATGTTTAAACAGGAAGATGTAAGTCCCGATATTCATTTCTGCAATATGGATGAATACTTGCACATGACCTCCCTTTTTGGGGTATCCGTGTTAGACGCACAGGGAACTAATGGTGTTGAAAAAAGAGAATACCTGAAGCAATCGTTGTTTTACCTTGTACTGCACGAAATGGGTCATACCATGGGCTTAATGCATAATATGAAAGCGTCACAGTTGTGGAATACCACACAGGTAAATGACAAAAAATTAACGCAGGCTTTCGGGCTCACTGCTTCGGTAATGGATTATCCTGCGGCCAACATTGCCTTAGATAAAACGAAACAAGGAGATTATTTCACCACAAGGCCCGGGCCATATGATTTGTGGGCGATAGAATTCGGTTACTCCGAGGCTTTGGATGATCAGACAAAAGAGCAAGAACGTTTACAAAAAATTCTAAGTCGTTCACTCGATTCCACGCTGATATTTGGCAACGATGCCGATGACATGCGTTCACCCGGTAACGGAATTGATCCACGTGTCAATATAGGCGACATGAGTAATGATGCTATCACATATTCTATCGACCGCATTAAACTCGTCAATCAAATGCTGCCCAAACTGAAACAAAAATACACCAGCAACGGGAAGTCGTATCAGGAGTTGGTGCAGGCCTTTAGTATTGGTATGGGGGAATGGGCTGGTGCTGCTAACGTAATTTCCCGATACGTTGGAGGGGTTTATGTAGAGCGTGCCGTAGCCGGGCAACAAGGGGCAAAACAACCGTATACCCCGGTTGATTACAAAGATCAGAAACGCGCCATGCAGGCATTAAATACGTATTTGTTCTCGCCAAATGCATTTAATGCAGCTAATGGAGTATTCAACTACCTGCAAATCCAGCGAAGAGGATTTAATTTCTTTGGGCGTAATGAAGATCCAAAATTGCACGACCGCTTTTCAATGATGCAGGAAATGATTTTAATGGAGTTGCTTCACCCAAAAACATTGCAGCGTATCACCGATACGCGCCTTTATGGAAATAAATACAGTGCCTACGAAATGATGAGCGACTTAACAGCCGCTTCTTTTAATGATGATTTGGCCGGACAGGTAAATACCATCCGGCAGGGGTTACAGGCAGAGTATATACGCAGGTTGATTATTGCAGCCGGACTGGACGAAAACAACCCAATGGCCGCAATGATGTATGATGCCACGGCTAAGGCTGCAGCAGCGGCACAACTGAAAAAGATACGCAGCATGCTCTCCGGCTCTTTAGCTACCGCCACAGGCGAGACCAAAGCGCACCGCGAGTACCTGATATTATTGATTGACCACGCATTTTCGAAATAAATTGATTTCGACTTGGGATAAAAAGCCCCGGCCATTGGTCGGGGCTTTTGCGTTAAAATTTAAAATATTGCCCTATAAGTTGTCCGTATAAATAAACAAATAATATAATAGAAATAGGGGAACTTGATATTAGAAAAGCTACAGTTAGTATTTTATTTATTTTTACTACTCCCCGTTTTTTAAACCATCCGACACCAATAATAATAACGCCTAACAAGGAAAGTAAAAAAGCATATATGGCTAGTACATAATTTACATCGTACTCAGCTTTTTTTGCAACTATCATTAAAGCCCATGTAGCTGTAAAAAGAAATACTACGCCTATTTTATATATATTCTTTAACATCATTTTTTCTTTGGAGTAGCTGCTGGAGCAGGTGCAGGCGACATAAAATTATTTATCGTCTTACTGTTATTTTTTAAATTCTTTTCATCAATGTTTCCGTGTGTAGTACAATTTACGGTTACATTATAATTATTAACTTTTGTTTTTGAAGGGTCTTTGGCTCTATTTGAACCTCCATTAGAACCTGATGAGTTACTTGTTCCACTATTACTGCTACTACTTCCACTTGTTACTGACGATTTACATTTTTTGCTGTGAGTTTATCGTTGTTTTTGCTGTAAGGGGTGGTTATAGGGTTTGGCATAGCTTACATTGCACTTAGTTACATAAGCCACATCGGGGTAGGGGGTGGAGGTTGCACTGAGGTTACTTGGTTTAAACATATCGGCAACTGCAATATACTGCGTCTCGGAGACAGTTAAACATTCATCACTTAAGTTATTAGCTGTTTAAGTCAATAACTATACCATCAGCCGAATCGGCTTGAATGGTGCGCCTTGCGTTAAACTGTAGTGTTTTGAAAATGCCTCTTCAAAACAATGCGAATTGATACTATTTGCAATTGAAACAGCGGATATTTGGGATTCAGCGTATTTTCAAAGCTCGAAAAAATCCGATTTGTGATATGGGTTTTGGTAGCATGTGCAATGCTGAGTTACGTGTATTGCTTGCATATTTTTATCCCCATTTATTTACACAATAATTTATAAATGGCCATTATATGCTTTTGTGGGGCGACTATTTGTTTGGCGGAGAGTGAGGGATTCGAACCCTCGATACAGTTTCCTATATACACACTTTCCAGGCGTGCTCCTTCAACCACTCGGACAACTCTCCGTAAAAAGGACGACAAAGGTACACAAAGCAGTGAATATTTTTTAAATGAACTGCATTTGGGTAAATTGCTTTTGCAAAATTTTGTTGCTGTCACCCCCCAGCCATTTATCAATTAGGGTAGCATATACTTCTCTGAAATCAACGGTAAAGCGGATATCTCCGTTTTCGTCCAGATTTTTAAGGTCAGGCCCATCGTTATAAAATCCCTGTTTTTTAAGGGTCCCACTTACCAACATCACCTGATTAGCGGCACCATGGTCGGTGCCTCGGCTTCCGTTTTGTTTCACCCTTCTTCCAAATTCTGAGAAAAGCATAAGCATGGTATCGTTAAACAGTTTGGCTTCTACCATATCATTTACAAATGCAAGTACCGCATCATTTACCTGGGCAAGCAATCGCCCGTGAAAGGTGTTTTGGCTGGCATGTGTATCAAAACCTGAAATAGAAACATAATAGACCGATGTATGGCAATCTGACAAAATTAAATCGGCCACTAATTTTAATTTATGACCCAGTATGGTATCTGGATACTCGCTTTTTCCTTCTCTTATTTTTAATTTGCTGTGAATATACTGTGCCGATGAAGTGGCTTCGGCTAATGTTTTTTGCAGGTAAGCTAATTGGTTACTCATGCTGCTGTTTTTTGCTTCCTCTCTGGCAATAGCTTGTATAATGGGGTTGCTGGCCGATGAGTAAAATTGAGCAGGGTGATTAAAGGCAAGGCCCTTTTGTAATTCCCCTTTCAGAGCCAAACTCAAAGCGTCATCGGTTTCAATGGCATAATAGGGGTTGCACTCATTTTTGCACGAAGTATCGAGCCAGCGCCCTACCCAACCGGTATTCACATACTTGCTGGCATCACTTGCACTTTGCCAAATATCCATGCTGCGAAAGTGCGAACGATTGGGATTGGGATACCCTACATTGTTGATTACGCTTAAATAGCCCGCATCATATAGTTCTTTAAACCCATGCAATTTGGAATGAATTCCAAACTCATCGGTAAGCTTAAGTGCATCGGGCAGTTCAATGGAAATATTGGGTCTCAGGTTAAAATAAATATCATTTCTGTAGGGAATAATGGTGTTGAGCCCGTCATTTCCTCCCGATAATTGAACGATTACCAGAGGACGTTTAGGGTTGTTTCCAAGTTGCCTTGCCGATGCCTTAATAAACTCGGGAACAAGTGTCGAAGCAGAGATTAAAGAAGATAAACGAATAAACTCTTTTCTGTTCATAGGCTGTTATACCAATTGAAATTCGGGAAGGCTTAAAATTGCGGTCATGCAACTCTTAATAAAAGCTGCCGAAGAAGTTCGGTCGGCATTTTGTGTAATTACCTCATTACTTACAGCTGTTGGTTGCTGTAGAAAATATTTTTTCAACTCCATAATCAGTTCTTTTTCGTTTGCTGTAAAGCGGTGAAAATAATTCTTAATCGAAGTCAAATCGTAAGTTACATTTACGTTGCCGGTATGTTGTTTTTTTAAATGACTGTCGGTGGCGTTGTCTTCATACAAAGTTTTTGTTTTAGCATTCAATGGTTGCCTTGCAAAGAGTACCAATGGCAAGCGCATACGCAAAAGAAGGGAGGAACTGTCAATCCAGTTTTTATCGCCACTCCATCCGGCCACATTTGGCGGAACAAATAACTGCTGTCCCAACAGTTGCATTACTTTAACAGGCAATTTTTCATCATCATACTTTATATTAAAAAGACGGGTGTATCGGGCTAATAAATCAACGGGCGAACTTATTTTTACTCCGATGTTTATGGTGTCAAAAAACCAGGGAGAAAGAATAATCTGTCGCATAAGCATAGATATATCATATCCGGAACGATAAAAGGGTTCGGCCAACTCTTTTATATGTTCTTCATTTACCTGTGGGTTTACAAATTCTTTATATATTTTACGACACAGGAAGTAAGCCGTTTGTTTTTGTTCCAGAATGGTATTGATAATATCTTCTCCGCTAAGATTACCCTTTTTGCCCAAAAAGTTTTTCTCCGCGTTGTCGTGCTCTTTTCCTACAATTTCAAATTCACCTTTCCGGTTTACTTTCCATCCGGTAAAGCATCGGGCGGCTTCCTTAATATCGGTTTCAGTATAACGTCCTTCGCCCATAGTAAACAGTTCCATTACTTCCCGGGCAAAGTTTTCGTTGGGGGCGTCTTTTTTGTTTTCAAACGTATTTAAAAACATCATCATAGCCGGATCTTTGGCAATGGCATGAAGCATATCCGGGAATTTTCCGAGTGCGTGTTTGCGAAGGGTGTTATGCTGTAATTGCATCATAAAACCAAAAGGCAAGCGGGTGGCAAAATGGTTGTGCCAGAAAAAAGTCATTCTTTCACGCAACTGTCCTTTTCCATAGGCCATTTGATTAAGCCAGTACAATCCAAGCAAGCGTAATTCTTTTTGAGACCTTACCAGCATTTTCAGGAGCTTAAAGTTAGTTACTTCACCTTCGTTATCTTCTCCTAACGGATTAGGAATAATTTCTATCTGATGCAGCTCTTTCGAATTTTCAAACAACTCTTCTGCCAGTTGTTCTCTGAATTTACCAATTCGTTCGGCAATATAGTCAGGAGACTCCCCAAAGCCGGTTCGTAAATACAAATGCTGAATTTGCGGCTGGTTTAATTGCATAGAGATTTAGGCAGGTAGTTTGGTGAAAATTTTCCGAACATTATTCATGCTTATTTCTGCCATCTTTTCAAGTGAAATATGGAACGTGTCGGCCATTTTATGGGCGATGATGCGGGTGTAAGCACTTTCGTTGCGTTGCCCTCGGTGAGGAACCGGAGGCAGGTAGGGGGCATCGGTTTCAAATACGATATGTTCGGGTAAAAAGTGTGAGAGTGTTTCCGGAAGATTACTGTTTTTGTATGTGAGCACTCCACCAATGCCTAAATACATTCCGAGTTTTATAATTTCTCTGGCTTCTTCGGCACTTCCGCTGAAGCAATGAAAAATGCCTGTCAGGTTTTTTAAATGATGTTGCTTAATTAATTCAATGCATCGATAGGTGGCATTGCGTGAATGAATGGATACGGGCAAATTATATTTGATGGCCCACTCGCATTGTTTTACAAAAGCGTCTTCCTGTTCTGAAATGAAGGTTTTTTCCCAGTAAAAATCTAAGCCAATTTCTCCTACTGCCATGTATTTTCCGGTGGCCAGTTCTTGTTCTACCGTGTTCAGGTATTCCTCATATTTTTCGGTAACCGAACACGGATGGATGCCCATCATCGGAAAACAATTGGCAGGAAAGGCATGGCATAATTCCCACATGCTGCCAAACGATTCATGGTCAATATTTGGGAGTAACATGTAATTAACTCCTGCTCTAATGGCTCGTTTAACCATTTCGTTTCTGTCGTGGTCAAATTGTTTCGAATATAAATGGGTATGTGTATCGGCTAAAATCATTGGCGGTAACTTCTGTTTTTCCAATTAAATGGAAGCGGAAGATAATAAAAAAGGCTTAATGAGATATTGAGAACAATAGTGTAAAATTGATGTGCGAAATGAGTGATAATAAAGCGAGATTCGCCTGCAAGGGTTCGAATGATGTTGGTAATAAGTATTTCCAATACCATTTTTATCAGAGTAAGTGTAAAAGCAGTGGCAGGAGAGATGAAGAGGGAAATAAGAAAAAGCGGGCTGAACAAGCCGTAAATACCCAAAATAAGTTTCCAGTGCAGGGGTAAAGCGCGGCCTCCGGTTAACCATCTTTTTCGCTGATGAAGAACTCCTTTAAACGAATTGAGGGTATTGGTAAATGTGCAACTTCCAGGGGTAAATATGTTTTTTGTAAGCCATCCTCTTCTCCTTACTTCTTCGTAAAGTTTGTAATCTTCGGTAACCGAAAAATCAAGTGTTTCATACCCTCCTGTACTAAAATAGGCTTCACGTTTTACGGCCATATTGTTTCCAACAGCGGTGCAGGGTAACCCCGCCTTTGTAATCCCTACTAACATCCCACTGAAATAAATCCAATCAATAGCCTGCATTCGTTGAAACCACGTTGTGCCTTTGGCTAAGGTTGTTCCTGAGACGATGCCGGTTGTGGCTTCAAATTCGGGTAATATTGAATTAACCCAATTTGCGCTTACCTGAATATCGGCATCTGTTATAAAGAAGAATTCGCCAGTAGCGTAATGAGCAAGTTGAGCCAATACGTTTGCTTTCCCTTGTGCTTTCCCTATTGTATCGGTAATTGAAATGAGTTGCATATGTGGTTTGTAAAAGATAAAATCTTTCACAAGTTTTTCTGTTTGGTCTTCCGATCGGTCGTTTCCTATCAATACCTGTAGTTTTTCCTTAGGGTAGTTTAGCTGGTCAATAAAGTGTAAAGCGGTTTGAATATTTTGCTCTTCGTTTCGGGCAGCCAAAAGTATTGAAATCTTCGGTTGGTGATGTATTGGTTTGTCGGGGTGATAGGCAGCAATAATACCTACTCCGGTTACTATTTGAACGAGAAAATGCAGCATGCAACAGGCAATAAAAATTTGAATCATCATCATACTCCCAACGCGTCAAACCGATACCCTTTATCACGAAAATAAGTTAAGGTCTCCGGCAGTAATGTTTTAAGATTGCTGGCGGCTTTTTCGCTGTCATGAAAAACAAGCAATGAGCCCGGCCTGCTATAAGTTTTAATTGCATTTAACGATTTTTTTAACGATAAACTGTGTTCATAATCTCTGGATAAAATATCCCACATTACCAAAGTGTACTTCTCCCTTAGGTGGTGTGCCTGAGCCGGAGTTATTCTGCCGTATGGCGGACGGAATAGGTTGCTTTGAATCGTCTCTGCTGCCCGGGAAGTATTCTCAAGGTATTTAGCTAAAGATGTTTTCCAGCCGTTTAAATGGTTAAAGGTGTGATTGCCCACCGAATGATTTTCAGCAAGTATTCTCTGGTATATTTCAGCATATTTTAAAACATTTTCTCCAACACAAAAAAACGTGGCTTTGGCATTAAATTGATGCAGGGTATCCAGCACATACGGTGTCATTTCATGGTGAGGTCCGTCATCAAATGTCAGGTATAAAACTGGTTCATTGGCATCAACCCGCCATAAAAATCCGGGGAGTAGGGTTGGTAGTATGTCCGGAACCTTAAATCGGTACATTCGGTATTTTGGTCGAATTAAAACCTGTAAATTGGTAAGAGTAAGAATAAGCTGATAACTTCGCTGCACGAAAATTGTATAAAAAAGCGAATTAAAAAAATGAGTGCGAAAAGTTTTTGGCTTGTAGCCCTGTTTCTTCTTACCTCATTTAGTTACGCCCAAAAAAAATGGGGACTGCAAGAGTGCATGGATTATGCGCTCAAAAATAACCTTACGGTACGGCAAAGTGCACTGAACAATATGGATTCAAAGCTTACACTTAATCAAAGTAAAGCTAATTACCTGCCTACGGTAAACGGTTTTGGTACGAATAATTTTAACTTCGGACGTAGTATTGACCCGTTTACCAATACATTTCAGAATCAACAGATACGAAGCAATAGCTTCGGAGTTACTGGTAGTGTGGTAGTGTTTAACGGATTGCAAAACTATACCGCGATGCAGCAAAATGAACTTTTGTTTAAAGCAAGCGAGTATGATCTAAATCAGGCCATGAATAACCTGTTGCTTTCAGTAGCTAATGCTTACCTCACCATTTTGCTCAATGACGAGATCCTTACTTCAACACGAATACAGGCTGAGAATACCAAAAAACAACTGGAGCGAACGGAGAAATTATATGAGGCCGGAAGCATAAGCATAGGGAATATACTCGATTTGAAGGCGCAGTATGCCAACGAACAACTAAGTATTACCAACGCTCAAAATCAGGTAAAACTGGCTTATCTCATTCTATGGCAACTATTAGAGTTGCCATATGATGAAAACAATACGATTGAAAAGGTTGCAATTGATATTCCCTTGACAGAGTCGACCGTTTTAACCAATACATTGGTTGCAAGCTATTCCACCCGTGGTCCCGAAATTCAATCGGCAGAAATAAGATTACTAGCTGCTCAAAAGGGATTGACACTGGCAAGATTGGGGCGCAGTCCCAAGTTGACCATGAACGGGAGTGTGAATACAACCTATTCTCAGTCATTTATCCGGTCAACAGGGTCTGTTTATTTGGGAACACGAATTTTGTATTTTGATCAAAACAATGTTCCGGTCACTGCCCCTTATTATTCGAGTACTGGTGCTGAAATTACTCCGTTTAACCAGCAGATTAAAGATAATATCGGAAAGTCGTTGGGGTTTACGCTTAGCGTACCAGTATTAAACAACTGGCAGGTGAATAATGCAATTCAACGATCAAAGATTAATTTGGAACGAAGTAAGCTCAATTTGAATCAAACCCGTAATCAGGTGTATCGCACCATTACGCAAGCCGTGCTTGATTTGGATGCGGCAAAAGCCAGATATGCCGCAGCAATGAATAGTTATGAGGCCGGTAATTTGAGCTATAAAAATGCCGAGCAACGATTTAATGCAGGAGCCATGAATTTTACTGATTATACAGTATCAAAAAACAATTTTATGCGTGCCGAGGCTACTATGTTTCAGGCGAAATATGAATTTATTTTCCGTCAAAAAGTGGTTGATTTTTATAATGGTAAACCAATCACTTTGCAATAACATCGTTATGAATATAAGCAAAAAAAAGAAACCACGTTTATTAACCTACCTGCTAATTTTAGTAGGGCTGCTTATACTCTTTTTTATAGTTGGAAAGGGAGCCGGATGGATAGGTAAGAAGGAAGCAACTAAAGTTACGGTAGCCAAAGTTACTTACCGAACCATCGTAGAAACGGTATCTGCAAATGGGAAAATACAACCCGAGCGTGAGGTGAAAATCAGTTCTGACGTGTCAGGTGAAATCGTAGATATGTATGTGAAAGAGGGAGACTCGGTTGTAAAAGGGAAATTGTTGTGCAGAATCAATCCTGAAATTTACATAACTTCACTGGACAGAGCTAATGCCTCCTTAAATAATGCTCGGGCGCAGTTAGCCAGCTCAAAAGCCAGATTGTTGCAGGCAGAAGCCCGTTACAATGAATTACGTTTAACGTACGAACGTAATAAAAAACTGTTCGATCAAAAGGTTCTTTCCGAGGCTGAATTCGAAACCGCAAAATCTGCTTATTTGAATGCCCAGGCCGAAATTGAAGCGACCAAGCAAAGTATCAAAGCGGCCGAATATACGGTGGCAAGTTTTGAAGCATCGGTAAATGAAGCGGGAAAAAATTTAAATCGTACCGAAATTTTTGCCCCTGTAAGTGGAATTATTTCGAAATTAAGTGTAGAAAAAGGGGAACGTGTAGTAGGAACCTCCCAAATGCCGGGTACCGAAATGATGTGCATTGCCAACCTTGCCGATATGGAAGCACGTGTGGAGGTAAATGAAAACGATATTATACGTGTAAGTGTTGGTGATACCGCCACCGTTGAAGTTGATGCCTATCTGAATCGAAAATTTCTTGGTATTGTTACCGAAGTCGCTAACTCTGCAAATTTAGCAGGTGTATCGGCCGATCAGGTCACAAATTTTACCGTAAAAATTCGTATGCTAAAATCATCTTACAGCGATTTACTCAAAGAAAGTCACGCTCCGTTTCGTCCGGGTATGAGTGCTTCCGTTGAAATACAAACTGACATGGTGACTAATGTCCCCAGTATTCCGGTGGTAGCGGTTACATCACGTGGCAGCGATGTAAAAGAGTTGAGGAAAACTAAAAAAGAAGAGTCGGGTAAAGACGAGGATAAAAAGGAAGAGTTAAAAGAAGTGGTTTTTGTTTACAAAGAAGGCAAAGCAGTAATGCGTGAAGTGAAATATGGAATTCAGGATCAGGAGTTCATTCATATCATCAGTGGAATTGAAAAGAATGAAGAGGTTATCAGTGGGCCGTATAATACAATTTCTAAAAAATTAAAAGATGGTGAACAAGTTATGAAAGTAACCGAAAAGGAATTGTTTGAATCAACCATACACGCTGAGTCTAGGGCTAAAGAAGGAGACTGAGGCAATTAATTCATCCAGTATATTTTCATAAAAAAATGCATCTTTGCATGATGCAGTCCGGGTCTAAACATATTGCAGTTATTGGTGGGGGAAGTTGGGGAACCGCTTTGGTTAAAATACTAAGTGATAATTTAACTACGAATGATTCTCCCGTTAACTGGTGGGTTAGAGGTGACGAAAGCGCCTCTTACATCAAGCAGTATCATCATAATCCTAAATACCTTACTTCTATACGAATTAATTCGGATAGGGTGAATGTTTCCTCTAATTTGATGAAGATAATTTCCGCTTCCGATATTCTGCTTTTTGCAATTCCTTCGGCCTTTCTTGCCGATAGTTTAAAGGGTACAGACAGCAATATGTTGAAAAACAAAATAGTTGTTTCGGCCATCAAGGGAATAGTTCCTCAAACCAGTAATTTGGTAGCACAATATTTTCACAATAGTTTTGGAGTTCCTTATCATGATATGCTGGTTATCTCAGGGCCATGCCATGCTGAAGAGGTAGCTCTTGAGAAATTATCATTCTTAACCATAGCCGGACAGAATAATGAATATGTTCAACATTTTGCATCGCTGCTTGCCTGCAGATTTATAAAAACGGTATCCAGTGATGATATATTCGGAACAGAGTATGCTGCGGTGCTTAAAAATATTTATGCTCTGGCCAATGGAATTTGTCATGGACTTGGGTATGGTGATAATTTTCAAGCGGTACTTATTGCCAACTCAATAAAGGAAATTGAACGATTTCTTGATAAAATTTTTCCGGCACACCGCGAGGTTACTGACTCTGCCTATTTGGGCGATTTGCTGGTAACGGCTTATTCACAATTTAGCCGAAACCGCACATTTGGCAATATGATCGGGAAAGGCTATTCGGTACAGGCTGCACAACTTGAAATGAATATGATAGCCGAAGGTTATTATGCGGTCAAGTCTATGCATGAGCTAAATAAACAGTATGGGGTAGCTATGCCAATTATGCAGGCGGTTTATAAAATCCTTTATCAGGGAGCCTCGGCAAGTGATGAAATCAGGACACTGATCCCTGTATTAAGTTAATAAACCGAAAAAATAATTTCTGTCAATACTAAACGGGGCATAATTTTGGTTAATCATTCCGGGAATTGATTAGGAGGAAACCATGAAATCAAAAATGCTCGATTATTATCAGCACATTTTGCAAGCTGTAAGTTTTGATAAAGCCTTATTTGAAAAGGAATTAATCAAGTCGGTAAAAGCGTTGGTTTTGTACGAGGAATTTACTGACTTAAAGCAATGGTGCCTTAGTCAATTTAACGATTCTTACAGCTCAATATTGGAGCGTGTTTTTAGCGAGTATGAGTGGAAGTTCACTTCCCGGTAGCATTAGTTTTTAACTTCAAAAATATTTAATAGCTCACAAGCTTTTTCAGCAGCAATTTGCTCTGCTTTTTTCTTCGAGTAATCTTCACCTATACTGTACTGTACCCCATCAACCATTAATTTAATTTTGTATAGTTTCATTTTGCCGCTTTTTATTTCTTCCAGCAACTCAAAATCAAGAGTTCGGTTATTTCGTTGAGCCCACTCAAGCAATCTTCCTTTAAAATTCTTTTCGGTTGTTTCCAGTTTATCTACGTCAATGTGGTAGCTTAAAATTTTACGGTAGATAAATTTTTTTGCTGCCACGTATCCGTGGTCAAGGTAAATAGCTCCAATTAGTGCTTCAAATGCGTTACCAAATAAGGCACGTTTATTTATTGGATTATCAAACTGACGGGCATCGTATTTTACTAGTTTATCTACTCCCATTTTCTGGGCCAGATCATTTAATGATTCCCTGCTTACCACCTTTGAACGCATCTCGGTTAGAAAGCCTTCATTTTTAAAAGGGAATTTAAGAAAAAGGTATTCAGCCACCACCGTACTTAAAACCGAATCTCCTAAAAACTCCAGGCGCTCATTACTATTTCTGAATCCGTTATCTTTAAGAGTAGCCGAAACAGAATGATGCCTGAATGCTTGGCTGTACAATTTGAGTTTGTAAGGGCGCAAACCAATAATATTTTTTATGGTGCGGTAGAATAATCTTTCTTTAGAGAGAAGCAGGCTGGGCCATTTTATCCAAAAAAGAAAGCGCGATATCAAACTTACGATATTTAATACTACGCCTAATCTTCAAACTTTTTGAAGATCACAGTTACATTATGCCCACCAAATCCAAAGGTATTGCTAAGAGCCGCGCGGATATTGCGTTTTTGAGCAGTATTAAAGGTAAAGTTTAGTTTATTGTCTAATTGAGGATCATCCGTGAAGTGGTTGATGGTAGGAGGAATGATTCCTTCTTTTAATGCCATAATGGTGGCAATAGCTTCAACGGCACCGGCACCGCCCAGTAAGTGGCCGGTCATGGATTTAGTTGAACTGATATTAAGGTTATACGCATGTTCACCAAACACTTTCTGAATGGCCAGTGTCTCCGCAACGTCACCTAAAGGGGTAGAGGTTCCATGTACGTTTATATAATCTATATCAGAAGGTTTAAGAGCTGCATCATTTAATGCAGTATGCATTACAGTAATTACCCCTAATCCTTCAGGGTGGGGAGCTGTAATGTGATAGGCATCAGCCGATAGCCCACAGCCGGCTATTTCTGCGTAAATTTTAGCTCCGCGGGCTTTGGCGTGATCGTAATCCTCAATAATCAATGCTCCTGATCCTTCTCCTAAAACAAAACCATCCCGGTGAAGGTCGAACGGGCGTGATGCGGTTTGTGGATCATCATTGCGTTCTGAAAGCGCTTTCATGGAGTTAAATCCACCCATAGCAGGTTCATTAACGCAGGCTTCTGACCCACCGGTAACCACTACGTCAGCTTTACCGGCTTTAATATAAAAGAAAGCATCGGCCAGAGCGTTGTTAGATGAGGCACAAGCTGAAACCGTAGTATAATTAGCTCCTCTGAATCCGTGACGAATAGAAATATGACCAGAAGCAATGTCCGCAATCATCATCGGAATAAAAAAAGGGCTGAAACGTGGAGGGCCATTACTTTTTACATAATCAACTACCTCCTTATAAAAACTGGTAAGCCCTCCAATACCAGAACCCCAAATTACCGCAACCCTATCTTTGTTGATTTTTTCAACATCAATCCCAGAGTCTTTAATAGCTTCATCTGTGGTAACCAACGCATAGTGCGTATATGGATCCATTCTTCTGGCTTCCTTGCGGTCTATAAAATTTTGAACATCAAAATTTTTAACCTCACAAGCAAATTGTGTTTTAAAAGAACTGGCATCGAAACGGGTAATAGGTGCTGCACCACTCACTCCGTTGGTTAAACCGGCCCAATATTCAGCCAATGTATTACCAATTGGTGTAAGCGCACCCAGTCCGGTAATAACGACTCTCCGAGACGTCATTTAGTATTTTAATTATTTAGCGTTTTTTTCGATGTAATCAATCGCGTCAGCTACGGTGCCGATCTTTTCAGCCTGATCATCAGGGATAGCGATATTGAATTCTTTTTCAAATTCCATAATCAATTCTACCGTATCTAATGAATCTGCACCCAAATCGTTGGTGAAACTCGCCTCCGGAGTAACCTCTGCCTCTTCAACCCCCAACTTGTCAATGATAATTGACTTAACTCTTGTTGCAATGTCTGACATAATGGTATATTTATTATTATTTTAAATTGAGAGTGCAAATAACAGATATTTGCATAAAAAAGACAAAAAAAAATAAGACCTTTAAATACAGCTCATTAATGGCAAAAAGTACTAAAAAGTTGGTGTTGGAGATAGAGCCCGATTACGATTTTAGGCTTATAGGCATCGTTTGTCCGCTGCCGGGGTATAAACTTGGGTGGTTGTTTAATCAATCTTTAAACTTTGATTTAAACAGAGATGAAGATATAGAGGTACATTTGCCACGAAAAAAGGAAACAGCCTGTTTTGAGTTTTATCAATTTGAAGATAATGAACAGAGGCTTGAATATTACGTTTTGGCTAATAAGTCGCTGGGACACTATTTGGTGCCTGAAATGAAGCAGGTTGATTATTGGTTATTTATCAAAGGGCTTTTTGAAAACCTGAATGAACCACGTTTGTTGACCAGAGTAAAATCTATTCAACAGGTTCAAACAGCGTTTTATGTAGACATTGAGTCATTGAAGTCGAAGGAGAATTTAATTTTTTAGGATGATAAAGTTTAATAGAACAAAGATTGTTGCTACTATCGGGCCTGCATCTTCAAGCATTGATATGTTGCGTAAAATTATTGAGCAGGGAGTTGATGTCTGCCGGTTAAATTTTTCACATGGTAGTTATGATGATCATTTACAAGTAATCGAGAATATAAATAAGGTAAATGAAGAGCTTGATAGCCCGGCTTGCATACTTCTCGATTTACAGGGGCCAAAATTGCGCATTGGAGAAGTAATGGCCGGAGGAATTCACCTGGTATCAGGAAAAATTATTGAAATTACTACCGAAAAAATGGTTGGTACCCCTGAATTGCTATCAGTTGATTTTCCGCATCTGTCCGTAGATATTAAAGAGGGGGAACGGATTTTACTGGATGACGGGAAAATAGAATTACTGGTATTGGAAACAGACAGGAAAACGAAAATTAAAGCCAGAATAATTTATGGCGGAGTGCTTACCTCAAAAAAGGGGTTCAATTTGCCCGACACACGGCTATCAATACCAAGCTTGACTGAAAAGGATAAACGGGATTTAGAATTCGGACTTCAGCACGGAGTTGATTGGGTAGGTTTATCATTTGTACGAAAGGCGGATGATATAATTGAGTTAAAACAACTCATAAAACAACATGGAAGTGATGCTTACGTGGTGGCTAAAATAGAAAAACCCGAAGCCGTACATAATCTTGAAGAAATTCTTCAGGTTACTGATGCGGTGATGGTAGCAAGAGGGGATTTGGGTGTTGAAATGCCAATGGAAGATGTACCAATTATTCAGAAACGAATTGTAAAGCGTGGGTTGGAACTTTCTAAGCCGGTTATTATCGCTACCCAAATGATGGAAAGTATGATAACCAGTCCAAATCCTACACGTGCCGAAGCTAATGATGTGGCCAATGCCGTGATGGATGGTGCCGATGCGGTAATGTTAAGTGCTGAAACATCGGTTGGACAATATCCTGTAAAAGTGGTAGAAGCTATGCAGCGCATTATTGCGAATGTGGAGGAAAATACAAACGCACCTTTTTTCAAGGGGAAAAGGCCGGATAATAATTCTCCAACTTTTATGTCGGACGAAGTGTGTTTCACTGCAGTTCGAATGTCAGATCATTTAAATGCAAATGCGATTACAGGACTCACCCAATCTGGGTACACGGGATTTAAAATTGCAAGCTTCCGGCCCAAAGCGCATATCTATATTTTTACTGCTAATAAACGATTGCTTACTCGAATGAATCTTGTGTGGGGCGTACGAAGTTTCTATTATAACAAAATGGTATCAACCGATGAAACTTTTAATGATATTAATCAGGGATTAAAAAAACAGGGGTTAGTTCCAAAAGGAGAAGTTGTAATTAATACCGCCAGTATGCCCATTCATGAAAGGTTGCGTACCAATAGTTTGAAAATTACGGTTATTGACTAAGCATTATGGGTGATGAACTGATAAATAAGGTGGCTGCAAGTAATCTTGTTTCTATCGATTTGGAAGAGTTTGCCGATAAACATCCGATGGCTGAACTGGATATTCGCCCGCAATTGGTAAACGGATTAATACTTCGTGAAAAAGATTTTAGGGAGTTTATTACTTCGCATAACTGGGAGCAATACAAAAATGCCAATGTGGCTGTTTTTTGCAGTGCCGATGCCATTATTCCAAAATGGGCTTTTATGCTGGTGGCACAGGCGCTGCAGCCTTTTGCAAACATGGTTGTTTTCGGTTCAGGGGCAGTTCTCGAAACTGTTTTGTTTCAACGGGCTCTTTCCAAAATTAATCCTGAAGATTACCGAGACAAACGCGTTGTAGTAAAAGGATGCGGAGATAAAGAGGTTCCGGTTTCGGCTTATGTAGAAATTACGCGCCTGCTTTCTCCAGTTGCAAAAAGCATTATGTACGGAGAACCCTGTTCGACCGTACCGGTTTTTAAACGTAAATAATTTTCGGGTTTCTCAGGAATGATTTTAATCAGCGCAAACTGTGAAATATTATTCAATAAATTCGCATAAAAATTTTATCACATGAATCAGCAGTTAAAAGATTCGTTATACGAACTCATCGTTCAAACCTCCACCAACCTTCCTTCAGATGTAAGGTATGCTGTAGCCAATGCCTACAAAAAGGAAGATAAAGGAACACAGTCGGGGCTGGCGTTAGACACTATTGCTAAAAATATTGATATGGCCTGTAGCAATACAGGCCCCATATGTCAGGATACAGGGATGCCCACTTTTGAAATTCATACCCCTGTAGGAACCGACCAGATTGAAATAGAGGAGGCCATTATTGAAATGGTAGCTAAAGCAACCAAAGACGGAAAGCTAAGAACTAATTCGGTGGATCCGATTGACGGGAAAAACACCGGAACCAATATTGGCCCGGGAACTCCGGTAATTCATTTTAAACAATGGAGGAAGAATTTTATCAAAGTTCGTCTGATTTTAAAAGGAGGAGGATGTGAGAATAAAAATATTCAGTATTCAGTTCCATGCGAACTAGAACATCTTGGTAAAGCCAATCGTGATTTAGACGGTATTCGCAAATGTATTATGCATGCGGTATGGCAGGCACAGGGTCAGGGTTGTTCTGCCGGTTTTATAGGCGTGGGCATTGGTGGCGACCGAACTTCCGGTTATGCTTTGGCGAAGGAGCAACTTTTTCGCAGGGTAGATGATACCAATTCAGATCCGGTATTGGCCGATTTGGAAAGATATGTAATGGACAATGCCAATACACTTGAAATTGGAACGATGGGTTTTGGCGGAGGCCTTACTTTGTTAGGTTGTAAGATAGGAAAAAATAACCGACTCCCGGCCTCATTTTTTGTTTCAGTTGCTTATAACTGCTGGGCCTATCGCAGGCTGGGTATTAAAATGGATCCAAAAACATTTAACATTACGGAATGGGAATATCGCGACAAAGACGAAATCAAAAAGATTTATGAAGAAGCTATTATTACTTCTTCCGTAAAGGTACATAAACTCACTCCGCCTGTTAGCGAAAAGCAAATTCGTGAAATTAAAGCAGGAGATGTAGTAGAGCTGAATGGGATAATATTTACCGGCCGGGATGCCATGCACCACCATATGCTGGAACACGATGCGCCTTTTGATTTGACCGGAGGTGTGATTTATCACTGCGGCCCGGTGATTAACAAAGACAAAAATGGTAAATGGAAAATAACCGCAGCAGGACCCACTACGTCTATTCGTGAGGAACCTTATCAGGGAATCATACTGAAGAAAACAGGTGCCCGTATAGTGATAGGCAAAGGCGGTATGGGACCAAAAACGTTGGCTGCCTGTGGTGAACACGGAGCAGTTTACCTCAATGCAATTGGTGGCGCTGCTCAATATTATGCCGAGTGTATTAAAGAAGTAGAAGATGGAGGTTGTTTGGAATTCGGTACACCGGAGGCCATGTGGAAATTACGCGTAGAGGGCTTCAAAGCCATTTGTACCATGGATGCACACGGTAATTCATTACACAAGGAAGTGCTCGAATCATCCGGTAAAAAACTGGATCAGTTTGCAGAGAAAGTATATTAAGAGCATATTTGTTCGATAAAAATCCCCGAAATTTGTCAGTTCAACTGACAAATTTCGGGGATTTTTATATGAATATTTTAGCGTTTATAACACCCTTATGCTATAAATTAATGATTTTTGCTGTTTATATTTGAATCCATGCACCACCTCGAACGTATCAGATCTTAGGATTTTCCGATTCTGCGAGTTCCAGGCCTTCGCTAAAGTTTCGGGTTGCATGTGCAGGGAATAGTTAAGAATATGGAATGTCTGTCGACAGTGGACAGACGACAGAACGTGCGGATTGTTTGAGTTTAACTAGTACGTTATAAAGAATAGAAGATATGAGTTACAAAAATTGTCAGAGTTGCAGTATGCCACTCAAAAAAGATCCTGCCGGGGGGGGCTCTAATGCCGATGGCTCAAAAAGTACGATGTATTGCAGCTATTGCTATGAGAATGGTAAATTCAAACAGCCTGATATCACAGCCAAAGAAATGCAGACATTTGTAAAAGCGAAACTCAAAGAAATGGGTTTCCCGGGCTTTTTGGCTTCTTTTTTCAGCATGGGGATTCCCAGGTTGGAACGTTGGAAAAACACGAAATAGCATATGACGAGTAAACTCATAGCAAAGGTAAGTTGCAGCATAGGTGCAACGCCACAGGAGGTGTGGAATGCCCTTACAAATCCTGATTTGATTGAACAGTATTTTTTCGGTACAAAGGCCATATCCGACTGGAAAGTAGGGAGTGCTTTACATTTTAAGGGCATTTGGGAAGGGAAAGAATACCTTGATAAGGGGACAATTCTAAAATCAGAATTCGCCAGGCTATTTGAGTACGATTATATCAGTTCTTTTTCGGGTCTTGAGGACAAACCTGAGAATTATGCCACCATTACCTACCAGCTTTTTCCCGAAGAACAGGGCACGCGGTTAGAAATAACGCAAACCAATATTGCAACCGAAGAAATGCAAAAGCATTCGGAGCAAAACTGGGGTTATATATTAACCAATCTCAAACAACTGCTCGAAAAATAATAGTTATCCCCATATGGCCGAAGCTCTGAAAAATTTATACTCACGCGAGTTATTAGTGCAATTAGTCGATAGCATTAAACGTGAATATCCGGATTTTAACAAAAAGGCTTTTCTTTCGCAAGTGTTCGATGTGCAGTGGGAGCAGCGCGAATTAAAACAACGAATGAGGCATATTACCCATTGTATGCATCAGTTTCTACCCCTGGATTATGCCCAACAGGTGGAAATTCTTAAAAAAATTGCCCCTGCTTTCAGTGGGTTTGTAGCCATTCTGTTCCCTGATTTTGTCGAAGTGTATGGATTGGATTATCCTGATATTTCCATTCCGGCTTTGGAGTTGTTTACCCAATACAGCAGCAGCGAGTTTGCTGTTCGTCCGTTCATGCTCAAATACGAGCAACGTATGATTCAGCAGCATCTTAGTTGGGCACAACATAAAAATCACCACGTGCGTAGATTGGCAAGTGAGGGAATACGACCCCGCCTACCCTGGGCAATGGCACTTCCTCCATTTAAAAAAAATCCCTCAGCTATTTTCCCTATTCTTGAATTACTCAAAAACGACCCAAGCGAGTACGTACGCAGAAGCGTGGCCAATAACCTGAACGATATTTCGAAAGATCATCCCGATAAAATGCTTGCCATTGTGAAGTCGTGGATGGGTGTGAGCAAAGAAACAGATTGGATACTGAAACATGCCAGCCGCGGATTACTGAAAAAGGGACATGTGGAAGCGCTATCATCTTTCGGAATTAATCATAAAGCAAAAGTAGAGGTTAAAAATTTGCGTTTAAGCAAAACGAAGTTAGCTATTGGCGATGCTTTTAGTTTTACGTTTACCGTAAGGTTAACTGATAAAAAGGCTCATCGCCTGCGGTTGGAGTATAAAATATACTTTGTTAAATCAAACGGGAAAACGTCTCCGAAAATTTTTCAAATAAACACCTATAAGGTAATGCCGGGCGAAATCTTGGATATCAATCGCACGCATCGTTGCGCCAATCTTACCACGCGCAAACATCTTCCGGGAAAACATACCCTTGCTATTGTGGTGAACGGGAAAGAATATGCTCAAAATGATTTTATAATAAAGTAAGGCATTTCGGCTGATATTACGGTATTCCGTAAATATTTCTATATTCGCCACTACATGGAATATATACAACTGGCCGCGGTTGCCGCCTGTGTTTTTTGGGCATTCAAAAAAAAGAAACTTACCTATTGGATTTTTGCCAGTTTGGCTGCAGGTGTATTCATTGGGCTTAATTTTCCTTCGCTTGGGCTTGAATTGAAAATATTCAGCGATATTTTTTTACGACTTATTAAAACCATAGTTGCGCCTCTGCTTTTTGGTACCTTGGTAGTAGGTATCGCAGGACACTCAAATCTGAAACAAGTGGGTCGAATAGGCATAAAATCACTTATATATTTTGAAGTGGTAACAACCCTCGCATTAGTCATAGGTTTGGTTGCAATCAACCTGTCTGGAGCCGGCATTGGGATTGATGTGAAGCCCGGAGATATAGCAGTATTGCCTCAGGTTAAGCAATCGGCAAAGGATATTATTCTGCATACTTTTCCGGAGAATATTGCCAAAGCCATTGCCAACGGAGAGGTATTACAGGTAGTAGTGTTCAGTATTTTATTTGCTATGGGAGCAGCTTTGGTGGCTGACGAGAAACGTAAAACAATGATAGCTTTTTGCGAAAGTTTGTCGGAGGTGATGTTTAAATTTACTCACCTCATTATGTATGCGGCTCCTTTAGCCGTTGGTGGTGCTATTGCTTACACCATTGCTAAAAATGGAACTGAGGTATTTGATAATTTGCTAAAGCTGCTACTCACTTTATACGGAGCACTTGTTGCGTTTATCGTTTTGGTATTGCTTCCAATTGCCTGGTTGGCTAAAATCCCTATTAGAAAATTCATCAACGCAGTTACCGAGCCGGTTTCCATTGCATTTGCCACCGCAAGTTCGGAGTCGGCTTTGCCCAAGGCCATGCAGGCTATGGAAAAAATGGGAGTTCCACGAAAAATTGTGGCATTTGTTATTCCTACCGGGTACAGTTTTAATCTGGATGGAACTACTTTATACCTTTCGCTTGCTTCTGTGTTTGTCGCACAGGCAGCAAAAGTGCCTATGGATTGGTCGGCTCAGTTGTTAATGGTTTTTACGTTAATGTTAACCAGCAAAGGAGTGGCGGGAGTACCCCGTGCTTCCTTAGTTATTCTGGCAGGTACCGTAGCATCATTTAATTTACCATCAGAGCCCATTCTTATTATTATGGGAATTGATGCGCTGATGGATATGGGGCGCACGGCTGTAAATGTAGTTGGAAATTGTCTTGCCTCGGCCGTGGTGGCTAAATGGGAGGGCGAATGGAATGAAGAGACAATTCCTGAATAAACTACCGCGTTTGGATATGCGAAAATCGTTGCTTCAGTTTTAAAAAGGGTGTTTCAAAATAATGAAACGAAAAATAGCATATAAGATGCGTAAAGCCTAAGGCTATTATTCCTACAAACAAGGTGTTCAGCCCTATCTGATCTTTAAATAAATATTTTCCAAACCAGTCCAGCGAATAATCTATCGTTATAGGATGAAGCATATACATGCCATAGGTGTATTTCCCCCATTTACTTAGAAAGCTACTGCCTGAAAATTTCATTACGTCAGAGGAGGCATAACACTGATCCATGATGATGAAAGCAAAAAAGGCGGTGGTTAAAACGCGCTGAATAATCAGGTACCACTCATCAGGTTGAATAGATTTTCCGAATATGATGAGCACTATTCCGATTGAATAAATCAACATGCGCTCAGTGAAAGTTCGAAGTTCAAAGAAAGAGCGAAATGTATTTTCTTTGAACGCAAGCCATGCTGTTAGTCCACCAATAGCTAAATCATAAAAATTGGCAAAGGTGTGGTAATACAATACATCATAGTTTGTAGGGTGCTGTATCCTGAATGCAAATGAAAGCAGCATTACCGAAGGAAAAATCCATTTTGACCACCTGAAAGGAACCGCTAAAAAAAGCAATGGCCATACCAGGTAAAACTGCTCTTCAATTGCCACAGACCAACTTATTCCGGCTGGATGAATGCCTCCTCCCGGGACGAGGTAAGCCATATTGGTGAGAAAGTAAAAATACTTCCATTTCTCGGGAGTAAGTTGTGAGAAGGACGTGCCATGTTGCGGATAATAAATAAAAAAAGTAAACAGCACCAAGGCAAAATACAGCGGCCAGATACGAAGAGTTCTGCGCATATAAAATGCCGGGATATCAATTTTGCCGGTACGTTGTTTTTCCAACAGGAGCAGGTAAGTAATCAGAAATCCACTTAGTACAAAGAAGCAGGATACCCCGTATCCGCCCGCCCAAAGAAATGCGTTAGTTAGCTTATTTAATAGGTAGGATTTAGGTAACAATGGCTCAAATGGAATGGAAAAGGCATGTTGAATAAACACCAGGGCAAAGGCTATATACCTCAGCCCATCAAGATTAGGAAAGAATACTTTATCAGGTATTGTTTTGTCCAATTATGCTTTTATCTGGCTTCAAAGATAGGTTTTCCTTACTTTTGAATTTTAATCGTTTATAAAATGAAGTACTATTCACTGAAAAATGATATGTTTAAGCAAAACCGACTCAATTTCGCTGCAAAGCTTAAACCTAACTCCATTGCTATTATTAACTCAAATGACGAGCAGTTGAAAAATGGAGATGCGAGTTTTGATTTTAAACAAAATTCGGATTTGTTCTATCTAAGCGGGATAGATCAGGAAAATACTATTTTGATTATTTATCCCGATTGTCCGGTATCTGGCTATCGGGAGTCTTTGTTTGTAAAAAGAAGCAATGAGCATATCGAAAAGTGGTACGGTCATAAACTTTCGGTTGATGAGGCTCGTGCCGTGTCGGGTATTCAAACCATTTTGTTTGAGGATGAATTTGAAATGCTCATTAAACCCATCATTCAGTACGCAGATCATATTTACCTTAATTTAAATGAAAATGACCGTAACAGCAATTCTACTTATTACAAAGATTTACGTTTTGCCAATGAGTTGAAGGTTAAATTTCCATTGCACCAGTACCATAGAGCCGCTCCCATTCTGCACCGTCTTCGTTCTGTTAAATCGGCCTATGAACTTGAGTTGATGAAAACTGCCATAGGTATTTCGGAAAAAATGTTTCACCGTTTACTTCGTTTTGTAAAGCCGGGTGTTTGGGAATACGAAATAGAGGCAGAGATTATACATGAGTTTATACGAAACAGAGCCACAGGACATTCCTTTCAACCAATAGTAGCTTCAGGTGGTAGGGCGTGCATTTTACATTATGTAGATAATAACCAGCAATGCAAAGAGGGGGAGTTAGTGCTTATTGATTCGGGTGCCGATTATGCTAACTATGCCTCTGACATGACACGCACTATTCCGGTAAGCGGTCGTTTTACTCCACGCCAAAAAGCAGTTTACAATGCAGTACTTCATGTGCAGCGGGAAGCTATGAAATTACTTCGTCCGGGCATTATGCTGATGGAATACCAAAAGCAGGTAGAATTAATTTGCGAAGAACAGTTGATTAAACTTGGATTATTTACAGCGGAAGATGTACGAAAGCAGGATGTTGGTAATCCATTGTTCAGGCGGTATTTTTACCATGGAACTTCACATTTTCTTGGAATAGATGTTCATGATGTTGGAATGCGTTATGAGCCAATGAAAGAAAATATGGTGTTTTCATGCGAGCCGGGCATTTATATTAAAGAAGAAAACATTGGCATCCGACTGGAGAATGAAGTGCTTATTACTGCCAAAGGATGTGTGGATTTAATGGCGCATATTCCAATAGAGGCTGATGAAATTGAGCAGTTGATGAACAACTGATTTATTTTCCTGTTCATTGCTGAAATGAAACTCGAAATATAACGATTCTTAATTTGATGCAACTTTTATAGAGTATCAAAGAAGTTGTTCCGAATGACGAGCCGTTTCTACTTTGCTAATGATTTCTTCAATTACTCCTTTCTCACTAATTACAAATGTGGTTCGCACAATCCCCATATAGGTTCGACCATACAATTTTTTCTCTGACCATACTCCGTACTGCTCACAAATACGATGGTCTGAATCCGATATAAGAATAAATGGTAATTGATATTTAGCAATAAAATTCTGGTGTTTCTTCACACTATCGGTACTTATCCCAACAATTTCGTAACCGGCCTTTTTAAATTTTGTGTAATTATCCCGCAGGTTACAGGCCTGTGTTGTACATGCCGGGGTATTATCTTTTGGATAGAAGTAAAGAACAACTTTTTTTGTGAGAAGACTTTTAAGAGTTATCGGATTTCCATGATGGTCGATGCCGGTAAAAAGCGGAGCTTTTTTGCCAATACTTACGGTACTCATTGAATAAAAATTTGCTTACTTAAGGTGCTTTTATTTTTCTTTTTATCTGTCACAGTAAGTTCGAAATTTAATTTTCGGTTACGAGGGGTCTTTTTATCGAACTCATAAATGAGCAGGCTGTTTTTCGGATCATATTTGCATAATACCCATTTACCTTCCATTGTAAGACGGTAAGATTCTATGCCTGACAGATTATCATCTACCTGAATTTTTAATTCTTGTGTATCTATACAAAGGGTATCATTTCGAAGGTACAAAAATTTAAGACGTGGAGCTACGGTATCGGCAGCCAGAGCAAAGTCTCCGAATGTTCGGCTGGGCGACCATATCCACCCATTCACTACTTTTCCTCCAATATAGCTTAAATAGCCTTTGTCTGAAACTTTACCTATAATCATTTTGTTGAGCAAAAAGGTGTCTTTTTCATTTGGTTTTATACTTATGGTCACGTTGCTGCTTAATGGGGAATATGGGTCGCCCAATGAATAAATTTTTGATAAAGTTCGTTTGTTGCCGGCTTCCGATTTATAGCAAAAATCAAGAGTGTCATAAAGTGCCCCTTTCGGAACATCCATTCTTACCTCGCGAAATTCAAACGAGTTGTCTCTTTCGGGGGCAAATCTTTCATACGAACAAGTTGAAAAGTAACCAGATGAAAGCCGTTGGGAACTGTCTCCTTTGATGAAAAAGGTAAGTATGGATGCTTTGCCGGCTACATCTTTTGCCAATACCTGCACCCGGTGAATTAACGTATCTCCCAGCCAGAATTTCCCTTTGCCGGGGTAATTTTTGTAAAGTTCAATCATATTCCCATCATCTATAAAACATTTCTGAATGCGTATCCGGTCTTTTTGCAATCGTTCAAAGTCAATATGGGTATTGATGTATTTGGTGTCAAAGAAACTGAACGATTCAATGTCCATTCGAAAGTAGGGAATTGAATCAATGTCCAATTTTATGCTGTAAATATTTTGCTCCCTATCAATATCGGTAATATAATCATATACCTCGGTACCAATTCCTATTAGTCCTTGTGGTAATGTAATGATTTCAGGTATTTCAAAAAAGTTGGTATCAGTAGTGAATTTTTTTACCGGAAGATTTTTCTGAAAAATTAAATAAGGCCTGTTTGGCATCAGGTTGTAGATGGCAATTGTTTTGAAAAAGGGGGCTAATGTATCGGTAATTGGCATGTTGAATAGCAAAGGATTAATTGGATATTCAGATTTTGTATTTCGTAGTTCAAAGTGTAAATGCGGACCCGTAGAGCCACCTGAATTTCCTGAATAGGCAATTAAATCACCTCGCTTTATCGGGAGTTGATTCTTTCTGGGAAAAATTTCTATTTCAAATGATTCATTTCGGTATTGTTCTTCTTTAACAAATTCAGTGATTGAGTCAGTATAACGTTGCAGGTGGGCGTAAACAGATGTATATCCGTTTGCATGATCAATGTAAATGGCATTGCCATATCCCCATGCTGAAATTTTAATGCGTGAAATCCATCCATCGGCAACAGCTTTTACAGGCAGCCCTTCCTTTTCAAATGTTCTGATATCAAGGCCTGAATGGAAATGATTGTCGCGCAACTGCCCGAACGGTGCAGATAAAAGCATAATGGTATCAATAGGCGAACGGAAATAATTCTGAGGATAAACAGTTTGAGCCAAACTGTGCAGTGAACCTGTTAGAAGTACAAAAATGGGTAAAAGAAATCTCAACTTTGTGTTTTCTTCATTTGTAACAAAGCTAATATGTGATTGATTAGTAAACGATTTGTGTTATAAACAGGTGTAATAAGAAGTGTACAGATTTATACTTTATTTCACTTCTGTATGCAGCAGCTTTTGTCCCTCTAAAAATGCCTCTAATTTGTCACCTATCAGCACTTTCCCCACACCTGATGGAGTACCTGTGTATATAAGGTCTCCGGTTTTTAGAGTAAAAAATGTGGATATATAGCTAATGATTTGGTCGAAGTTAAATAACATTTCTGCTGTTTCTCCTTCCTGAACGAGTTTTCCGTTTTTTAACATGTGGAAATGAATATTCTCTTTTCTCTTTAATTGATTTAGCGGAATAAGTATACCAAGTGGTGCCGAGCCGTCAAATGCTTTGGAAATCTCCCATGGCAACCCCTTTTCTTTTTGTTTTTGTTGCAGGTCTCTTGCCGTAAAATCAATGCCTACGGTAATATGGTCGTAATACTTATGGGCAAAGCGTGGTTCAATTCGTTTCCCGTTCCGGCAAATGCGTATTACCAGTTCAAGTTCATGATGTACATCGTTAGAAAAATCGGGAAGAAAAAATGGTTCATTGTTTTTTAACAAGGCCGTTTCCGGTTTACAAAATAGAACAGGAGCATCGGGTATCTCATTATTCAGTTCTTTGGCATGTTCGCTATAATTACGGCCAACACAAAAAATCTTCATACTCTTTTACGTTTATGTGGCAAAGGAAAGCATAGCCACCAAGAAAAAAAAGAAGCGGAAAAAGAAAAGACAGCCTTAAACACCTGCCTCCCCCCCTAAATTCTCACAGTTACATTACTTCACATGTGTGGTGTCTCCCCAGGGGTCATCAATAGGGCCACCACCTGAAGGGCTGCAACTGGTAATTGCGGTTGCACCTGCAAGTAACAATAGTACAAGTGCCATTTTTACGTAGCCGGGCATTCTCCAAAAACCGACTGCTGTGGAAATTAATTGAGCTTTCATATTTTTGTTTATAGTTGAGTATTTAATTGCACCATAACGACAACACGCGTGGTACAAAATGTTGCACATCGGATTTTATTTTTTTAAATCCTTCTTTTTTAGGCCAATTAATTTTGCTGCGGCAGATGTAAAATTACTTTTGTTCCGTTAAACTCGCCATTGTCGTCAATCAGGTCAATAATTTCAATTCGTGTTTCAAGTTGGCGTGTTTTTTCGAGTAATTCTATTTTTTCTTCAGCTACTTTGGTATGAGAGGTTCTGTGAAAATCTATCTTGGTTGAACGCATTCGGGCGGCTGCTTTACGGCCTATTCCATTATCTTCAATGGTACAGAGTAAGTGTTTTTTACTCCATGAGTCAAATCGGATTGAAATTTTCCGCTCTTTTATTTTTTGCTTCAGCCCAAGATTAACGGCATTCTCTACATACGGTTGTACAATCATATTAGGTACCATTACTTTATGGGCATCTAAATCTGGGGCAATGTCTATGCGATATTCCAGTTGCCCACCCATGCGCATTTTTTCAATACCAAGATAGTATTCAAGTACCTTCCACAATTGATCGATTGAAATAAACTCCAGATCGGCAAATTCGATAAGACAACTCATGAGCGAGGAAAATTTTGACAGATAGCTTCTTGCTACCGTCAAGTCATTGTTATCAATACAATCCTGAATAGCCAGTAATATATTGGCGATATATTGAGAATCAATTTGCGATTTATACGCATTTAATTCCAATTGCATTGTTCGTTTATCCAATTCATGTTTTTCTGCCTCTTCAGCTTTCATTCGTTTTATATAGCGGGTAATAATCAACCAAACCAAACCGAATAGAAGTATTAACATAAATATTCGGAATGCGAAACTTTTCCAAAATGGAGGAATTACATTTATAGTAAGCAATGTTTGTTCGTTGGTAATTTTGTCATCTGTCTGTTCAGCTACTTTCATCTGGTAAGTGCCTTCGCTCAGGTTGCTCAGGTGCACTTGGCCATCAGGGCACTTTTTCCATTCGTTATCTATACCTTTAATCTGGTACACGATATAATGCGAAGCCGGGTCGCTGAAATCGTTTGTTCCGAATTGAATCGTCAGGTTTTTTGTTTCCGGTTTTAGTTCAAGGGTGTTGTTTCTAAATGAACCGGGTTTTCCATCAAGTAAAACGGAACTTAGCGTAAAAAAGAATGGGATATTTGCGATGGGTTTATAGTCCGTATTTAAAACATATAATCCGGATGATGTTCCGAAGGCTATATTTTTGTCATTTAACAAACAAACAGCACCCCGTTGATGCTCTAAAGCCTGCAATCCATCAGCCGAGGTAAACAATCGGTATTTGCCCGAGGGCTTTAACTTCACCAATCCGGCAATGGTACCTACCCACGTTTCGCCTGTAGAATGTGTTACTAGTGACTGACAAAATAAATCAGGAATTAAGGTGGTGGCTTTTCTTGTTTCAGGATTTAACTCTATAAATCCGGCATTTGCTACTGCTAAACGTAGAACAGATGTTGCTCCCTTTTTTATTTCTGTAATACTCGAAATATCGGGGTGAATAATATTTAATGCCGAAGCATAGTGTATAAAATAGCTGCCGTTTGGATTAAATAAATCCAGACCTGTTTGGGTGCCGACCCATATTTGATCGTGGGAATCCCGAAGCAGGGTATTTACTTTTCCCCTGCTTATACTATTTAACTGCATAGGCTTATGGGAGTATATATAAATACCGAGTTTGGATGGGATATACCTAACCATTCCAAAGTTCGTACCCACCCAAATTGTAAGGTCTTTTACTTCGGCAATTGTGGTGATTTCCTGATCCAGCGTATCTGTATATAACTTATGCAAAGTGAAAACAT
>JAGVLJ010000053.1 GCA_020049855.1 Bacteroidia bacterium | reverse complement strand
GGTACCAGGCGGTCTTTCATTCCTTTTGCTTTTTGTATGGTAATCATCATGCGCATGCTGTCAATATCAGTTTTTTTCAGGTTCAGCAGCTCGCTTCTGCGCAGGCCGGCACTGTAAATAAGGCTTAGCATGCAGCGGTGTTTTAAATTGTTCGAAGCGTTAAGAATGGCCTCTACTTCCTGCTCGCTTATTACCTTGGGCAACTGGTGGGGTTTATTGGGTCGTACCAGTTGCTCTATATTTATTTTTTTCTTTTTTACAATGGAGAAAAACAGCTTAAGGGCATTAATAAATTGCGATTGATAGGTGGCCGATAGTTGTTTTTTCAAAACGTATTCGTTGTTAAACACCACCACATCACGGTTGCTGATTTCCTCAACGGGTTTATGGCCGAAAAACTGAAAAAATACCACCAGTGCTTTGGTATAGCTTTCAATGGTGCTTTCGCTGTAGCGCTTGCTGCGCATCCATAAAACATATTCCTTTAGTTTTTCTGAGTTGTCATTTCCCGAAGTCGCTTCTTTAGGTAAATAATCGGGTACTGAGGCAATATTAAAAAAAGTTCGGTAGTATTCGTTATCCTGCACATGCCAGCATTTAAGGGTATTGCTCCAGCGGGCTCCTTTTAGTGCGCGGGCTTCAAAGTTCCATACTTGGTTGTAGGCAAATTTTAACGCTAACCGTTTTTGGTTGTTGTGTACTATTGGTTCTATCTTCCATTCAGCAGGCACAGTCATTTGTAAGGCAGGTTTAAATATGCAAAGCCAAAAGTGCCATTAATTTTTGAAAAAACCAACAGCATCATGTGTTGTGTCATAAAAAAAGCCGACTCCTTTCGAAGCCGGCTTTTGAATAATAATTATGAAAAAAGTACTTACTTATTGAATAATGGTCATTTCTACCCTGCGATTTCGGTCGCGGCCTTCGGAGGTAGTGTTATCGGCAATTGGTTTGGTTGATCCCCATCCTTTTCCACTTAGGCGTGATGCGGCTACCCCCTTTGAGGTTAAGTAGCGTTTTACGGCATCGGCACGTTTTTGCGAAAGCAGTTTGTTTTTAGCGGCATTACCTACATTGTCGGTATGTCCGTCAATCTGCAATTTCCAGGTTGGGTTCTTTTTAAGCAATGTAGCCAAATCGGCAAGCGATTTCATCGAAGTTGCCTGTATCACATCTTTGCCCACGGCAAATTCTAAGTTTTCAAAGGCTGCATTTAAAATTTCCTGCTCTTCTTTTTTCAACTCAGGGCATCCGTTGTTGGCCGGTACTCCCGGCACGGTAGGGCATTTGTCGTAATTGTCACTTAGCCCGTCACCATCGGTATCGGGGCAGCCATTGGCACTGCGTGGCCCAGGGGTTTGCGGACAAAGGTCAAGCGCATCGGCTGTTGAGTCGCCATCAATATCGGGGCATCCCATGGTGTATAATGGTCCGGCAACTTTAGGGCAGGCATCCATTTTATCATGTGTCCCGTCACCATCGGTATCAGGGCAGCCGTTAAACTGCGGCAATCCGGCACTGTCAGGGCACATATCAATTTTGTCGTACACGCCATCCCCGTCTTTATCCGGACAACCGTTAAACTGTATTAATCCGGCTTCTGCTGGGCACTGATCCATCCGGTCTTCTACACCGTCCCCATCTTTATCCGGACAACCTTTAAATTGGGGTAATCCTGCGCTGTCCGGACACTGGTCAAGTTTATCCATTACACCGTCACCGTCTCTATCCGCACAACCGTTAAACTGTATTAATCCGGCTTCGTACGGGCACGAGTCGAGTTTGTTTGGAATACCATCCCCGTCAGTGTCAGGGCAACCGTTAAATTGTTTTAATCCGCTATCGCTCGGGCATTCGTCAAAGCGGTCAATAATGCTGTCATTATCTGTATCCGGGCATCCATTCCAAAATTCTGGTCCGGCAGCCTGAGGGCAACTGTCGAGCATATTGATAATACCATCGCCATCGCTATCCGGACAACCGTCATAAATTTTTAATCCCGGTTCGTCAGGACATTTATCCTTAAAGTCGGTAATACCATCCTCGTCACGGTCGGCAGCTTTACGGCCAAAAGTTAAATAAAATCCGGTACGCACCTGCACATTCCGTGATTCTAACGGTTTAGTAATGGCAAATAAATTATCGGTCATTACATGCCATTGCAATGGCCCCATGTTAATGGCTGCTCCTAAACCCAAATTTGCATAACTTCCATTAGTTATGCTGTAGGTAGCACTCAGGTTCATAAAACGGCCAACACCGGTTGATGCGTTAACCCCAATGGTAGGATACATTTTTCCGTTGTAAAAAGTTCCGTTGAATAAAGCACCAACAGAGGTTTTTTCGCCCACAAAATAGTTGGCTCCTATATAAAACTGGCGGGTAAGTTTTGTTTTGTAAGCTGTGCGGCTTTTTGCATTATCAATTTGCAGGGTATTTTGCAGCGAGTCGCCCGCTTTGCTAAAGGCATCGCCCAAAGTGGAACTGTCGTTTAAAAAGTCGTTTATGTTAATACCGTAAAAAGTATAGGGTTGATTTGGATTGCGGGTGGTGTAGGTGTATAAATCGTCTTTCCATTTTATCGAACCCAAATCGAGTAAACTAGCCGAAATCATCCAGCGCTTGTGGGGTTTGTAGGTAATTCCAAAATCGGCTGCAAATCCTGTATTTTTTTTGCCCGTCAGGTATTTCGAAACATTATTGCGGGCATCACCAATGGCCGAGTCAAGGCCGGAAGTATTTACTTTAATATTGGAGCGGGCAGTGATGGCATAGGTATTTGGGTCAGTAAATATAATCACATCCGAGCTGGCGGTTTGAATGTTTTCCATACCGTACAGGTATTTAAATGTAATCCCAAGAGTAAGCTGTTCGTTAATTTCGTGCGAGTAGCCTAATCCGTATTCACGAAAGTGCATCAGGTCTAAACCTATATTCAATTTTTGTTCGGTTCCGGCCGTAGGGCCGTTTCCTTTAATCAAAAAATTCATAAGGTCTTTGGTGTACGAGTAGCGGGTTTCAAAACGCTCTTGTGCCATAAGGCGTATATAACCTGCACCTAGCTTAAATCCCAAATCAAACAATTGCATTTTTAATCCTATTGACATGAAGTTGGTGGGTTTTAATTTGCCCAGCATTTTTTCCATATCAATCACCAGCGAGTCGTCCTGGGGTCGTTTGTAAATAAGGTCTTTTACAGCAAATCCGCTATTGGTAAATCCAATCATGGTAGAGCCAAGACCCGGAATGGCCAAATTAAATTTTGCCTGAGGGCGAAGGGCAGGGTTCAGGTTAAGTCGCGTGTGCACAAAGTTCATGTTATAAAGGGTTACATCACTTTGAGCAAAGGTTGCAATGGTTAGGCAGGTAAATACCGCCATGCATACATATTTTAATGTTTCTTTCATGGAGGTGGGTTTTTATTTGTTTTTAAGATCAATTTTAAGTTTTACGCGGGCACTTAGTTGTACCCCCAGCAGGTAATCACTGTAAATTTTAACATCATCGGTAGCTGGCCGCGAACCAACCGATGCTCTTATCCTAATTTTTTTAGCAATTGAACTAATCACTTTCCATCGCAATTCTTCTATGGTATTGTCGGTAGTGACTACCGTAGGGGCAATTACTTTTCCACTTGTATTCACAACACCAGCTTTTATTGGATAGCGGTTTGAAGCACTTTTTACTAATGAGTCAATGGGGTTTCCAAATCCATCAATAAAATAAATTTGCATTTCCAAATCAAGCGGAAATCCATTGGTCATTACACTTCGCAAAGTGGCCGATTCAACTGCATCGGTATCTTTGAATTCAAAGTCAAATTCTTTTATAAGTTCAAAATTGGAAGCCTTCCCGTATAAAGGTAATTCGCAACGCACGCGCGCCTTAAGTGTGCTGGTATCGGTAATAAAATTGCGCGATGAAGGTGTACCGGTTGGGTTAGCCACAAAGTTAATATTGGTGATAAAGAAGTAGGGGTTATTGTTTATCACATCGCGCACGTTGCTGTTGTTTTTGTCAAGTGTACGGCTCGATATAATTTCCTGACCAATTTGAGCCAACGTTGGGGCAGTAACATTAAGCGGAGTATTTATGCCCAAGCCTGTAACCACAAAATCTCCTGCACTCGGATTGGGTGCAGGAATATTTCCTTTTACCGATACAAAATCAACCTGTAAAGGAATGCCGAACTGATTGCGTATTTCAAAAATTACTCTTGGGTCGGCAAAAGCAATCTGGCCTGTGTAAATGGAATTTCTGAAGGCTGAGAAAATAATTGTATCAGGTATGCCGGTTGACATCGTGAAGGTGCCCATATCGCCATGTACGCGTTTCCAGTTAAGATTATTCATGCTAGGGGTAAACGATATTTTATCACTGGTGGTTGGAAGATTTCCACCCGATGTTTTGGTAAGTATTACATCCATCTTTACTGGAATTTTGTTGGTTTGTGAACCACCATTAGTTAAGTCAAACGAATAGCCGTTAACCGGAATGGTAACAGTACTTTGATAGTTGTTGGCCGCGTTTAATACGGTGTTTATTACCATGGGCAGTCCGTTTTTAGTAGCCGAAATCAGGGTGAAGGTAACGCTGGCATCATGTGATATGGTAGAGGCGGTAGTGAAGGAAAGGGTTCCGCCAGCAAACAAAATAGAATCCATGGGTGTAGCGCCTGATGCAAAATCTACCACGCTGTTGTACGAATAGCTGGCTGTACCTCCCACAGGTGCTATACCAAAAGCCGCAACGGCCAGCGGTGTAATGTTCCCATTTTGCTGGGGCATGGCTTGGTCTGGTAGAGCGAGTAATTCTCCTCCGCTTTTAACACTAAATTCATTTTGATATACAAGCGTACAGAATTTGTCGGTGCCTACTTCAATTTTGCCGTCTTTATCGCTTTTTGTAATAATATCGGCTGCAGTAAGCGAGGAGTTGACCAACGGTAACGCCATGTCAGGATTCCATTTGGTTTCGGCAACCCTGTCAAAATCCAGATCGTCCGGATTTACGCAACTGTTGGCAAAGATCAGTCCTATTGAAAGGAGCAGAACTTTCAGGTAACTGTTGTAGGTAAAGTAATTTTGTTTCATAAATAAGGATTATAATATAATTACTAAGGTAAGGAACTGTAACAACAAAACTATTATTTAAATTAAGTAATTACGTATAAATGGGTATCTATTTTCGTTGAAATGTGCATTTAACCGCCTTACGTGGTTATCAAGTCGCCAGACACAGATTAAAACAACAGGTGGGCGCGCGCATCAGCTACGTTAGTTACCGCAGGAAGGCAGGTTTGATTAACGCAAACGTAAATTTTTGATTTATCAGGGGTTTTGTCGGCCAGCAACGGTATTTGCGAGCCAGTGAGGTTTCCCGCCAACAAGGTGTTAGCCAGCGGAAGTGATCGAAACTGTTTCAGGTGTAAGCTGGCCTTTGGGCCGGTGCATATAACCTGATAAAAAGGTTTGCTCAGGTGCAACAATACGTGCATCCAGTTGCTGTATCCGCTTACCGATTGTGCTGCTTTTGGGATAACCGAAATGGCCATTTTTATAGCCTTCTCTCGGTAGTCGGGCAGGTTAAAATAAAATGAAAGGTAAAACAGGCATTTAGCCAAAACCGAGTTGGAGGATGGAATTACATTGTCGGGTACATCAAATTTTTGGGCGGCTAATTGCTCCCCGTCATTAGGAGTAAAGCGGAAAAATCCGGTATCTTTATCATAAAAATGAACTAGCGCCAGCTGCATAAGTTCATGAGCCTTGTACAGGTAGTATTCAGTTAAAGTTACTTCGTACATTTTAAGAAGGGCATCGCATAGCAAGGCATAATCTTCCGCAAAACCCGGTACACTAACGGTTCCATTTTTATAAATACGAAACAGTTTTTTACCATTAAAAAGGGAGCGGAGGATAAAGGTTATATTATTTTCGGCCAATGTTAAAAAGTGTTTTTCTCCAGTAGCCGCATAGGCATCGGCAAATCCTTTGGTCATAAGTGCATTCCACGAGCAAATTATTTTATCATCAAGCCCCGGACGAATGCGGTACTCGCGTTGCCTCAGCAATTTTTGGTGGCAGGCGGCTATTGTTGTTTCAATACTTTCTATCGGCATACGGGTAAGTTTTTCAAGCTCATCATCACTTAGGGTTTTGAATAAAATATTAGCCCCATACTCCCAGTTTCCATCCCGTTGTACATTGTAGTACATACTAAAAATTAGTTCATCCTCGCCTAAAATTGTTTTTAACTCTTCCTTGGTCCACAAATAAAATTTTCCTTCCACTCCTTCGCTATCGGCATCAAGTGCTGAAAAAAATGCTCCACTTTCATGGGTCATTTCGCGGGTAACCCATCCGGAAGTTTGGTATATTACTCTCTTAAACAAGGGTAGTGGGTTTATCTTATATGCTTCGGCATACAAGCTCATGAGCTGGCCATTGTCGTACAGCATTTTTTCAAAGTGGGGTACTTTCCAAAAACTGTCGGTAGAGTAACGTGCAAAGCCACCACCGCATTGGTCGTAAATTCCGCCCTCGGCCATTTTAATGAGCGTAGTCATTACGGCTTGTTTTACTTCCTCATCGTTGCCAATAAGGGCGTATTGCAAAAAGAACAAGTGATTGGTAGGTAACGGAAATTTAGGAGCCCAGTTGTATCCGCCAAATGTAATATCAAAATTGATTTTGAATTTTTTAACTGCCTTTTTGATGACATCGAAGTCAACTTCGGAAACGGTGTTCGATGCCATAGGTATATCCATTCGCTCTACCCCACTGGTTAATTCGGCAGCAAATTGTAACGCTTCTTCTTTTTTTGTGTTATAAAAATTACTGATTGCCTTCAGTGTTTCCTGCCATGTATGTTTGGGGAAATAGGTTCCGCCATGAAGAGGTTTGCCATCGGGCAGGGTAAACATATTTAAGGGCCATCCGCCACGTCCGCTTATGAGTTGCACGGCATCCATGTACACTTGGTCTACATCGGGGCGTTCTTCCCTGTCAACTTTTATACATATAAAATGCTCATTCATTAAGGAAGCAGTTTCTTCATCTTCAAAACTCTCATGCTCCATTACATGGCACCAATGGCAGGCTGAGTAGCCAATGCTTACAAGTACCAGCTTGTCTTCTTGTTTTGCCTTTTCAAAAGCTTCCTCACCCCAAGGGAACCAATTAACAGGGTTATGTGCATGTTGTAATAAATACGGGCTGGCTGAATGGATAAGGCGGTTGGTGTGTTTGTGCAACATAAGGCAAAGATAGGGGAGAGAGTTTAAGAGTTTAAAATTTAAAGTAGCGAAGCCTATTCGGTAAGATCTGTTTTATGCTTTCATTTACGGTTTCTTCAGGAAGAGTTATCGAAAAGATTGCTACGAGGAATAAGGTACAAAAGGGCTTTAATTTTTATGATAGGTTAACTGCCTTATGTAAGTAAAGTATATGCACTTTTTTGCCTGCCACCTATCAAAACAATGTATGCAAAAATAACAGTTGTAGGTTAAGCTGTTTTACGCAAATTGTTATAAATCCCAAAGAGTGCTGCGCTTGCTGCGCATGTAATTTTTAAGGTTGAGCCAGAAAGCAACAACCAGATAAATAATAATGGGGGAACCCATGGTGATAAACGAAGTGTAAATAAAGTATAACCGGATACGTCCCGTAGAGATACCCATGCGCTCGCCTAAGTAGCTGCAAACGCCAAAAGCATTTTTTTCTATGAAATACTTTACCCTGTCGTGCAATTTTAAAAACGGGTTCATGTTTTTTTACTTAATATTTCTTTTCCTATGCCACAATTAAGGCAACGAACAAAGTTACAATAATCTTTCTTTAGTTTCAAGAGAGCTTGCGAATCGGCTGCATGCTGGGCTTTTATACCTAACTCATCCCATAGCCGAATAATGGTATTGCTCTCAGCCGGAAGTTGTTCGAGCCAGGCAAGTGCCTTTTCTTCCAGTGCCTCATCACCTTTTTTTCGGCCATACATAAATATAAATGGTACAATAGCATTTATAAGCAAAAGCTGAATATAACCTTCGCCCAGTGGTTTTTTTCTTCTCCTCGATTCTTTATTAAGGCGATAATGGGTTTCCCAGTAGGGAGACGGCAAGGCAGTAAACAATTTAGTTGCCTGGGCGGACGTAGCACATTCCAGCGTTTTTGATAAAAGATGAGAGGAGTTAAACACCAAGGCTGCCATTTGCGCCAGCCTTACCTCAGGAAAATTGGAGGGACGTAACCGTAACCATTTCCAGTAGTGTGCTGGTATAGGTTGTAGGTTGTACTTGTGTTTCAGGAATTGAAATTCGTTGAATAATTCTCGGGTGTAAGTATCGGCCTTTTTTGGCTCATTCAACAATCCGGCACAGCCAAAGAATAAGGCTTCCAGTTGCTGTAAATTGGTTTTGTGTCGGGCTAAAATTTTTACCGGCAGTGCACGGGCAGTTAATTCAAAAGCCTGACTGTTTATCTTTAATCCAAGACTTCGCATCAGGATGATGTAAAATGTTTCTTCAAAATTATTTTTGGTATCCGATAGTAATTCTTCAATAGGGTTACATTTATCGCTCATTCGTTCGGCCAGCAGGCGGTCGAGCCAGTTTTTAATGCTGATGCTTTTCACTTGGGGTAATAAAAATTCGCATGATATGCGGTTCATGTTTTTCATTAAATCCCGGTATTGCTCCAGAAGTGCGGTGCTTATATGTTTCTTTAATTCAAGTACCGGACAGTTTACATTTACCGCGGCATCGTTTTCGTACACTACATGCAAAACTATGTGTTCATATCTTTTGTCTGTGGTGTGGGAATGCTTATTCCAGTCAGATGTTTTGAGGTGTAGTTCAATATTTCCTGCCCATAGTGTACTCCCAATTTTTACACGGGCATTAAAAAAGTCGGGACCTGCATCCGTGTTATGTTCGCCCGGATGTAAAATGCTTACTTCTTCCTTTTCGGTAGTTAAAAAAGGGGGCTGCTTGAGCAAACGGTTTTTCCAGATAAACTGCAGCAGGTGTTCGTCCATGGGGCAGTAAAATTAATTTAATTTTTCAGGTTCAGTGTCTTTTCCATTTGTTGCTGTATAAACTTTGCCTCATTGGCTGCATGGGTGGCAAAATCAGAGCCGCTGCCTGCATATAAAATGCCGCGCGATACATTTACTAATAGACCTATATCGTTGTTCATTCCGTACCGTGCTACTTTTTCTAAATCACCTCCCTGAGCACCTACGCCAGGCACCAGCAAAAAGTGATCGGGGGCATATTTTCGTATTTCAGTAAAAAGTTCAGCTTTGGTGGCACCTACCACAAACATTAAATTTTCGGGTGTTCCTATTTTGGTAAACTCTTCCAGCACCAGTTCATAGAGTTTTTTGCTGCCAATTGTTTGTTGTTCAAAATCGGCACTTCCGGCATTGCTGGTAAGCGCCAGCACAATTACCCATTTGTTTTTGTATGCAAAAAAAGGTTCAAGCGAATCTTTGCCCATATACGGTGTGGTTGTAATAGCATCAAATGAAAGGCCTGAGGAGGCTTTGTCAAAAAAGGCCTTGGCATACATGCCGCTGGTATTGCCAATATCCCCTCGTTTGGCATCGGCAATTACCAAATGGGTTGATGGAATGAACTCCAGAGTTTGCTGCATAAGTTTCCATCCGCTTGCACCCATTGCTTCATAAAAGGCCGTATTTATTTTATACGATACACAAAAGGGTAATGTAGCTTCAATAATGGCCTTGTTAAAGGCCAGCATTCCCGATATATTTTTACCCAGATGAGGCGGTATTTTATCTATATCGGTATCAAGCCCAACACACAGGTAACTTTTTTGCAGGTGTATTTGTTCAATCAGTTGTTGTCTGTTCACTGCACGAAGTTAAAAAGATAAAACAATTTCTACCGAGAAATTACGGATGCGCCCTCCGGTAAACGCAGGCATTATTTGCGGATATTTAAGGGCATTCATCCCATCGTTTAAATTGCGCAATCCTTGTTTCACAATTACCTGAAATCCGATAGGGCGGGTTTTAAATTCAAGCCCTATGCCGTAGCCGTAGTCCATGTCTCTCAGTTTTAGTACGGTGGTGTCTTGACTGATTTGCGGTTTAATGTAAATGGAGTTGTTGATTAAATACCCTGCATAGGGGCCAGCCAATAATTTTACATAGCCCTCTTTATCAATTTTAAGAATACCATACATTGATAGGTCTCCATAAAAAAAGGAAATTTTATTGTATTGGGTATTTTGATTTTTAAAATTACTTCCCTTGTAGGCAAAATTTAACTGAGCTTCGTAGCCAAAGCGGTATGCTTCGGGGTGATCGTCTCTTATTTTCCCAAATTTGTAACGAGCATTTATTCCACCTGTGAGTCCAAAAATGGGGGAAGGATTGATAAAATTACCTTGACCCACTGTACTCACAGCCCCTCCTGTACGTACCCCAATACGGAAGTTTCGGGTAGGAGACTCTGGTATCGGATTAGGTTCATTTCCAACAGCGGGGTCTTCCTGAGCATACAAGGCAAAGGAGGTTACTAAACCATATAGCAGCAGAATAATTTTCTTTTTCATAAATTATATAACGAATTACCCGAAATGCTTAGTGCAAAAGTAAGGGTTTACAACCTATATTTGGAGTAACCACAGAATCAGCAGCCAAAAAAATGTTTCATGATACTGGAGAACAAGGCAGATAACATTAACTTTACACCCTTAATTTAAGTTTATGAAACGATTTAGCCTCCTCTTTTTACTTGTGGTATGTTCAATCAATTTACTGGCACAAGATACTGTGGTGGTACAAACACTCACCTTTGATTCTACCTGGACAAGGAGAGGGAAGTGGGTATTCCCACCGGCTACCGAAAAATATCGAAAGATATTAATGTACCACACGCTTAAATGCTTCCCCGGTGTATCGGGAGATGGGAAATATGCCTGTGGCGAATGGGATTACCTTACCTACACATTTGTGTATGATAAAAAAGGCTTACTCGACTCCACGTATCAGTCGCGTTACAATTATACAGTTGGTGGTGGAACTCCCGATTCGCTACCTTATACCACCGGGCCTGTTTATGACTTTACACGGCTTTACAAAAAATATATTACACGCACTTCTACCACTTCGCTTGATACGGTGCGTGTTGGGCAAAACATACAACAGGATGGCAATATGTTTGGTGTGCCGCCAGCGGGTCGCAGTCAGTACCTGTGGCGTGCAACCGAATTGCAAAGTGCAGGTCTCACCGCTGGCAACCTTACCGGCCTTCGCTTTTGGGTAACGCAACCTGGCAAAGCGCGCGAGAATCTTGTGATTAAAATGAAGCAAACCAGCAAAGACAGCCTCACACCTGGCCTGTTTGAAGATACGCTGATAACGGTGTTTAACTATCGTAAAGATTTTATTACAACCGGTTGGGTTGACTTTCAGTTTTTACAACCTTTTGCATGGAATGGTACCAGTAATCTGGTGATAGAAATTTCTTATCAGAATGGAGTGGGAGGTGGCAGTACTGCTGTAATGTTGCAGGCCGATGCGGCTACGTCATTTGGCAGCGCGGTAAGTGCCTACGGGAATGATTTCGCTATGAGTTTTTCAAAAAGTGGCGATTTCCTTGACTTGGGGCGCACCTTTCAGACAACAGGCAATAGTCCACGCACCATTGAAGTGTGGGCCAAAGTAAATGCATTCAACGATGGAGGGTTATTTCAGGCAGGGGCTACAGGAGCCACTGCACAGGATTTCTCTCTGCGCACTACCGGTACAGCCAATATTTTCAGGGCACAAACCTGGGGCACCACCGATTATGATGTAACCCTGAATGGAAATGCCGGACAGTGGCATCACTATGCCTTGAGTTATGACGGAACTGTCCTAAAAGTATATTATGATGGCAAATTGGCGGGCACTAAAGCAGCTGTGCTAAGCACCGGCAACAATAATGTGTGGCTGGGTCGCTGGGCTGGCAGTTATTTTTCGGGCGAGCTCAACAATTTCAGGTATTGGAATAAGGCTCTCAATGATTCCGTAATCAATAGCTGGTATCGCAGGGTAATACTAAATGTACACCCCGACTACAACAACCTCAAGGCCGATTATCGTTTTGATGAAGGCACAAACGACAATCTGAACGACAACTCACCCAGCACACAACCTGCCGGAAAACGTATGGGCTCTTCCTGGTGGAGCAAAATAGCAGCTGATCAACTATTCTTCAATGCAGCGCAGCACAATGTGCGTCCTGTGGTGTTATTTGAAAAAGGTGTTTATACGTCAAAACTCGACTCGGTGATGCAGCTCGACAGCACCAGGCGGGCACCACTACAGGTTATCAGTTACAATAATCCTGCACCCAAAAGGCAGGTGCCCGATAATTCACCGGTGCATCCCAACCTACCCACCGACACCATGACCGTGTGGGCAGCCGGCTACAGCTACACCTTCAATGCAAGCGGAGCAAAAGTTGACAGCATGCTGATATTACCCGTAACTACTTTGCGTAAAACTCTCAAAGAATGGTACAGCCCAAATGTGACCTATGAAATCGGCCGTTTTATTACTCCTTATGGTATTAACTTAAACATGGGCAATGGCTTTAGATGGGTGTATGATGTAACAGACTATGCTCAGTTGTTGCATGATACTGTTGACCTTGCTGCCGGAAATAATCAGGAATTGATTGATGTGAAATTTTTGATGATTAAAGGAGAACCACCGGCCGAGGTGAACCGTATTGTGCATCTATCAGACAAAGGGGCTCCAAGTTATTCATATAAGGATTTGGCCGGTGATAAATACCTGAAAGCACAAACTATTGATATAAAAGCAGGGACTGAGGTAGTACGTGTTAAAACGCGTTTAACTGGTCATGGTCAAAATAGCACTGACGGAAACTATCCCCATTGTTGTGAATGGAAAGATAATACCCATTATTTATACGCTAATGGAACACAAGTGGCTGGATGGAAAATATTCCGCTATACCGAATGTGCCGAAAATCCATTGTACCCACAAGGTGGAACCTGGCCTGGTGCACGTGAAGGATGGTGTCCGGGAGACAAAGTTCAGGAATATGAATTTGATGTATCTGATAAGGTAAGCAATGGGAAAATAACACTTGATTATGGCGTAGATCCGGTTCCTGCCGATAACCTTGGGATGGGCAACGGAAATTATGTGATTTCTATGCACGTTATTGAATACAAACAGCCTAAGTTAACATTAGACGGAGAGATGTATGAAATTGTAGCCCCGAATAATTATGAATATTACTCGCGCAAAAACCCTATTTGCATTGAGCCGAACGTAGTAGTGCGAAACGCTGGTAGTACCACCCTCACCAGCATTACCATAAGTTACGGTATTTCAGGCGGGCCTCAAAAAACATATACATGGGTCGGTTCACTCAAGTTTTTGGAGCTTGCTACTTTCACTCTTCCTATTACCGATGGAAGCATTTGGGTGGGTGATGGATCGAATAAATTCACTGCTACAATTACCAAAGTGAATGGGGTAAATGATGCCAACACAGCTAATAATACAGCTAATACGTATTTCGCGCTTCCAACTATTTTCCCTGGAAAAATTATTGTGAACACACGCACCAATAACGTTCCTGCCGAAAATAAACTTACCGTACGCGATGTGTATGGAGCTACTATTTTTACGCGTCAGTTTACCCAGCCTGCCACCAATTACTTCGACACGCTCAACTTGGGTGCAGGCTGCTATACCCTTGAATTATCTGATGAAGGTCAGGATGGATTAAGTTACTGGGCCAATCCAACTGCCGGAAATGGATTATTCCGCATTCGCAGCGCAAGCGGAGCTTTACTTAAAGCATTTAATCCCGATTTTGGGGGAAAAGTGTTTTTTGCTTTTGGCATAAGTCAAATTTCAAATGTAACAGAGTTGCAATCGGGAGACATGGTTGAGGTATATCCAAATCCTTCTAACGGACAATTCACCGTAATGATTGACGGGCTAAAAGGCGACTTTGCTGTAGAAGTGTACAACAGTAACGGGCAACTTATTCGCTTTGAAAATGTATCGGCCAATGGGCTTACGTTGCACCCCATGCAGCTTACCCCAGCTCCGGGGGTTTACCTGGTGCGGGTAAGTGGAAACGAAAAAGTGTTTACTCAAAAACTTATTGTAAATTAAACGGGTTATCGGAAAATAATGAATCCGGTACGTTATCAAACCGAAGATACCATTTGTGCGCCTGCTACTCCGTCTGGTGTTGGTGCCATTGCCGTAATACGTGTTTCCGGTAAGCAGGCCATTGAGTTAGTGGGTAAGGTTTTTAAAGGACACAACCTTCAAACAGCCGCAACGCATACAGTGCATTTCGGAAAAATAACCGATAACAACATAACGATTGATGAGGTATTGGCTACTATTTTTATTGCACCAAAATCATACACCGGTGAGCACGTAGTAGAGTTAAGTTGTCATGGTTCTCCGTTCATTCAGCAAAAAATCCTGGAACTGCTGGTACGGCATGGTGCAAGGGTAGCACAACCCGGAGAGTTTACCCTTCGAGCGTTTTTAAATAAAAAACTCGATTTATCTCAAGCCGAAGCAGTAGCCGATTTGATAGCCTCTGATTCTGATACATCGTTGCAAACCGCTTTGCAACAAATGCGCGGGGGATATTCCTTATATATACAGCGCATGCGTGAGGAGCTAATCAATTTTGCTTCGCTGATAGAATTGGAACTGGACTTTAGTGAAGAGGATGTAGAGTTTGTAAATAGGGAGCAACTGGTTCAGTTAGTAAAAAATATTCAGCAGTTGGTTTCCTCACTCACCGATTCATTTCGGTATGGAAACGCAATAAAAAACGGAGTACCTACCGTAATTGCGGGGAAACCAAATGCAGGGAAAAGTACATTGCTCAATGCATTGATCAATGAAGAGCGAGCTCTGGTGAGCGAAGTGCCCGGAACTACACGAGATACCATTGAAGAGCGTTTGGTGATTGATGGAATCGTATTTAGGATTATTGATACTGCCGGAATACGGGAACATACCAGTGACCTGATTGAGGGAAAAGGTATTGAACGTACCTTTGAAAAAATCAGACAAGCCGAAATTATTTTGTACCTGTTTGATGTGAATATAACTTCTGCCGAAGAGTTGCAAAAGCAATTGGATACGTTAAAGCAACAAAGTGCTTTTATTGTTCCTGTTGGAAATAAAATTGATCAGTATTCTGACGAAACATATACTCGAAAATTTGCTCAAATTGCAGGGGTTATTTTCATCTCTTCTCTATCTCAAACTTTCCTCCCTCAATTACTCACAGCATTAAAACAAGCAGTAACCTTGGGCGATGCAGGGAAAGGTCAAGTTGTGATAACTAACTTAAGGCATTATCAGGCACTGCTGCACGCAAGCGAATCGCTTAACGGGGTATTAAACGGACTGAATGAACACCTCAGCGGTGAATTAGTAGCATTTGAAATTCGAAAAGCCATTTACCACTTAGGAGAAATAACCGGAGAAATCACCACAGAGGATTTACTCGGATCAATTTTTTCTAAATTTTGTATCGGAAAGTAAGTATCTTTCCTTTATTTCATAAATGCTTGTTTTTGTTGGGTTTTAGCTGATTTATCCTTCTTTTATTTGTTGCCCAACTCCACTTTTTTACCTATATTTGTTGCCTGATTGTTGCCCAGATTTGTTGCCCACAAATCAGGCAACACTCGGGAGAGAACATGCTACATACAGCTACAAGCTGCTACATGTAGCAACAACAGGCAACAAAATGAGCAGCAACATTCGTCTACAAAAAACTTGTCAGCACTGCGGTAACCGGTTTACCGCCAAGACTACTGTTACACAGTTTTGCTCAGATACCTGTGCCAAGAGAGCATACAAACAACGGAAGCGGGATGAAAAAATTGAAGTGGCCATTAAGGAAGAAACCGAGAAAGCCATGTACAACCCTTCCATTTCTCAAAAGGAATTTCTAACCGTAGATGAAGCCTGCCAATTAATCAACGCCAGCCGATGGACCATTTACAGGCTCATTGACAAAGGCGAACTCAAAGCAGGTAAGTTGGGCAGAAGTACACGTATCCCCCGAACAGCTATCAACGAACTATTCAAATTAACTGAAGCATGACAGTAACTTTAAGACAACGCAAAAAAGGCGATAAGATCAGCCTGTATCTTGATTACTACAGTGATGGTAAAAGAGACTATGAGTATTTGCAATTATACATCATACCCGAGCCGGAGAAAGGCAAACTCACCAAAGAGCAGAAGGAAGAGAACCGCAAGACAATGATCCTGGCAGAAGCCATCCGGTCAAAAAGATTGCTCCAGATAAAGAATGAAGAATATGGCTTTCGGGATACCGATAAAGCCAAAGGCAGTTTCATTGCCTACTTTGAAAGGCTAACCGAGAAAAGAAAAGGCAGCGAGGGAAATTGGGGCAATTGGGATAGTGTGCTGAAACACTTGAAGAAGTTTGCCAAGAATGGTGCGTCATTTAAAGACATTGATAAAAACTGGCTGGAAGATTTTAAAACCTATCTCATATCCGAAGCCAAGAGTAAAACCAATAAACACCTTTCGCAAAATTCACAGTCCTCCTATTTCAGCAAGGTAACAGCAGCTTTGAAGGAAGCAGTTAAAGAAGGCATCATACAAACCAATCCGGCAAACCAGGTGGAAGGCATCAGGTCAGATGATCCTGATAGAGAGTTTCTCACTTTGGAAGAATTACAGGCAGCAGCAAAAGTAGAATGTGAAATGCCAGTGCTCAAAAATGCTTTTATCTTTTCTGCATTAAGTGGTTTGCGTTGGTCGGATATAGAAAAGTTGGTTTGGTCAGAAGTGCAGCACTCCGGGCAGTCTGGTTATTACATCCGTTTCAGGCAGAAGAAAACAAAGGGAGCCGAAACATTGCCCATTTCTGAACAAGCCTTTTCGCTATTAGGCGAAAGAAGAAAGCAGGATGATAAAGTATTTGAAGGATTGTACTACAGTGCCTGGCATAACTTAAAACTCCGTGAATGGGTAATGAAGGCAGGTATCACCAAGCACATCACTTTTCACTGTGCAAGGCATACCTACGCCACTTTACAACTTGCAATGGATACAGATATTTATACCCTTTCAAAAATGCTAGGCCACAAGAATCTAAAAACAACCGAAATTTATGCTAAGGTGATTGATAAACGAAAAATAATAGCCGCAAATAAACTAAAGATATGATGAAATTTGAATATTATGACTGGTTGATATTATTATCAAATAATGCCATTTCTGGGGATTTAAAAATAGAGTGCATTAAGAAGTATTTATCAATGTATAGGAATGCCAGAGAACAGATTGTAATACTAAATGAGCTCCAAAAAGTCTTAAAATCTCATGTAACAAAAAGAGAAATGGATCATTCTGCATACAAATGGTTAGAAAATCATTATCCAGATTTAGAAAAAAATCCTTCTACACTATCCAACAAAACGGATTGGGAAGATAAAATTGAAAGGCCTCTGAAAAAGATGTTCGAAAATTTTGAAATGAAATTTTGCTATGAAAATTCACTTGAGCATAAAAATGCCGTAATCAAAAACTATAAAAATTGGGACATTTTATTTCATGATGATTGTTTTATAAAAGTATTAGATTTTGTAAATGAAAAAATCAAAATATTAGAGAAAACAAAAGGGGCAAGCCAAAAAGTAAAAGAAGAAAAGGACGTTTCAAATAATTACCTAACATTTGGATTTAAAGGTGATGTTGCAAAACTCAAATTGGTAGTTAATCAATTGTGCCGTCAAATAGAATTGCTAAATGAAGATGAGAGTAGTCAGGATGTATTAATGAACGTATTCACCACAAAAGAAATATCTCCGGGTGCAGTGAAAATTCGATTAGGATGCGAAACAAAGCACTTCCGTTATTGCATTGATAAGTGGATGCCATACTTTACCAGCTTGACTTTGGCAAATATTGAAAGGTCAAAAATCTTCTATTCTCAAAGGGATACACGGATTACTTCAAACAACCTTTCAGCAAGCAGTTCAAAACACAAAATTGAACCGAAAAGAAAGACAGCCATTGACAAAATCTTCGAACATCTGAAATAAAAAACATTAAGATTATTCAGTAATCTGAGTAAGGGATTAACCCCTTAACCTTTTCCACTCTTGAATTTAGGAGGTTGCGCCATCATTCTATAAATTATAAAAAGATGGCAGACAAAAATTTAATTCTCGACAAGCTCTCCGAAATCGCTAACAAGCTGGATGAGCAAAACCTGTTACAAAAAACAGTACTGAACTTTAATGAGGCTTGCAAGTATTTGGATGTAAGCCCATCGCATTTGTACAAACTCACCAGTACAAAGCACATCCCCCATTTCTGTCCGCAGGGTAAAAAACTCTACTTCAAACGGGAAGAGTTGGATAACTGGTTACAGCGTAACCGCAAATCAGCAGCCGATGAAATAGATCAGATGGCAGCCGATTATGTTATCCGCAATAAACGCAAGAAGTAAGAATTTTTTATTAACTGAAACCGCCTCTGGCGGTTCGTGAAGACCTATAAAAAAAGTTTTCATTAACTGAACAAAGAACAGAACAATGGCATCAAGTACCATATTCAGAAACTTTACCGTTCCGGTTGAAAAGAAATCATTGCTTCTTATTGGCAATGATATAGCCAACGGTAAATACAAAGCTGAGGTAGAAGAAATCAGGGCATTGCTGGAACAAGGCAAAGCGGAGGAAGCTGCCAATAAGAAAAAGCAATTATTGGCTTTCACTCCATCCGCAGTATTTACCGAGAAAAGGCAAATGCCTTACCTGGAAATGTACAGCGGCTTTGTGCATCTTGATTTTGATAAGCTGACACCGGAGCAGTTAGACACGGCCTTCAAAGTCATTGCCGAAATCCCCTACACCTTTTTATGCTTCATCAGTCCAAGCGGTAACGGCCTCAAAGTATTCATTGAAGTGAATACCGGCATTGAGCACCACGATACAGCCTATTTGCAGGTGCAGCAGTATTATGAGGAAGCAACAGGATTAAAGGCAGACCCAAGCTGCAAGGACATCACACGGCTTTGTTTCATGAGCTATCATCCTGGGCTGTACAAGAACATTCGCAACGAAAAATTCAAAGTGCAGTTGCCGGAAATCTTCACACAACCGGATCCGCAGCCCAAAGCAAAGCCTGTTATCCCGGCAGTTCAGGAAGCACCCGAAGAGGATCTGAACACGGCTTTCATCTTCAATCAACAAATTCAATTTACCAACCAAAAATCTCAATACACAGATGGAAACAGGAACAATTACATTTATCTGCTTGCTTCTAATTGCAACAGAGCTGGTTTATCGCAGTCCGATGTTGAACTTTTATGTACACAGCATTTTGACCTACCTGAAAGAGAAGTTCTCGAAGCGGTAAAGAGTGCTTACACCCACCACAAACCCGAGTTTGCAAAGTTTGCAAACACTGCAAAGCTGCAAACGACAGAGCAGCAACCACCACAGGAAGACTACCTGAAAGCCACGCCAACCATTCCCGAAGAACTCTATTTGCAAATGCCTGAACTTTTACAGCATGGGGCAATGGCTTTTACGGATGAAAGGGAGAGAGACGTTTTCCTGACGGGTGCATTGGCTATTCTCAGCGGATGCTTGCCGGGTGTAAAAGGAGTGTATGCAGGCAATGAAGTATTCCCCAACGTATTTTCTTTTGCCATTGCTCCGGCTGCCAGTGGTAAAGGTGCTTTGAAGTTCGCAAAAATGCTGGCAGACGATTACCACAGCTTTGTACTCAAGGCAAGCCGAGAGGCAGAATTGCAGTACAATCAGGAGTTGTCAGAACACAAGCAACGTATCAGCAGCAAGAAAAAAGGCGATACCTCCACAGAAGAGCCACCTACCAAACCCACCTTTAAAGTGGTGTACATTCCTGCCAATACCAGCTATGCAAAAATCCTTTGGCACTTGGAGCAGAACGAGGGTACAGGTATCATTTGCGAAACCGAAGCCGACACCCTGGGCAATGTATTCAAACAGGAATGGGGTTCCTATTCCGATATGCTTCGCAAATCGTTTCACCACGAGAGGTTATCCAGTTCCCGTAAAGGCAATAACGAATTTACAGAGGTAAATGCCCCCAGCTTGTCCATTGCCCTATCAGGTACACCCAATCAGGTAACAGGTTTGATAGCATCTTCCGAAGATGGTTTGTTCAGCCGTTTCCTGTTCTATGCCTTCAAGGTAGAGCAGCGTTGGAAAGACGTTTCCCCCAATGCCAATAACATCAACCTCACCGAGCATTTCAAAGTCCTTGCTGGCAGGGTGTTTAATATGGTCCAGTTCCTGCAACGGGAGGAAACCATTATAGAGTTAACAATCGAACAATGGCAGCAATTGAACCAACATTGTGAAGCATGGCTAAACGAAGTAACCATGTTCACAGCCGAGGAAGCCGCCAGTATAGTAAAACGCCTAGGCTTGATCCTGTACCGTATGGCCATGATATTTACTTCCCTGCGGAAGTTTGAGAACGGAGAAGCAGCCACCCGGATAGTGTGTACCGATGAAGATTTTAATACCGCCCTGCGGTTGGCGGAAATCTACCTCCACCACAGCATCCTCATGTTCAATAACCTGCCCAAGCAAAGCGAAGCCACACAGTTTAAAACAGGCGACAGCAAACGCAAATTCTTTGAGGCGTTACCGTCAGCGTTTACCCGCCAGCAGGCCGTTGAAATCGGCAAACAGTTCCAGCTTTCACCACGTACAGTAGATGAAGTTCTGCATAACGCCACAGGTAAAACCTTGAATAAACTAAAGGCTGGTTCATATAAAAAAAGTTAGTTTGCAGTTTTTGTAGCGTTTGCAAGCCTGCCCGTCCGTTCAGGCGGGGTTTGGAGCTTCTGGGTACAACCTTTCATTTTTTGCTTACTTTTGCCACAATGAAATTTTTTGCCTTAATAATGAGCATTTACCTTTTGGTGCTGTCATGCCTTCCGTGCATTGATAGACAGGAGTGTAATATAAAGGCTGAACAAAAATTTTCTGTTACTTCACAGCATCAACATCCACAAGATACAGACGAAGCGTGTACTCCTTTTTGCAGTTGCTCCCATTGTCCGGCATCCGCTTTTTACCAGCCTGTTGCTCATAACAATATAGCCACAGCGGTATTTCAATCCCTGAAATATCCTATTTATAATTCTTCCTTTTCTACAGAGGTTTCTTTTTCTATTTGGCAACCGCCTAAAATAGCCTAATTACTCCTTTTATTGATTTGCTGCATTGCCGTTGAATAGGCGTGTGCTGCATTTTTAATTTATCCTTTTCACATTCCATGATGGCAAAAGGTAAAAAGTCCAAAAAGGCTAACCACCCATTGGCAATAAGAGTAATTAAGTTCATTGTTATAGCCCTGTGTTGTGTCATTCTTTTAGCAGCCATTGCGGAGAGAATTGTTCATTATTACAGGTATATAGCCAAATAGAAAAAATCAATGTTTCAAAAAATAATTCGGCTCTCCATAAAAAACAAATTGGTAGTGGGTGCTTTTGCATTGGCTCTCATTATTTGGGGCGTTATATCCGCTATACAGTTGCCTATTGATGCAGTGCCCGACATCACAAACAACCAGGTACAGATAATTACCCAGGCACCAACATTAGGTGCTCAGGAGGTAGAACAGTTTCTTACTACACCCATTGAGTTGGCAATGGCTAATATTCCCAATGTAATTGAAAAGCGTAGCATTAGTCGTAGTGGTATTTCAGTAATCACTATTGTGTTTAAAGACAATGCCGACATATATTGGGCAAGGCAGCAGATAAATGAACGGCTTAAAGAAGCAGAAGCACAAATTCCACAAGGATTGGGTGAACCCACCTTAGCACCCATCACAACAGGTTTAGGCGAGATTTATCAATATATCATTCATGCTAAAAAAGGTTATGAAAACAAATATACTGCTACCGATTTGCGTACCATGCAGGATTGGATTGTAAAAAGGCAGTTGGCAGGTACAGAAGGTTTGGCAGAAGTAAGCGGTTGGGGAGGCTATGTAAAGCAGTATGAAATTGCTTTGGATAACGAAAAGCTCAATGCAATGAATATTACCATTCCTGAAATTTATAAAGCATTAGAGAACAACAACGAAAACACAGGAGGCAGCTACATAGAGCAACGAAGCAATGCCTACTTCATTCGTGGTTTGGGTTTGGTAAAATCGTTGAGTGATATTGAGAAAATTGTGGTGAAGAATGTAAACGGAATACCCGTTTTAATTCGAGATGTAGCAACAGTACAGTTTGGTAGTGCAACACGG
>JAGVLJ010000035.1 GCA_020049855.1 Bacteroidia bacterium | reverse complement strand
TTGCAGGCTGTCATTTATCTTTGTAATGATTGGCTTGGTGGCCGGAGGGGAAAAATTGACTCTGATGCTATCTGTAATCAAACATCCATTTGAATTATACCCCTGAAGAGTATAAGTTCCATTTGTTTTGATAATACGGTTATAAAGCGAGGCAGCTGTATCACTCCATTGTATGCATCGGTATGAATCAGGAATTTTTAAAACAACTGAATCCATACCACAACCCAAAGTATCAACCAATGGAAGGATTGGTGCGTCAATAAAGATATTTTTAACAACTGTATCACTGTTTGCAATGAGTCGCACTTCATACCAGCCAGAATCAGGGAAAGTGTAACTAATATTTTGAGTATTGTAACTTGCAATGTTGCCATTCAAAAAGCGCTTTACTCTCCAATTCCATTCAGAAGGAGGAACACTTGCTTTGCCCTGAAGGGTTGCAATACTTGATGTACAGTTTGATGCGTACACAAAATCTAAAGTTGGACGGTAGAAATAGGAACTTAGGAAGTTAGGTAGCCCGTAGTTGGTTTTTTGAGTATTAACACTAACATCAAACGCATTATATTGGCTTAGTGCGTGACCGGAATCAGGATAATTAATTACTCCCAAATGGGAAGAGTCTGGAAATGTAACGTAAATTTTAGAATTTGAGGCCAATTGCAAATGCGTTGTGATCCAATAAGCATTTGGATAATCTGCTAAAACTGTTCTTGAGTTCTCAATTTCGGATAATCCGCTCAAATTTATCTGATAAGTTAATAGTTCATTATAAATTGTTGTAATGAATATGTGATGAGCATTTTCTGAAAATTCAACTCCAAACGGTAGAAATACACTACTAATAGGTATATAATTATACAGTTTTCCTGACAGATTGTCAAAATCAAAGAGATCAACCTTACTATTATTTAAGTCAAATACTGTGGCGGCAATTTTGTGCCCATCAGCAGAGAATTTCATCTGCCCCTGAGCGTTATTACCATTTGCTGAAGGGTGAATTGAACCCGAATTAGATATAATCGGACAATTAACCAACCCTTGTTTTGTTATTAAATAAACAAAAAAAGTATTGCTTCCAAATCCATGAGCTACAACCCATATATCCTTCCCATTTTGATGCTTGGTAGCGGCTAATTTTTCACAAACAGGTGTTTGCAGTAAAACGTTTTTGACTATAACTGCACCCAAACCATTATTGGCATTCATGTTTACTATCGAATACTGCAAGCCCTTTGCCTGTCCCATAGCATCGGTTGTAAAAATATAGAATAAAGAATCATTATCAGGCTGTGGGACAATAACGGAGCCTTGCGTTGATGACCAATGACCGTTTAATCCAGTTCCGTTTAACATCACCCCATTATTTTTATCCCAGACTGTGACCCCATTTGTATAAAACAACAATTGTCCATTACTATCCGAAATAGAAGCTGAACCTTCAGATTTACTAAGCCCCCCTTTTGAAAGTAACGTAGGTGGGTTAGTAGAAAATGACATCCCAATACTATCCCCAAAGTACCAGTTAAGCGTGCGCTTGTAATCCTGGGCAAAACCCTGAAAAGTTAATAGGCAGAAGAAGAAAGCGAACAGCCGTTTCATTATTAATTTGTTTAGTACGTAGCAATATACGAAAAAAGTCCCAAAACAGAAAGGGCGTGAACCCCAACTGACAGTCTGCACAAGGTACCGCGAAGCACCCACGTAGAGCTGAACAGAAGAAGAACACACCCTGTCAGGGTGCATCACTTCAAACTGCCCTCTACGTGTTAAAATTTCGCGGTTTTATTGTAGAGGAACTACTTTAGTAACGCTTAAATATTATTTTATTTATTTCTGTTTATTTTGTCTTTAACAAAGTAAGCAACTTTTTTTGAATATAACAAACATTTTTTTATCATTTCACTTTCACTTGATTATCTATGCATCAAACTGGTTGTTGTCCAAGCTGCGGTAATACTGCATCATGCGGTCTGTACCGCAGGGTTCATTTTGTGCTTGTGATTGCGTTGTAAAAAGACAAAGCAAGGTCATCAAGACAATTTGTACTGTCTTCCTCATAGACTTAAATTTTAAATGTTATTGTATGATTATTTTGTGAGAGTAATAGGTGTTTAGGTTTGAATTAATTTTTATAAAATATATCCCCCTAAGAAATTCGTTACAATTAATTTGTAAAGATGAATTGGGAATAGCCGATTTTTCAAATACGATTCGCCCGGTAATGTCATAGATTTTCACCTCCGATATTTTACTATAAGATTCTATATACAGTTTATCACTTGCCGGATTTGGATAGACGCGAATGTTATCGTTGATATATGGGTTTAATACTCCAACATTAGATGAATAGGCTATACTCATATTGGAGCAGCCGTTGCTGTCAGTAACAAATACTTTATACAGACCCGCTTTTATTGGTTTAATACTTTGCGTAGTTGCTCCAGTCAGTAACGTATCATTGAGTAGCCATTGATAATGGAATGCCGGACTGCTTTGCAAACTGTCATTTATCTTTGTTATAGTCGGTTGGAGAGGCGATGGACTGAAGTGAATTTTAACACTATCTGTAATTAAACAACCACTTGAATTGTATCCTTGCACGTAATAAGTACCGCCTGCCTTTACTGAACGACTGTACGCGGAAGCGGAAGTATCATCCCATTGTAAACAACGGTACGTGCTGGGAACTATTAACACAACCGAGTCTACTCCACACCCTAATGTATCGGTAATCGGGAGTATGGGAGCGTCAATGAAAACAGTTTTAGTGACCGTATCACTATTGGCTATTAAACGCACCTCATATAAGCCAGAATCAGGAAAGGTATAGCTAACAGATTGTGTAGTAAATGCAGTGATACTCCCATTTGGCATTTTTCTAATCTGCCAATTTAATGAGGGTGGGGTTGAAATTGCCTTTATTACAAAAATCCCCTTTCGCTCATTACATAATAAGGAGTAGGCAAAATCCATTGGAACAGTGAGGAAGAAAGCTGGAACAAACGAAGGGAACCCGTAAGATGAACGTTTAGGCGATAAATCCACTGCATTTGTATCAAATGCACAAGCACTTCCCAAGGAGTCTGGGTAGGATATTGAAGCAATATAAAATGAATCTGGTAAAGCGAGATAGATTTTATTGTCCGCAGCCATTTGAAGTGCTACAATATTTGCCGAGCTATTTGCTAAATAAATTAGTTGTTTTGAGTTATTAATTGCTGTATCTGTAGTATTGTGTAATAAATCATATTGAAATAATTTTTTGCTTCGTTCCATCACGTACAAAAAGTTATTACTCGTTGAAAACTCTACTCCATAGGGAACAAATAAATTACCTAATGTAATAATGTTAGACAAAACTCCAGTACTTGTATTAAACTGAAATACCTCTACAGTATTACCTCCCCATGTTGCAACCGCCAATTTACTACTGTTAGCACTAAATTTCATTTGTCCAGCAGCATGTACGGATCCATTGTATATTGTACCAATACTGCTTATTACAGGACAATCTATAATTCCTTTATCATTTAGTAAGAAACTATAAAAACGGTTGCCATTATACTCATGCGTGACTATCCAGTAGTCCTTCCCATTACTATGCTTTGCAACTGAAATTTTTTCAGTCGTATTCCCTGTTAGAATAATATTCTTTGCTATTATATCACCTTTGCCTCCATCAAAATTCAAGTCAACAATATTATAGTAACAAGGATTACCCTGACTTGTAGTAAATATATAGTAAAGATTGCTTGAACCCGGCTTAGGAACTATAATTACTCCCTGCGTAGATGACTGATCCGCTAAAAGTCCCGTGCCATTGGCCATAAGCTGATGGGTTTTGTTCCAAACATTTCTTCCATCAGAATAGAATAGTAATACACCGTTTGTATCAGAAATCGCTGCTGCTGCTTCTACTGAATTTATTTGCCCATTAAGTAATTTAATCGGAGTCGGAAAGTTAAAATCCAACCCGGCATTGTAACCAAAATACCACACATTGGCACGCTTAATATCCTGAGCAAAACAAATACCACCAAGGAGTAAAAAGAATAATAAACAGGAATAAACTCTTTTCATGGATAGCAAATATAAAGTATTTTATTATCTATCATATATGATATAACATTTTTTTTCAGTATATGTCAACTTGCCATTTGAATGGCAAGAAAAAAGCGCATTGTACCGGAAGAAGGCAGAATTAGTCAGGTTGCTGATAAAATCAAGCAACTGAGGCTTGATAAAGGCTATTCCAGTTACGAAACTTTTGCTTTTGCTTATTCTCTTCCTACTATCCAATACTGGAGAATGGAGTCGGGAACAAATTTTACTATCAAAAGCCTGATAAGGATTCTTGATATTCATCAAATCACTTTGGAAGAGTTTTTTCAAGGCATTCATTAGTTGTGAATTATTATTTTTTGAAAGTACGCTTTGTTAGCTATTATGAGAGATAGCAGATAAAGTCCTTTCGGCATGGCTGAACAATCAATTTCAGCTTCTGAATGGTTAGGTGAGGTTTCACGGTAAACAAGCTGCCCGGTACTGCTGTAAAGTTGCAGCCCCGTGAGTTGACCCGCTGCCTTTTGCAAGCGGATATGCAGCACTCTGTTTACCGGATTAGGAAAAACAGTTATTTCATTTTCAAATGTTGGGTTATACACAAAGACATTGGTAAGGTTTACCGAATCTGAGGTAGCTATACACTGGTTTACATCACGACCCAAAACTTTGTACCATCCGTTTTGCGTGGCTTTGTATTTTGTAAAAGTAGCTCCATTGACAGGTTGGCCGGTATAATACCATTGCCATTGGCTAAAGCTACCTGAAGTAAACAGGCTATCCCCTAAACGCTGTATGGTCGGTTTGGTAACAGAATATGTTTTAACAAGTATGCTGTCGGAAATTCTGCACCCGTTTGTGTCAAACCAGTTCGTATAAAAAAGTCCTGCACTGTCAATGGTGCGTGTGGCATTTGGATAATTATCCTGCCAATGGAAATTAGTGCCGCTATCAGGCAAAAGGGTCATGGTTTTACCAATACAGAAAGTAACTGAATCTGGTAAAGGGTTTTGCAATGGAGTAGTCGGGTAAAAGATTAAACGTGTGGTGTCACCCCGCTGACAGGTGAAACTGTCAGTCCAGCTTGTATAAAACAGCCCGGTTGTGTCAACAATACGTGAAGCAAATGGGTAACCATCCTGCCATTGGAAGTTAGCACCGCTGTCGGGTATCAATGCAATGCTGTTTCCTTTGCAGAATATGATGGTATCAGGCATGGGCTTTACCAAGGGGTCAGGTGGTGTGGCAAAAAGGCGAACGTGAATGCTGTCTGAAAGTTTGCACCCTTGCATATTCCACGCGCTTACCCGGTATGTTCCGTTTGTCTTAGCTGTGATTGAATTGGAACTTATAGTATCATTCCATTTAATACAAGAGAATGATTGGGAATTGCGTATTGTTAAAAAAACACTATCGGTTTGGCATCGGTTAGTGTCAGATGCGAGAAGTAATTCCCCACTCCATCCCACCGTAATTGTTTTTATTATGCTGTCCGCTCCGGCCTTAAGTTTTACTGTGTACGTCCCTGAATCAAAATTATGGGTTGCAGTTGTTCCATTGTACACCCAGCTACCTGCACTGCTTAGTTTGGTGATTGTCCATTGTGGTAATGAACTATGGTTTTTTGCTTTAAAAGTGGCAAAATTACTTGGGCAAATAAACTGATAATTAAAGTTTATTAATGTGTCAATTGCCAAATATGACGACACTATTGAAGGAAGCCCATAAGCAGGTTTTCTATTGGCAAGAGGTACATATTTCCTAACATAACCGCACGATGCTCCCAATGAGTCTGGAAATAAAATTGCATTCAGGTAAGATGAGTCATTTTTAAATGTTAAATAAATCCTTTTGTCCGTTCCTATTTGTAAAGGTGCGGAGAATGAGGACGGGAAGCTATCAAGTATAAAGGCTGAGTTGTTAATTTGGGTTGCATTATTAGAAACTAAATCAAATTGTTTCAGGTAACGGCCCCGCTCCGCAACATAAAGCCTTTTATTATTTGGTGAAAACTCAACTCCATATGGGTTGCTACTTAAATCCGTAGTGTTTATGTTAATAGAATTTGATAAAAATCCGATTGAATTATCGAAATCGAACAATTCTACTTTATAATATGTTGTATACAGAGTAGAAGCTACTCTTTTCCCATTCGATGAAATTTTAAGCTGTCCCTGCGAAATGAAAGGGTCAAAATTATATCCTGTACCAATAGCGGACATAACCGGACAGTTTAATAACCCATCCTGAGTAAGCAGGTAAGCATAAAAATAATTATTTCCATATCCATGAGTTATAATCCAGAAATCTGTCCCATTCGCATGAAATGTAGCTCCTATTTTTTCTGTTACTGAGGTCTGCAATAGCAAATTCTTTTTGATAATAGAGCCTAGTCCACTATTTTTGCTAATGTCAATTACCGAATATCTTAAACCATTACTTAGATCATAAGCATAAGGAGTAGTAAACAGGTAAAAAATTGAATCATTATTTGGTTGGGGTACAATCAAAGCCCCTTGAGTTGCAGATAAATGCCCCTTAATGCTATCTCCATTATGCATTACTTGATGATTCTTATTCCAAACTGTAATGCCGTTGGTATAGAAGAGTAAGTTCCCATTGGTGTCACACATTGTCGCACAACCTTCAACAGCCTTCATAGCGCTGTTTAATAGCGCAATGGGAGGATTTGAGCTAAAACTGATGCCCGCACTATCACCAAAATACCATATTGAGGCACGTTTATAATCCTGTGCCTTTATACAAGTTGTAAAAAGCATGGCAATTATTATCAAAAAAGGAGATACTTTTATTTTCACCACTTCAAATATATATAAAATAAATACAACATGTATGTTCTTAGATAAAATCTCTTTCGGGTACAATTTGCCCTGTGCAAAATGTTAAAGACCCTAAATATCTTGGCCTCTTGGGAAAACGAATTCGTTCAATTCGCGAAGCGAAGGGTTTAACCCAGGTAGCATTAGGGGATTTGTGTGATAACCACGCTGAACAGATTGGGCGCATTGAACGTGGGGAATACAATGTTACGATTTGTTCTTTGCGGATACTAGCAGATGCTTTGGACATGTCGTTAAGTGAATTACTGAATTTTAAGTACTAATCTGGTTTTAAGTTTCAATATTTATATCTTGATTTCAAAAATTACTCGATAATTAACTTTTGGTAGTAGGTTTTGTTAGTTGTAAATAATTTTAGCAGATAAATCCCCTTCGGAAATGCGGAACAGTTTATTGCAGTTTCAGAAGGATTGGGAGAGGTTTCACAGTAAACAAGCTGCCCTGTGCTGTTCAATAAATACACCGATTGTAATTTTTCTGTGGCAGTGTTCAGTTCAATGTGCAATACATTGTTTACCGGATTAGGGAAGACGGATATTTCATTTGGTGATATTAATTGGCGAATAGAAACATTCGTAATATTAACGGAATCAGATACAGCAATACAAGAGAATGTATCGGTTCCCCGTACTTTGTAAAACCCGTTTTGCAGGGCTTTGTATTTTGCAAAAATTGCCCCGTTCAAAGGTTGGTTATTAAATAGCCATTGCCATTGAGCAAAATTACCAAAAGCAAAAAGGCTGTCGCCTGATTGTTGTACTGTGGGTTTGGTAACAGAATATGTTTTAATACGGATGCTGTCGGCCATCCGGCACCCGTTGGTGTCATACCAGTTTGTAAAAAAAAGTCCGGCACTGTCAATGATGCGTGTGGCATTTGGGTAATTATCCTGCCAAAGGAAATTAATGCCGCTGTCAGGGTTTAAAGTGATCGTTTGCCCGATGCAGAAAGTAACCGAATCAGGTAAGGGGTTTTGCAATGGAGTAGCCGGGTAAAAGATTAAACGTGTGGTATCACCCCGCTTGCAGGTGAAACTGTCTGACCAAGTTGTATAAAAAAGCCCAATCGTGTCAATTATGCGCGAAGCAATCGGGTAACCGTCCTGCCAGTGGAAGTCAGCCCCGCTGTCGGGTGTTAACGCAATGCTGTTTCCTTTACAGAAAATAATGGTATCAGGCATAGGCTTTACCAAGGGATCGGGTGGTACTGCAAAAAGACGAACGCGGATACTGTCCGAAAGTTTGCAGCCTTGTTTGTTCCATGCGCTTACCCGGTAAGTCCCGTTTGTTTTGGCCGTTGCTGTAATTGAACTAATAGTATCGTTCCAGGTAATGCAGGAAAAAGCCTGTGAGTTTTGTACACTTAAAAGGATGCTGTCGGTCTGGCACCTTGTTGTATCATTGGAGACAATCATTTCACCACTCCAGCCAACAATAATGGTTTTGGTAATGCTGTCGGTTCCTGATTTTAGTTTTACTGCATAGGTTCCGGTATCAAACTGGTGATTAAAGTTAACATTGTTATAAGACCAGTTACCGGGTGAACTGAGTTTTGTAATTATCCATTGCGGTGTGGTTGTAATGTTTTTGGCAGCAAAGGCGGCTTGATTGGTAGGACAAAGGAATTGATAGCTGAAATCAAGTAAAGAATCCCTGCGTAAGTAAGAGGAGATAATTGTCGGCAGTCCCCCATACACAGATTTTTTTGGGGCTATGCTCAACCCATTTTTTAAGTAACCGCAGGCAAAACCGGATGAATCGGGATATTGAATAACACTAAGAAATGTAGAATCTTTCCGTGCCATGTAAATACGGCCATCAATGCCCATCTGTAGGCCATAAGCTAAAAAAGGAGGGAAAGTATCTAAAATAACTCTTGATTGATTAATCAAAGCAGTATCGCTGGTGCTTATGTCGAATTGCTTTAGGTATTTACCAGTATTGCCAGTTTCAGTGACATAGAGTTTTTTATTGTTACTTGAAAACTCTACACCATAGGTTAAACTGCCTGTATTTGTCGTAAGCCATGTTACAGGGTTAGAAACAATACCCGTTAGAGAATTGAAACTAAACAATTCTATTCGATAGGAAAAATAGGAAACAACAGCGATTCTTGTTCCATTTTTGGATATCTTTAGTTGACCGACATCGTAACCATATGAAGGGTTATTATATACAAGACCAACACTTGAAATAATGGGACATTTAATTAACCCATCGGAAGTAATCAAGTAAGAACAAAAATTATTGCTTCCATGCTCGTGTGCCACAACCCAAACGTCTTTTTGATTTGAATGAAAGCACCCTGCAATTTTTTCAGTCATTGGTACTTGTAAGAGAACGTTTTTTTCAACTACTCTACCCAACCCTCCATTCAGATTAATATTAATGCGCGAATAGAATAGGCCATTGTCATAGGTATTGAACAAGAAGAAAATCGAATCATTTCCCGGTTGTGGGACTATAATTGCAGATTGAGTGGAAGAAATATTTCCCAACAGTCCAGTTCCATTATCCATGAATTGGTGATTCTTATTCCAAATCTTAACCCCATTAGTATAAAATAAAAGATTTCCATTGGTGTCAGCAATGGTGGCACATCCCTCCCAAGTACTCATTGCCCCGTTGGTCAATGCTGATGGAGGAATGGTGTTAAAATTTACTCCTGCACTATCCCCAAAATACCATATTGAAGCACGCTTATAATCCTGGGCAAAACCCTGAAAGGCTAAAAGAAGGAAGAGAAGAGTCAACAGCCGTTTCATTATTATTAATGTTTAGTACATAGCAATATACGAAAAAAGTCCCAAAACAGAAAGGGCGTGAACCCCAACTGACAGTCTGCACAAGGTACCGCGAAGCACCCACGTAGAGCCGACCAGAAGAAGAACACACCCTGTAAGGGTGCATCACTTCAAACTGCCCCTACCTGTAAAATTTCGCGGTTTTAGTACTGAGGAACGTTTTTAGTAACGCGTACTTATATTTTCGTTTTTACTTGTCCTTTGTTATCTTCTTAATTTTATACAAAGTAATATCATTTTTCACCATCTAAACACGATGGAAAATCCTTTTGTTGCTTTGGGTTTCCCTCATTTTCATAAAAGTTTTTCCCACTTGCTTATCCTTTTGGGTTCTTTGCTATTTATTTATAAAGAATTCTCAAGAATAGACCTGCAAAATAACTGTACGTTGGGATAGATTACCTGCATAAAAATGCGAAGCCGAAGGCTAAAATGCATATTATGCCTTGATAATAAAAAAGGTCGGATAATAAACCCGACCTTTTTATATTATTGATGTCCTAAAATTAATCTATCGAAATTCCGTAAACACCTTTACTGCCATCAGGATTTACGCCCTCCAGCAATACTCCTCCTTTTTTACCTTCCAGCATTTTCTTTACATCGCCTACTGTATAAACTGGTTTTTTATCAATATGGGTTAATACATACCCTTCCGGAATTCCGGCTTTGCTTAATGCACTTCTTCCGCCAATGCTTTTCACTTTTACCCCATTGATAACTTTCAGTTTCATCCGCTCCTCGCGCGAAATACTTTCAAAGTTTGCCCCTAAAGCACTTGCCTGATCAAGTTTGGTTTCGACTGAAATAGCAGTTTTACCCTCTTTATTTTTAAGTACCACGTCAAATAGTTTTTCTTTACCGTCACGTTTTACCAATACCGAAACTTTATCGCCCGGATTTTTACGACTGATTTGCTCCTGCAGCTCGGAGGAAGAATTTACTGAAACCTCACCCACTTTAATAATGATATCTCCTGCTTTAATGCCAGCCTCTTCGGCTGCACTTTTAGGATTTACCGCTCCAACATAAACACCTTTCACATCCTTCAATCCTTTTTCATCTGCCAGCTCGGCATTTACGTCCCGTATTTCAACACCCAAATATCCGCGTTGAACAGAGCCATACTTCATTACATCATTTATCACTTTTTTTGCAATATTTGATGGAACGGCAAATGAATAGCCCGAAAAAGAACCTGTTTGAGACGCAATAGCCGTATTAATTCCAATTAGTTTCCCATCAATAGAAACGAGTGCTCCCCCGCTGTTGCCCGGATTAACCGCAGCATCCGTTTGAATAAATGATTCAATGGCATAACGGCTCTCCGGATTTTGCGGATCCCGAATCAGGTTGAGGTTACGGCCTTTGGCACTCACTATACCTGCGGTGACTGTTGAAGTAAGGTTAAAAGGATTGCCTACTGCAAGCACCCACTGGCCTACTTTCACTTCATCTGAATTACCGAAAACCGCAAAGGGGAGATTTTTTTCTTCCACCTTTATCAACGCAATATCTGTATTGGGGTCGGAGCCTATTAACTCAGCCATGTACTTGCGTTTATCATTTAGGACTACTTCAATTTTGGCTGCCCCGTTTATCACATGATTATTGGTAATAATATACCCATCTTCTGAAATAATAACCCCTGAACCGGAACCTACCTGTGGCCCCATATCAGGCAAACTAAAACCGTGCCCCCTGAAAAAATCAAATGGGTCAGTAGGAACAGACCCTGAACTAACCGATTCAACCGTGGTGATTACGTGAACAACAGTTGGCGTAACAACCTCTGAAACAGCAGTAAAATCCTGCGTCATTCCAGGACCTGCCTCGGCAAGACTGGCATAACGAGCCATCTGCATGGCTCCGAATTCTGAACTCCGCTCCCTGTCAAATAATTTGTTTACGCCCAAGGCAACAATGCCTCCCAGGCTTGCTACCAATACTAATCCGACTACTTTCTTCATACACTTTCTATTTTACGTCCTTTCGCTTATCAATTTTTGTTCCATTGTTCTATTCAAAGTTAAGGTGAAACCATTTCTGCACCGTAACTTTGAGGCCTATTCAGCGAATAAAGACAAAAAATATTTTTCTTTCTTAATAAACAGTATGTTTGGTTTTCGGCTTCTGAACGACAGAACTTTAATTCAACTGATGCGATCGGGCAATGAAGAAGCTCTTACCGTGCTATATGCGCGCACATTTAAAAAAGTGTATCGCTATGTAATAACCAAACAAGGAAAAATTAAAGATGCCGAAGAAGTTCTTACCGAGGCATTACTGGCAGTTTGGCAACATGTCATCCGGCAAAAAAACGGACAACCTTTTGCGCTGGCTCCGTATGTTTTGGCTTCCGCACGTAATCGTTGGAATAAACGTGATCGGAAAAAAGGGAAAAAAGAGCCGGATGCCGGAAATAAACAATCCTATTCCGCTTCTCTCCTTAAAGAAAGTTGGTTATCCCTGCCAGAGAACGACCGGAAATTATTGGGCTACTACTATTTTGACGGATTCAGTTTAAAGGAAATTGCCGAGCTGACAGGCGCCCATAGCCCGGATGCAGTAAAGCAACGTAAAAGTGAAATTCTTAAACACCTAATTGAAAAAACCACAACCAAATTTTAAACCCAAACAACGTTTAACAACCAATAGTTGTCAATAGAGAAGATAAAAGAAAAATGAACGAATGGCTAACCGATAATTTTGACCTCATCGAGCGTTACTTTGACGGGAAACTAGGGAAAAAAGAAAAATCCGAGTTTGAAGAGCGACTATTGGTTGAGCCAAAACTTAAAACTCAGAAGAGCGACTATTGGTTGAGCCAAAACTTAAAACTCAGTACGACTTTTATGCAGCCCTTGTAGAGGGAATAAAAGAAGCCCGAAGACAGGAACTAAAACAATACCTGCACGAAAACACTGAAAGCATTCGAAACAAAAAAACCTTCTTCTTTGGTTTACTCCCATACATACTTACTATATTGTTAATTCTAAGTGCCGTTTACTTTGTTACCGAAAATTATATCCCGCAATACAGCCTTCCAAAAGTAATTAATAAGGTAGATTCACTAATCCGGGTTCCTTACAAAGAGGTGGAGCGCAGAAGTGAAGAACAATTACGCAAAGAATTTTCGGCAAAACAAAACACTCCTGAACAGCAACAAAAAAACTTGACAGTCTCCCCCCAGACTTTGGCCGGGCAGGGGAGCATTGACGGACAACTTTTAGAAGAGAATCCTGATTACATTAATTTGGTAGAAGACGAATGGGAATTTGACACCCTGCTTACCCCCTCAACTCTTTCTACTGAAAATCCTGAAGACACTTCTACGCTCAGCTCACCTACTGTAACCGTTGAATTCTGGAAATCTCCCCTTAACTCAAGAGGATACCTGTTTAACGGAAAAAAATTGGTTCTTTATGGCATTGATCCTCCATATAAAATTCATCTGTTAACGGTACAGGATGACCTATATTTGCACTACGAAAAAAAATACTACTACCTTGAACAAGACGGCAAGTTTCATCCTTACCGGGAAATGGAATTAGGTTTAGTAAAAAAAATATTCCACCACTAAAGTGAAATTTTATAAATATCAGGGAACCGGAAATGACTTCCTCATTATAGATGATCGGGAAGAGCAATTTCCATTGCATAACAAAGAACTGATTGCCGGATTATGTAATCGCAGATTTGGTATTGGTGCTGACGGATTAATGTTGCTGAGAAACGAGAAGGGTTTCGATTTTCGGATGATTTATTATAATGCAGATGGCAACGAAAGCAGCATGTGCGGAAATGGAGGTCGGTGCATTGCTCTTTTTGCCCGTCAAATGGGAATTATTTCAACCAACACATCCTTTCTTGCGGTTGACGGGCCTCATTTGGCCTTATTCAACGGAGATTTGGTGGAGTTACAAATGCAAAACGTGAGTGAAATTACATCACATGCCAATCATTTTGTATTGAATACCGGCTCACCCCACTATGTACTTCCTTGCAGCAACACCGCCACCACCGATATTATAACCAAAGCAAAGGCTATTCGGTATAATGATCAATACAAGCCAAACGGAATCAATGTAAATTTTATTGAATGGCAGCAAAGCCGATTGTATGTGCGTACCTACGAACGCGGTGTAGAAGACGAAACCTTGTCGTGCGGAACCGGGGTTACGGCTGCAGCAATTGCCTGGTATTTGCTGAACAAAAAAACGTCAACAGCTCCCTTTGAAGTTCCAATCACCACTCCGGGAGGGGAATTGAAAGTGAAGTTTCAGTTCAATCCAAAGGAGAATACGTTTACAAATGTATGGCTCATTGGTCCGGCTAAATTGGTTTTCAGTGGCGAAGTGAGTTTCTGACAATTTTCCCACATAGGCAATCCACCCATTTATTCAACCTACCTTTATCGGTTGTTAGTAGATGGAATTTGTTTTGAAAGTAGTCAATACCCAACCTTTTGAATTAATTTATACACTGGTAGAGCATCAGCACCTCGGACTCATTATTGAGCCACATGTGGTGCAGGTGAATTCCAAGGGACAACTTACGCTTACTCATCAACGAATTTTCACTAAAACTTCTGATTATTACAGTGAACAAATTGATGCCCCGGACAAACAGTTGCTGAAAATATTAGATGAAATTGAGCAGAGCTATATCACCAAAAAGTTTTACGTTGATAAAAACAATAAACAAATAAAACCTTCTCAGTTTTTTGAGAAATACTGTGATGAGGAACTGTTTATTAATTTCATACGTCCATTTATTGAAAAACGAATTGCCGCTTCCCTGGAATTACTCCGGAATAAGCGGATATTCAAAACCGGAAATGACAATAACCCCTGCTCCACAGAGCTGGAAATTGCAAAAGAGAAAAGCTCGGTTTTATTTCATTTCAGGCGCGATGAAGAAGGTACCCGCTATTATCCTACCATAAAGTATAAGGAAGAAAAACTGGAATTCATGTATAAAAACGCTAAACTCCTGTGCAACTTCCCAGCGTGGTTGCTGGTAGAGAATAGGATATATGACTTTCAAAAAAATATTGACGGGAAGAAATTATTACCTTTTTTAAATAAACGGTTCATACAAATTCCTAAAAGTGCCGAAGAAAACTACTTCCGTAAATTTGTAGTTCCGCTGGTTGAAAAATTTGATGTGTATGCTCAGGGGCTTGAAATTATTACTGAAAAACACGATGCCACCCCTGTACTCAAAATTGTAAGGTTATGGGAAGAAAATGTTCAACTGCAATTGTGCTTTGAATACGGAAAGAACCTTTTCCTTTACCATAACTCGCATAAAGTATCGGTGAGTTTTGAAAAAAAAGACAAGCAGTACCTATTTAAACGAATAAGAAGATCGGTAAAATGGGAGGACAGTAAAAAAGATTTTCTCGAAAATCTGGGGCTTGAACTCACCGATGGCTCGGTTTTCAGATTAAAGAAGCCTAATGCCCTGCCAAAAGAAGAACGAACCTTACAGGCATTTGAGACAGTAAACAAATATGAATTTATAGATTGGATAATTACTCATAAAGAAAAAATTGAAGAAGCCGGGTTTAAAATTATTCAGGAAGAAGAACGACATAAATATTTTCTTGGTCACCGGGAAATAAAAATTGATGTAAAGGAATTTAACGACTGGTTTGACATCAATGCTGTTGTAAAATTTGGAGAATTTCAGTTTCCGTTTCTTGCTCTTAGAGAATATATCTTAAAGGGCAAACGCGAGTTTTTATTGCCTAACGGAGAAACAGCCGTAATACCTGATGAATGGTTCTGCACCTTCGGCAGCATTTTTGAAAATTCAGAACCGGGCGAAAATATAAGGTTGCATAATTACCACATCGGATTAATTACCGAGTTAAGCTCTTTTAATGGTGTTCAAATGAAGCTGAGTGAAAAACTCATGAACCTGCGCGATCAGCAAAGTATCAAAGAATACCCTCTTCCGCTTTCTTTTAACGGAGATTTGCGACCATACCAAAAAGCAGGCTACAACTGGTTTTCATTTCTGCGTGATAATAAACTTGGTGCCTGCCTTGCAGATGATATGGGATTAGGCAAAACCATTCAAACATTAGCTTTACTGCAATATGAAAAGGAGTTTCATCGCGGCTCCGAAACAGTTGAACATCCGCCAGCTTTAGACCCCTCAGAAATTTCGAATCAAACACCGGTTCAGATTTCCCTGTTTAATCAGGATGCCCATTTACCCGCTATGGCCGGAGCTAAAACTTCTCAAATAGCAGAAGGAGATGATCAAACGGTGAAGAAACAATACACCACTTCGATAATCATTGTCCCTACTTCGTTAATTTTTAATTGGAACAATGAAGCCGCACGTTTTGCCCCCGAATTAAAAATTTTAGTTTATACCGGAATCAACCGATTAAAAGACCCCGCCCAATTCAGGTATTATGATATTATCCTTACCACCTATGGTACGGTTCGATCGGACGTTGAACTATTGCGCAGCTATTATTTTCACTATATCATACTTGACGAAAGTCAGAATATAAAAAATCCATTATCGCAGGCATCAAAGGCGGTGAAAAGTTTAAAGTCAGCATTTAAAATTGTACTTACCGGAACGCCTATTGAAAACTCCGTAATTGAACTTTGGTCGCAAATGTCATTTATCAATCCGGGATTACTTGGAGATTACAGTAGTTTTATGGAAAATTTTTCTATCCCAATTGAGAAGCAGGCTGACGAAAAAAAACTCAAAATTCTTAAAACACTAATCAACCCGTTTGTACTGCGAAGAACCAAATCGCAAGTGGCTAAAGACCTTCCCGACAAAATTGAGCAAGTGATTTACTGTGATATGAGCGAAGAACAAGGAAAGACTTATGATGAAGTAAAATCACAATATAGAAACGAACTGTTGCAGGTGATCAAAGAGCAAGGGTTAAATAAATCAAAGCTAAACATTATTCAGGGACTTACCAAGCTCCGCCAAATAGCCAACCATCCAAGAATGGTTGAAGAAGAATATGAATTTACCTCAGGCAAATTTGATGAGGTAACCGAAAGAATAAATATAGCCATTGCAGAAGATCATAAGTTACTGGTTTTTTCTCAGTTTGTGAAACAACTGGAAATTTACCGTCAGCATCTCGAAGCAAACCATATATCCTATTGCTATTTACACGGGCAGATGTCGCAAAAAGAACGGGCAGATCAGGTAAAAAGGTTCAATGAAAATGAACAGATAAAAGTATTTTTAATTTCACTAAAGGCAGGTGGACTCGGGTTAAATCTGGTATCGGCAGATTATGTTTTTATCCTCGACCCCTGGTGGAATCCGGCCGTTGAAAAGCAGGCCGAAGACCGAAGCTACCGCATTGGGCAAACAAAAAATGTATTTACCTATAAATTTATTACCCGAAATACAGTGGAAGAGAAAATTGTTGCCCTGCAACAGAAAAAATTACAACTTGCTGAAAACCTTATTGAAACCGAAGAATCTTTTGTCAAATCACTGGATATTGATGAATTGATTGACCTATTGTCTTAATAATTATACAAACTTGAAAATATTTTTTATTTCGCCTTTCTATTTCCGCTTTCAAAACATAGATTTGCTATTAATAATAATATTTAACTCAAATTCATCACATGAAAAAAATTCTACTTACACTCGTATCTGTTATTTTTATAACAGGATTATCTGTTGCACAAACAACCAGAACCATTGACTGGTCAACAGAAACTATTCTATATCCGGATAGTTTAAAAAGCACTCCTTCAAACGGAACACCTATTAATGTTGATGTAGTTATGAAAAACAATGGCTCCAGCTCAGCACTGGCTGGCGATTCCATCTGGTTTCAGTTTGCCATAACTATCATTAGTAACTCTCAAACAATTTTATTGTATCCAGGTCCTAACTCTTCTACTTTCGGATTAAAAATTTTGACCAGAACCGTTGCGCCAAACGACACAGTACATTTGACTTTAAACCTTACGGCCAATCTGAAATTTCTTCAGTCAGCCAACGTAAGATTTGCTTTTATTGCACATGTCCTCAACCGTCCGGATTTGGGATTTGAATCGGGTGCCGGCTTAACCAACAATCAGAAATCAAAAGATGTTGTTTGGTTTAATGAGCAAGGCTGGGCTGTAGGTATTGCCGGAGTATTAGCCAACACTACCAAAGTTTACCCTAATCCTGTAAAAGATGTTCTAAACATTGATGTAAATTACGGTTTGCCCAAGGTGTTGAACATTTTTGACATTACAGGAAGAAAAGTAGAAGATATAATGTTTGAGGAAAAAAACACAACCGTTAATGTAAGCAATTACCCGCGCGGATTTTATTTCTACGAGATTAAAACTGTAGAAGGGGAAATGATTAAATCAGGAAAAATTCAGGTTAATTAATCTATATCGTCATAAATAAAAAAAGGCTTCCGGAAAGAAGCCTTTTTTTATTTATATTCATCCCCTAAGTTAACTAATCCCTGCCGGATGTTGTTTTTTCAACTTATGGCAAATTAATTATAACAGCATTGGTTTCTGCTATTTGCTTACGAATAGATTAAACCCCAACTTAGTTCACACGTTCCATTAATTGCCGTATTTCCAAACCTTGCCCAAATAAATATTCCTGCTAAAAATAACCGAGTTAATTGAAATTTATATGGGTGATCCTATCGGGCATATGTAAAACCAGTTGCAGGAAGAAAATCAAATCCAACTCAACTCTCCCAATCCATATACCTGATCAAAACCAACTCTTCCTTATAGCTTGAGGTAACGAAATAAGAATAACCCATTAATCATTCTGCCACGTTGTGCATAAAACCCTTTCTGAATATTAGGCAAAGAAAGTATTTTGCAACAAATACGTTTTAGTTTGACAAAAAAAACAACTCCGCAAAATCTTCAGCAGGCTATCTGCGACCTGATGATGGAGCAGGCATCCAAAGAGTGGAATGCCAAACAAATTGCCTCCCGCTTAGGTTTCAGAAGTGATGAGCAACGCAAACTCATTGAAAACGCCCTGAACAAATTATTGGGAACCGGAAAACTCAGATCAAGTGGGCCGGGCAAATTTAAAGCGGTTATTTTTGACCGATTTGTAGAAGGAATTCTTGATGTAAATGCACACGGTTCTGCTTACCTGATTCCGGATGGTGGAGGAAATGATATTTACATTGGCCCAAATGATTTAAACCGCGCCCTGCATAAAGATAGGGTAAAAATTTGTCTCTTTGCCCAGCGTAAAGATGGGAAAAACTCGGGTGAGGTGATTGAAATTCTGGAACGCGCACGAACTGAATTTGTAGGTATTGTGGAACGCAAGGCAGGATTTGCTTTTCTGGTTCCGGATGACCGCAGAATGCATGTAGACATTTATATCCCCAACGATAAATTAAACAAAGCCGGGCACGGAATGAAAGCCATTGCCCGCATTACCGACTGGCCTGTAGATTTCAATAATCCTTTTGGTGAAATAACCGAGGTGCTTGGCAAACCGGGCATCAATGAAGTGGAGATGAATGCCATTATTGCCGAGTATGGATTTCCATTGAGTTTTCCTAAAGAGGTGGAGGCTCAAGCAGAAAAAATTACCTACACCCCACCTGCCGAAGAAATAAAAAAAAGAAGAGACTTTCGCGCTGTCCCTACATTTACCATTGACCCCGAAGATGCCAAAGATTTTGATGATGCCATTTCTTTTCAGGTATTATCCGATAACCGCTTTGAAATAGGAGTGCATATTGCCGATGTGAGCCATTATGTAAAGCCCGGTTCTCCGCTGGATAAAGAGGCTTATGACCGCGGAACGTCCATTTACTTGGTGGATCGTGTAGTACCTATGTTGCCCGAAAAATTATCCAACGGAGTGTGTTCGTTAAGAGCAAATGAGGATAAGTTGTGCTTTGCCGCAGTATTTGAAATGGATGAAAAAGGTCATATCCACAAGGAGTGGTTTGGTAAAACGGTTATTCACTCCAACAGGCGATTTGCCTACGAAGAGGTACAGCAGGTGATCGAAAGCCAAAGCGGCCCTTTTGCCTATGAATTGCTTCAACTGAATGCCTTAGCCAAAATAATGCGTAACGAGCGTTTTAAAAACGGAGCCATTTCGTTTGAAACAGAAGAAGTAAAATTTAAATTAGATGAACAGGGGAATCCGCTTGGGGTGTACACCAAAATACGAAAAGAAGCGCATAAACTGATTGAAGATTTTATGCTGCTTGCCAATAAAAAAGTGGCAGAACTTTTAGGAAAGAATAAAAAAAATTGCGTGTACCGCGTACACGAACTACCCAATATTGATAAACTCACCCAATTCAGTACCATTGCGGCTCGTTTCGGATACCGCATAAACGCACAATCGGAAAAGCAGATTTCAAAATTGCTGAATAACTTACTGCAAGAGGTAGAAGGGAAACCCGAACAAAATCTGCTGCAGCAAATGGCCATTCGCACCATGGCAAAAGCCTATTATACTACAAAAAAAACCAGCCACTACGGGTTAGCTTTTGATTACTACACACATTTTACTTCTCCCATCAGGCGATATCCTGATTTAATGACACATAGATTGCTGGAACATTTTTTAGAAAAAGAAACGGACAAAACCAGTGATCTGGAAAACAAATGTAAGCACAGCTCGGAGAGGGAACAACGGGCAGCAGAAGCAGAGCGCGCTTCAATTAAATACAAGCAGGTAGAATACCTGAACCAGTTCTTGGGAAAAGTATTTGAGGGAATTATTTCAGGTGTTACCGAATGGGGTATTTATGTGGAAATAATAGAAAACAAATGCGAAGGAATGATAAGACTGGGCTCCCTTCAGGATGATTTTTATGAATATGATGAAGCCAACTACCGTGTAATTGGGCGTAAAAAGAAAATCATTCATCAACTTGGAGACAAACTAAAAGTAAAAGTCATTAAAACCGATCTGGTAAAACGTACCATTGATTTTCAGCTAATCAAATAGCTTTATGCAAACATATCAGGCATACCTACAGCAAATAAATTCCTATATACAAGATAACCGATTTACCGGAGCCCCTTTTGAATTATATGCCCCCATTAATTACACAATGGATATGGGAGGCAAAAGGGTAAGACCCATATTAACACTGATGGCCTGCGAATTGTTTGGCGGTGACCTGCAAAAAGCCTTACCGGTAGCAACAGCACTCGAAGTATTTCATAACTTCACACTGGTGCATGATGATATTATGGACAAAGCACCCATTCGAAGAGGTCAACCAACCGTCCATGTAAAATGGAATCCGGATACGGCAATTCTGGCGGGCGACTTAATGATGATTAAAGCAGTAGAACTCTTCGGTTTACTTGATGAAGTAACATTAAAAAAATGCCTCCCGTTATTTATGAAAACAGCAGCACAAGTATGCGAAGGGCAGCAGCTAGACATGATTTTTGAACAGCAGGAAATGGTAACAATTACAGATTACCTGCACATGATTGAATTAAAAACAGCCGTGTTATTAGCAGCCTCTTTAAAATTGGGCTCCTATATTGGAAACGGTAAAGAACAAGATGCCCAACACCTGTACGAATTCGGGAAACATATTGGGTTGGCTTTCCAATTGCAGGATGATATACTAGATGTATATGGAAATAGTATTGAGTTTGGGAAACAGGCCGGAGGTGATATAATCTCAAACAAAAAAACATTTCTTTTAATACGGGCACTTGAGTTGGCAGAAGGAAACAATTTGCACGAACTGAACCAATGGATACATAAAAAACAATTTAACGAAGAGGAAAAAGTATTGGCCGTAAAGACTATTTACGATGCCGTAAACGTGCGTAAACTAGCCGAAGCACAAATGACCTTTCATCAGCAAAAAGCATTTGAACATTTAGATCAGGTAAATGTGCAGGCAGCTGCCAAAAATGCGTTTACCAGCTTTGCCTCCTATTTGCAACAACGAGGCAGTTAACAAAACATATCGGGGTTTAAAAGAAAACCCGCCTTGATTCTTGGTCAAAGCGGGAAATTCACTTAAAATATTATTAAAACCCTAAAAAAAGCCTATTGGTATTTATGCTATCGGTTTAATGGATACAAATGAACGATCATTTGATGTTTTGGTAAAAACTACTTTCCCATCAATCAATGCAAATAAAGTATGGTCTTTCCCAATTCCTACATTGTCACCGGGGTGATGTTTGGTACCACGCTGGCGGATGATAATGTTACCGGCTTTGGCAAATTCTCCTCCGTAAAGTTTTACGCCTAGACGTTTACTGTGTGATTCACGGCCGTTCTTTGAACTACCGACACCTTTTTTGTGTGCCATGTTATAATTATTCCTTTAAAAGATGGTTAACCTAAAATATCCGAAATTTGAATTTTGGTAAAGTATTGACGGTGTCCGTTTTTCTTCTTATACCCTTTTCTGCGTTTCTTTTTAAACACAATCACCTTGTCGCCTTTCAGGTGGTTTAAAACCTGAGCTTTCACTTTGGCCCCTCCTACGGTAGGGGTACCTACTTTTACCGATCCGTTGTTGTCAACTAACAACACCTTATCGAACTCAACGCTGGCGCCCTCTTCGTTTTGCAACCTGTGCACAAACAAAGTCTGGTCTTTTTCAACTTTAAATTGTTGGCCAGCAATTTCTACGATAGCAAACATGTTTATACTTATCTTAAATTGTTAAATGGACGGCAAAGATACGGGGAACGAACAGAATTACAAACCCACCGGGGTAAATTATTTCAATAATTCTTGAAATACAGCTTTTTAGTGATGCTCAGGGAGATAAACATATACCAATCTTTGCTTCGGGGGTTACCTCTTGCTCCTGTTTTTTGAATAGCGTTCCCTTTTAACCTGGAAGGGTCGCTTAGAATAGCGGCAATTTCCCCCTGATCGTCTCTTACTGTATTGTAATCAGCATAATAACCTGCCACATCATCCAGCGCATCGGTAAATGTTTTACGCATTCCTACCTCAAAACCCAATGTCCATAAGTTGATGGGCGAATATTTAACCCCGGCACCAAGGGGAATAGAAAGGTTAAAATTGCTGTACTTCTTTCCAAGTTCGGTATCGAGTGTTTTTACTTTGTAATAAGTGCCCCCTACCTGCGACTTGGGTGTAAAAAAATACAAATCAATTCCTGTAAAAACATAAGGACTGAATCTCATCATCTCCATTCCCGGATACTTTCTTTTACTCCCCGAGCTATACCCTAAAATATTGTATTCGCATACCAATGAGAACTCTTTGATAGCAGTACGAAAATTAATATTTCTGTATTGCTGGTATTTAGATTTAGAAAGCGCATCATCTCCATTAATACGCCCATAAGTAAATGAAAGTTTGGCGGTAAGTTTTGAATTGATATTGTACCTGCCATGCAGCCCAAGAACAAGACCCTTTTGTTTCCAGTTGAACAACCCTGAACTAACATCACCGTAAAACTGAGTAATCCCTCCATGAAGCCCACCCTCAACCGATCCTTTTACATCATCCTGTGCCCAAGTGGTAAACCCGGGTAACAGTGTGGCAACTAATAAAAATACTTGCTTCATAAAATTCTGAAAAAACCTAATTAATGATTACGGTGCAAATTCATCAAAAGTGTGCCCCCATCCAAGAATTAAGGCCTGATGTTATGAACGGTACTGAACAGTTAATCATACACTTTAAAAACACTCACCCCAAATGATTTCTAAGCAATCCTGCTGGTGCTTGCAAAAAAAGCCGCATTTGTTTCGAGATAAGGCTCTTTACTAAGTGGCAGAGTTTTGCTTTGCCTGCGTATGTCGGTTTAGGCATTGGCATTGGTAAATGCCGGAATGTTTTCGGTAAACTCAACTAAATTTAGGTGATAAAACGTGGAGGAACAGCATGTGGAAGCACTACCAGTGACCATCAAATTTAGCATGCTGGAATCACCACTCTGTTTATAACCGTATTTTATACCGGTTTTCCATTTTCATATAACGGGACTAGTTCCATTCAATTTGGAAACCTACTTTCGTTTGGCGTCAACTCCAATACTTACTTTCAGGGTATGCAGGTTTACTTCAGTCATTCTCACAAATTCTACTCACAGGAACAAACATACACCACACTTCAATATTTACTACTGGCACTACATCAGCACACATACTCACAGTTCATGAGTTTGGAAACAACGTGTACCAGAAAAACCCCGGCTTATTAATTAAATGTGCCATTTGAAAACTGGCTTGCAAGCGGGACATTAATTAAACGAGTATTCATTTTTTTGCTCATTGCCTGATTTGCTCAACTCGGTTAATTGGGCTTTTCACTTTTATTATCAGTAGATTCTTTTAACCCCAAGTTCATTGCCCAACCATGATATACATACAGTTCAACTAACGTAATTCCTCGTCCTACACCGTTACCATTTTTGTGCGCCACTCCTAAGCAGTATCCCTTTGGAGTTTATCCCTGCATATACATTTACCCCGCCTTCATTCAATTCCACCATAAGTCCATTCGTTGTTTCGATACATTAAAAGTTGGTATTTTTCTTTCAATTACCAATAGCACCGAGCCATAAGGTTGTTTAGCCTAAGATAGAAAAAGAACCGTGCCACTCGTAGGTTTACCTGAGTTTTTACCGGCACAAAACCCGCTACACGAAAAAACAGCAGTAAAATTATTTATAGAGCAACATTTGGCAGAAAAAAGTTGCGGTAGCAAACTTAAACCTCAATTCAATAATTTGACAATTAACGGATAAGTGAGGGGTTAAAATACTTCAAGCACCTCCACCAATACGTGGCTATTATCAGCGAAAATTTGTTCACCTTCCAAGTGTATTAATTGAAGCGTTTGCCACTGGTTGCCGACAGTAATCTTATACAAAGTTTTCCCAATAGTAAAACGCATAGGCAAACTTAGTCCCGCTACATCGGTACGCAGGCGATAATGGATTTGCCACTTATCATCTGAATGTTGCACCCGGTATTCAAATACCGGAATGGTGGAGTAATAAAGGTATTGGTTAAAAAAAACATCCCAGTTTATCCCTGTAATCTGATTACACTGAGTGATAATTTCTCTGGTAGTAATATTCTCATGGGAATTACCCATGGTAAGGTGTTTGAGAAACCCGAGAAAAAGGGAGTCGTTGTTCATAGCCTCGCGAAGGGTTTGTAATACCCAGGCACCCTTGTAATAAATGTCATTATCTTCGCGGCCATGGTAATACACCCCAAACGGGCCAATCATCGGCCGCAGATTTTTTATATTTTTTCGTTGAGTGCTAAGGTACTCAAATGCTTTTTCTTTCCCGTACAAACATTCCATATAGATTGTTTCACTATACGTGGTAAACGACTCGTGAATCCACATCTCAGCTGCATCGGCCATGCTTAAACTATTGCCAAAATACTCATGTCCGCTTTCGTGAATAATAATAAAGTCAAAGCCCCATGTATTGTTTTTATAGTTGTTCCCATAAGCCACACAACTCTGATGCTCCATTCCCCAATAGGGAGTTTCCACCAGCTTGTAGCCATCACTCCAAAATGGATAAGGCCCGAAATATTTTTCAAAACAACTGAGCATACCTTGCACCTGTTTGAAATGTTTTTGTGCCGTATCGGCATTGTAGGTCAATACATAATAATCTAAACTAAGTTTTCCTTTTGCTCCGGTATAGCTATTGCTCAGGTGAGCATAATTACCAACGTTGATGGAAATATTATAAGGATTAATAGGACTTGTCACCCTCCAGTGATACATCATAGTTTGATTTACCATTTGTTTTTTAGCTACCAGTCTTCCGTTTGATACTCCAACTGATTTTTCAGGCACTATCAACCGCATTTCAACGCCATCTTCCGGCTCGTCATTCAAATGGTCTTTGCAGGGAAGCCAACACGAAGCCCCGATTCCCTCACAGGCAAGCCCCACCCAGGGATTTCCCCTTGCATCCTTTGCCCATACAAAACCGCCATCCCACGGAGCATTTTTGGCTTCGGGAGGAATTCCGTTAAAAAATATCTTCACCTCAAACCGCTGCCCTGGAATTAATTTTTTGGGGAAATGAACCAGAAAAATATTACTGTCTCTGGTAAATGAGACTTTCTTGTCCTCAAACAATATCGAATCAATTTTAATAACCGAAAACAAATCGAGTTGAATGGTTTGAAGAATTGCCTTACCTATAACTTTTGCTACAATGCTATTAGTTCCTCTAATTGCCTTTTGATTGGGGAACAACCGTACACGTATATCATACTTAAGTACATTGTAACAGGTGGTGAACCCATTTTCTGAACCATGCAGCGAATCGGTACGAGAAAAAGGCTGAGCCCGTAATTCACTCCGACTGCCAGCCCAAACCAATAACAATATCCCGAAAATAATCGCAACCCTCACAACTGCAAGTTTACTTTATTTCGGGCATATTCAACCGTGGGTGTTGTTACATTTTTTCGTTACCCCATTCTTTTCATTTTGCAGCAACTACTTTTTTATATATTCGTACCTTCAATACTTTATTGATACATGAAAAGATTTTTTACTTTACTCTGCTTTGTTTTTACATCTATTTCTGTTTTTGCACAAACCGGTGCCGATTATTACCGCAGCGCCCAAAACCCTTACTACTGGAAAAACCGCAAACCGCATGCTGCCTATTGGCAACAGGATATATATTACAATATCAATGCAACCATTGAGGATAAAACCGGAATTATAGACGGGAGAGAAGAACTCACGTACTGGAATAACTCCCCCGACACACTTTACTTTGTTTATTTTCATTTGTATCAAAATGCTTTTGTAAAGGGTTCCCATTTAGAACAACTCAATGAAGCAAATAATTTTCACCAGCGGTTTGGACCTTATGAAGCGGCAGGTAAAGGAACTGAAGTGGAGCGCGTGGAAAATAATGGCAATAGCAATGTAATTGCTTTAATGGATAATACTATTATGAAAGTGAGTCTTACTCAACCTTTACTACCAAACCAATTCACCTCTTTTAAAATAAAATTCAAGACTTACTTTGATGCTGGCGACCAACGCAGGCGCATGAAAAAATTTACAGCATCCGGTTCGTCCTACACGCATTATGACGGGGTGCACTGGTACCCGCGTATTTGTGTGTACGATGCAAAGTTTGGCTGGGATACTTACCAGCATTTGGGCAAAGAGTTTTATGGCGACTACGGAGCCTATGATGTTGCCCTCACATTTGCCAACCATTATGTACTTGACGCCACCGGAGTATTGCAAAACCGGGAAGAAGTTTTACCCGATGAACTTAGAAGAAAATTAGACATAACCAATTTTAAAAATAAACCCATCGGTTCTCCGGCATCTGAAATTATTAAGCCCAATGGCACTACCAAAACCTGGATGTTTCATGCCGATAATGTGCACGACTTTGCGTGGACTGCCGACCCTACTTACCGCATTGGCGAAACCGAATGGAACGGCATTAAATGCATTGCACTGGCTCAGGAGAGCAATGCAGCAGGGTGGCAGGAAGCTGCCTCCTTCACCGCTAAGGTAATTCAAACTTACTCTATGGATTTTGGTATGTACGCTTACCCCAAAATGATAGTGGCCGATGCACAGGATGGCATGGAATACCCAATGCTTACTTTGAACGGAGGAAATTACCCGGGTAACCATTTTGTGATAGCACATGAAGTAGGGCACAACTGGTTTTTTGGAATGGTGGGAAATAATGAAACCTATCGCGCGGCACTGGATGAAGGGTTTACGCAATTTCTTACTTCGTGGTCGTTAAAAGCCATTGACGGGGTGTACAACCCTGACGCGAAATTTGACCCGTATAACAAAACCTACTCCTTCTCTTCCATGTACTATAAACAATATAAAAAACGATACAACAAACGATTTGACATTGACCTGCCCATTGACGAAAGCACTCTGTACTTAGGTTACCTCACCGATGCCATGAATAAAAATGACGCGCAGCTAAATACCCATTCCGATGATTTCAGTTCGGCTTTAGGGCATGGCGGTGGATACCGGCATGTGTATTATAAAACGGCTACCATGCTTTCCAATTTACAATATGTACTGGGCGATTCCCTTTTCATTGCGGCTATGTCGCATTATTTTAACCAATGGAAAATATGCCATCCTTATTTTGATGATTTTAGAAACAGCATCATTCAATTCACCCATGTTGACCTGAACTGGTTTTTTGATGAATGGATGGAAACAACAAAACGAGTAGACTATGCAGTTGGAAAAACAAAACACATAAAACTTAAAGGGGAATCAGCCCCATCTAGTAGTCAAATACCCAATACTTCTATCACATTCCATCGCAAAGGCGACATGCAAATGCCAATTGATTTTGCCGTGATTACCTATAAAAACGATACGTTGCGTTACACCATACCCAATACCTATTTTGCCAAACATGAAAAAAATGTTACGGTATTAAAGCAATGGTATGGCTGGGATAAACTGAACGAAAGCTATACTGCTTCTATTCACGTACCGGGAAAAATAAAAAATGTTATCATAGACCCCAGCTATCGTTTGGGTGATATCAATTGGTTAAACAACAGCAAAAAATGCCCGGTTTATTTGAGATTTGATGCAAAAGTAAACGAACCCGTTGACCGAAAGCATTACATTCTGCACTGGAGGCCGGATATATGGTACAATACCACTGACGGAATAAAAGCAGGACTGCACCTGAACGGAAACTATATGAATTACCGCCATATGTTTAATGCTACGTTGTGGTACAATACTGGCCTGGGAAAATCATGGTTAAATGACCCATTGGAATTAGTGAACTACCGCATTAGTTACCGAACTGCCATAGATAAAAATTTATTTGTTTATGGCGAAACCAAATTACTTGACGGGCTTATTGGCAACAAAGTCGGCTTAGAAAAAAATTCCGGCAATAACCGTTTTGGTATGTACTTCAAAGGTATGTACCGAAATAACCACATGAATTTTTATGAATACCTCACCCCGCGCGCTAATTTCAACCCAAATATGAACAACAACTCACTGAACATAGAAGCTGAACACAACTACAGCTACCGCAGGGGAAACGGGAAAATTTTATTGCAGTTGCGTTCATCGGCTTTGTATACTGATTACGATTACCAGTATGGAAAAATAGAAGCGATTAACAACAATTACCTGGGTAAATTCGATATACGAACCCGCACTTTTGGACAATACATTACCGGAAGCTCTATTGCGCCCGAAAGCCAATTGTACTTAGCAAGTGGCAACGGAGAAGAAATGATGGAAAGCAAATATTACCGCAGTAATCTGGCCGACATGTATCGAATAGGTGAATTTAAACCCCAAGGAAACATTCTGGGTTTTGGCGGTGGATTAAATTTGAGGGGATACAACCTGACATTTGCTCCTCAGGTTTACAGCGGATCAAATATTTCGAGAGTGGTGCAGGGAAAAGGCGGGGCTTCTGTGAATGTAGAAATAGAGTACGACAAGTTTTTTAAATTCCGTCCCAAATTACTACGCAATACATTGAAATTAGATGCATACTTTTTTGCCGATGCCGGATATCTCAAATATCAGGTGATTGATTTGTCGGGTAAAACCCTTCCTATCCCTTATAAATGGAGCGATTTGAAAGCCGATGCCGGAGCAGGATTTTTATTTACCATAAAACGCTTTGGAAGGTTAGCCACCGTTGAGCCCCTTACCTTCAGGGTTGATTTCCCATTGTATGTGCTCCAGAAGAATATAGCGGGAGGCAATTACGGCTACACCAACGTGGTGATTGCCATTGGGCGAGCATTTTAACGGGCAAGCTGCCAAAACTGAATGTAGTGAAAGTAAAAGAAATTAAAGAAATACGGCAATTCAAAAATTTCGTGTAATGCAAATAGCAGCAGAAAAATAAATATGCTAACTCAACTCTTTCAATACACAATGGTTTTCATATTTACAAACGTACGGATGCCATATTCCGAAAGTTCGCGTCCGTAGCCTGAAGATTTGGTTCCGCCAAAGGGCAACTCAGGCATGGAGCGGGTGAGGCTGTTAATGTACACCTGCGCTACTTCTAATTGTTCCGCTATTTTTTGGGCATGCGCCACATCAGCCGAAAAAATACCTGCGTCTAACCCAAATCGTGTATCGTTGGCCAGCGTTATGGCTTCTGCTTCGTTTTTCACTACAAACAAACTAATCACCGGACCAAACAACTCTTCGGTGTAGGCAGGGGAATTTTTGGTGATATGCATGAGAATGGTAGGTTCAAAATAATTTCCGGTACCCGGCATCCGTTTACCCCCGCACATAACTTTTGCTCCCTGCTGTATGGTATCGTTTACCTGTTGCTCCAGTTTCTCCACTAAATCTTTTCTGGCCAGCGGCCCTATGCCCTGCGCTATTTTCGGATCCACACATTTCAATTGTTTTACTTCCTCCAGCAACCGTTGGGTGAATGCATTTGCATTTTCCTCCAACACAATAAAACGTTTGGCTCCGTTGCAGGCCTGCCCGCTATTGATAAAACGCGACTGCACTCCTGTTTTCACAGCCAGTTCCATATCTGCATCAGGCAACACAATCAGGGCATCACTTCCGCCCAACTCCAATACTGAAGGTTTAATACATTTTCCGGCCTGTGCAGCTACTGCCGCACCTGCTACTTCACTTCCTGTGAGCAAAACACCTTTCACCACCGGGTGTGCGATAACCTGTGTAGCCGTATCATTCGCTAAAAACATATTGGTATAAACCCCTTCCGGAAATCCGGCCTCGTTAAAAAGTTTCTGCAGTTGTAATGCGCACTGTGGTACATTGGGGGCATGTTTCACCACCACTACATTGCCTGCCATTAGCGTAGGCGCGGCAAAACGCAATACCTGCCAGTAAGGAAAATTCCACGGGAAAATGCCAAAGATTACTCCGAGCGGCTCGTAAATGATGCGGTGCGGCACGGTAGTTCCATCCAGCTTTGCTTCCTTCAGCATCCCTTCGGCTTTATCTCCAAAAAAACGTAAGGTAAGGGCCGACTTCTGCATTTCTTTCACCGCTTCCTGCACGGGCTTGCCCATTTCAAGGGTGGCCAGTTGTGCCAGTTCATTTTCGTTTTGCGAGAGCAGAACGGCCAGCCTGTGCAAATAAGCTGCCCTTTGTTTAAACGTAAGTTGTTTCCATTCATGGAATGCGGCAGCGGCAGCTTTTAATTTTGGCTCAGCCTCCATGAGCGTATCGGCAGGAAACGAATGCAGCAGTTGATTGGTTACGGGATCAATGGATTGATAAAGCATAGCAAATTTTGAAAGGCAAAGTTAGGCTACCCGAGGGGGATTTATCACGTATTTTTTGTTAATTTGATTTAAATTTTTACCTGCATGCCATATCTTAAACACCTGAGCAAAGACCGTAAACTTAAAAAACTGATAGAAGCACACGGTGATATTGTCTTGCAAAAACACAATAAGGTGTACCTGCGCCTGTGTGCCTCCATTATGTCGCAGCAGTTATCGGTAAAAGTGGCGCGGGTTATTCACCAGCGTTTTCTGGATTTATACAAAAGCAAAAATCCCAAACCGGAAGAGATCGTAAACACTCCGTTTGAAAAGCTCAGGGGAATTGGTTTATCGAATGCAAAAGCAAACTATGTGCAGCACGTGTGTCGGTTTTTTATAGAAGAAAAACTCACCGACCGCCAACTGCACCGTATGGAAAACGAAAAAGTGATTGAAGTGCTCACCCAAATAAAAGGTGTGGGACGCTGGACGGTAGAAATGATTCTGATGTTTACCCTTGGGCGGGAAGACGTATTTGCCGTTGATGATCTGGGCATTCAAAACGCCATGACCAGTTTGTACAACTTAGATAACAGTGATAAAAAAAAACTGAAGCAGGACTTGTTGCGCATTTCGGCCAAATGGACTCCTTACCGCACTTATGCCTGCATGTACCTGTGGCGACACAGGGACGGTAAATGATAAGACGTACAAGAGGGAAATTATACTCTGTCGAATGTAGTATCCTACAGCACGAAAAAGAGCAGGGCAAGGGTAAAATTTCACCTAATAATTCAGCAGATATTCCATAGCCACAGCGACTTTCTCCGCATTGGGCAGCATTTCTTTTTCCAATCCTTCATTGAGCGGAATGGCAGGCATGTCTACTGCACCCAGTGTTTGCACAGGAGCATCAAGGTAAGTAAAACATTCTTTTGAAATTCTCCCTGCTATACTTTCGGCAAACGAATTTAACAAAGGTTCTTCGGTAAGCACTAAACATTTTCCATGTCGTTTAGTGGCCACATACATGGCTTGCTCATCAATAGGATTTAAGGTTCGAAGGTCAATGATTTCAATGCTGCCCGGAAATTTTTTAGCAGCTGCCGTAGCCCAGTACACGCCCATTCCGTAGGTAATTACACATATCGAATACCCTCCATCCATCATTTCTTTACTGGCCACCTGCACGGTGCGGGCTTTTCCAAAAGGCACTACATAGTGTTCATCCGGCTCAATGGTTTTGGCGCCTTCTGTTCCGGGATTTTTGCTCCAGTACAATCCTTTATGTTCCAACATGACCACCGGGTTGGGATCATAATAGGCGGCTTTCATCAGACCCTTCATATCGGCTGCTGTGCTTGGGTAGGCAATTTTAATTCCCCGAATAGTAAGCAATGTAGATTCAACCGAACTTGAGTGGTATGGACCACCTCCGCCATAAGCACCCACGGGTACACGAATGATAGTGCTAACCGGATATTTCCCCATGGTGAGGTAACAACTTTTAGATAACTCCACCACCAGCTGATTTACCCCTGTCCAGATATAATCGGCAAACTGAATTTCCACAATCGGCTTGGCTCCTACTGCACTCATTCCGGCAGTTGAACCTACAATATAAGCTTCCTGAATAGGCGTATTAAACACGCGGTTGTCGCCATATTTTTTAGCAAGAGTGGCCGCTTCGCGAAACACCCCCCCCAACCGTGCTCCCACATCCTGCCCGTAGAGCAAGCACTCAGGATGTTTTTTCATCAATTCGTCTACCGCGTGCAAGGCCGCATCCACCATAATTACGGGTTCGGCTTTTGCGGGCTCGCGTTCTCCGGCTTCCTCCAAAACAGGTGTAGGCGCAAATTCATGCAGCGTTAAAGTTTCAGGTGTCGGATTTTCGGCTTCTACGGCCAGTTTAAAATGTTGGGCAATTTTATCTTTGGCGTTTTTTTCAATATCAATCAGTTCCTGATCTTCTACTCCTATATCCTCTAATATTTTCCTAAGTTTAGGTCTGGGATCGTCATAGGTGCTTAATGCCAGATCGGCATCGGTGCGATACCATTCTTTACGTACACCAGAGGTGTGATGACCCAGCAAGGGCACTTTGGCATGCAATAAAACAGGTTTGCGTTTATCGCGTACGTAGGTCATGCATTCTTCCACCGCCTTCCACGATTCCATAAAATCGGTTCCGTCAACCCGCATACGTTTCATGCCCTTAAATCCTGCTGCGTATTCGTAGGCATCCATGGCTCTCATTTCATCACTGCTGGCCGAAATACCCCAGCCATTATCCTGCACCAGATAAAAAATAGGTAAATCTTTCAGTACGGCCATTTGCCAGGCCTCGGCCACTTCACCTTCGGTAACCGAGCCATCGCCCAGCGAACACAATACAATTGGGCTTCGTTTATCTTTTAATATTCCTTGAGACTCAAGATAGGCAATGCCATGTGCCATGCCCGTAGCCGGAACAACCTGCATACCGGTAGCACTGCTTTGGTGAGCCATTTTAGGAAACCCCTCCCGATTTAATGAAGGGTGCGAATAATAAGAGCGGCCTCCCGAAAACGGATCATCGGCCTTAGCCAGCAACTGCAACATCAATTCATACGGACTTAACCCCATACCCATCAGCATGCTCTCATCCCGATAGTAGGGCGAGGCATAATCACATTCGATTAATTGCATACCCACAGCAAGTTGAATGGCTTCATGCCCCCGTGAAGTGGAATGTACATACTTGGTTATTGGCCTATTGACATCATATATTTCGGCCATATACAAAGCATCACACATATGGCTGTAAGCTTCGAGCAGAATTTCTTTTTTAATCATGTAATATGCTAAACGAGAACGCAAGTTTAACTAAAATCAATAAGAGTAAACAGTCGATTAAAGTAAGAAATGTTTATTTTAAAATAATTAACATGAAGCCACGGATTTGTGAAGAGTAAAACCCTATTTTTGTCAGCATGATTGTGAAACAAATTGCATTAGCCATTGCTTTTTCACCCCGGCTAGAGGCCAATTTGGCAGAAGCCGCCAGACTGAGAAAACTTTTTGATGCACATTTAACCCTGATTCATGTAGGCGACCATGAAGCCCATGATGCCTGTGTACTGGAAAAGTTATTTGAGAAACATGGATTAAGCCATCAAAACACACACGTACTATGGAAACACGGTAACCCGGTAGAAGCTATTCTGGATAGCTGCCGCGAAGAAGAAATTAATCTTTTGGTAACCGGAGCCATGGAAAAAGAAGGCATCATTACCTACCTCAAAGGTTCCATTGCCCGTCAACTGGGGCGAAAAGCGCAGTGTTCAGTACTTATGCTTACCGAACCCTCGGTACAACCGCACGCCTTCAAAAATATTGTGGTTGGTGGCAATGACCATGAGAGCAAAACTTCCTATACGCTTGAACTAGCCATTGAACTGGCCAGACGCGATCAGGCAAAGCTGAATATTATTCAGGAGGCCGACTACCACCGAATGGCGCAACTGGGAAGTGATGTAAAATCGGAAAAAGAAATTTCAACTATAAAAAATGAGCTGATTGATGAGGATCGAAAAAAACTCGACTCACTCCTTTCCTGTACCGATTGCGGTCAGGTACATGTTAATACGATGAACATTGAAGGAAAACCCGGTATTGCCATAAGTAATTTTGCCCGTGAGCATCAGGCTGATCTATTAGTACTCACTGCACCTGAAAACAAATTGAGTTTATTTGACCGCGTTTTTCAGCATGACATGGAATATGTATTAGCTCACTTACCCTGCAACGTATTAATTGTACATCAACCCCAATTTAACTAAGAAGAACAAAAATGTCGAAACTGGCGCACCCTGAAATGATCACCCTGATACTTTCCATTGGCATTATGCTGCTGGTGGCTCGTTTTCTTGGCGAACTGGCGCGCAAGTTAAAAATGCCCTTAGTAGTTGGGGAAATTATTGGCGGAATCTTCCTTGGGCCAAGTATACTTGGCAGGTATTATCCTGACCTTAACCATTCACTCTTTCCTTTAATCGGTAATGTACCCATTGCCCTCAACGGTATTACCTCCATTTCGGTGATCATGTTACTTTTTGTGGCCGGCATGGAAGTCGAATTATCCCTTATCCGAAAGCAGGGAACAACAGCACTTAAAACAAGTTTTCTCGGGCTTAGTATTCCCATGGTGCTTGGGTTTTATGTAGCCCATAATTATTACAACCTGTTTAGACAAACCAATACACAACAAAATCTGGTGTTCAGTTTATTTATTGGTACTGCCATGTCTATTTCCGCTCTTCCGGTTATTGCACGCACCCTCATGGATCTGAAACTTTTTAAAACCAAGATCGGCATGATCATTATTGCTGCCGCTATGGTGGATGATGTGATTGGCTGGCTCATGTTTTCGGTGGTGCTTGCCCTGATGAAAACTGGAGTTGGTTCATATGAGGTGCTATATACGCTTGGGTATACTTTACTTTATGCCTTACTTATGCTTACAATTGGTAAAAAAATTATAGATAAATCACTCCCCTGGGCGCAACGAAATTTTTCCTGGCCGGGCGGTATATTATCCATTGCACTGGGTTTAAGTTTTATCGGGGCGGCCTTTACTGAGTACATTGGTATTCACGCCATTTTCGGAGCCTTCATTATGGGTATTGCGTTTGGCGATTCGGTGCACATGAATGAGCGCACCCGCGAAATCATCAACCAATTTGTGACTAATGTATTTGCTCCCTTGTTTTTTGTGGCTATCGGATTAAAAATAAATTTCATCGCTAATTTTGACTTAAATCTGGTAATACTCATTCTGGGCTTAGCCATTGTAACTAAAATGCTCGGTGCCGGCTTAGGTGCGCTCTGGGGTAACCTCTCTCTACGCGAATCGCTGGCAGTTGGCTTTGGGATGAATGCTCGGGGAGCCATGGAAATTATTCTTGCTTTGTTGGCTTTGGAAGCTAAACTGATTACCGAACCGCTTTTTGTTGCCATCGTTATCATGGCTGTTGTAACCAGTGTAATGAGTGGGCCATTTATGCAATGGATGTTGCAAACTGAATCATTAAAATACCCTGCTGAACCGGAGGAGCAGTTAGGAATCTGACCTGAATATGGCCAAGAAAAAATTGCAGCGCTTTGCTGAACTCAACACTTTCACCAATACTTTTCAATTTCCCACAAGCATTAAGGGTACCTGGCATCGGGAAGTTTTTAAAAACAATCATCCCATTGTGCTGGAACTGGGCTGCGGCAAAGGAGAATATACCATAGGTCAGGCCACACGTTTCCCAAATAAAAATTTTATCGGCACGGATATTAAAGGGAATCGGATCTGGCGCGGGGCTAAAACTGCCCTCGATGAAGGATTGAACAACGTAGCCTTTTTACGCACCCGCATTGAACAGATTGCCGAGTATTTTGAACCCGGTGAAGTCAGTGAAATCTGGATCACCTTCCCCGACCCTCAACCCAATAAACCTAAAATAAAAAAACGCTTAACCAGTTCGCAGTTCACCGAACGATATCGGCAGTTTTTACATCCACAGGGCACCATCAACCTCAAAACCGACAGCCGCCTGTTGTACGATTTTACCTTAGAAGTGATTGATGAGAAAAAGCTTAAATTACTCACTCATACCGATGATTTATATAACTCAACTATGATAGATGAGGTACTAAACATTCAAACCTACTACGAAGGATTGTTTCGAGCCAAAGGTATGCCCATTCATTACGTGCAGTATAAGTTTTAATCGGCTGACAAACCATTCAGCACTTCGCTCAAATCTGAGAAATCACGCAGGCCAGGTTTGTCTTCATCTCCTCCGGTAAAACTTACCGCAAAAGGCCGATACTCCTGAATCTGCGATTTAATCAGGTTATGATCACCCGAAGCGAAATGAAGAATGGTTTGATGCTTTTCAACCAGTTGCTTTTGCAAACCTGCTTCTGAGGCAAACTGTACTGCAAAAACTCCTTCGGGTATTCCCTCATGCGTTTCTGTTTCCCAAATTACCGGAACTTGTATCAAACTAATATCGGCATTGGTATAACTTCCGCTCAGTTGTACCAAATCCAACCCAATAAGGCTGCACACCTCATTAATGGTTTCCACCGGTTCGTTCACAAATTCACCCACACAGGCTATTCCGGCCAGCCAGTCCATAATTTGTTTGGCATGGGCCGGAGAAATAAAACGCTCATTGCCCGGGTCAAAACAAAAACTGATATAATCCATTCCGGCTGCGGCTGCGTATCTTGCATCGCTCAGGTTCGTAATGCGGCTAAGTTTTATCTTTGTCAAAAAGTTCATGGGGCAAAATTGCACAAAGCATGACTAGAAAAGAACAAGAATCTTCGTTTTTTGATGATGTGTATACCGTGGTACGGTTAATTCCTAAAGGAAGGGTTACCAGCTATGGTGCCATTGCCATGTATCTTGGGGCAGCCCGCTCCGCCCGCATGGTGGGCTGGGCTATGAACAATGCCCACGCAATACTACCTACAATACCAGCACATCGGGTGGTGAACAGATTGGGCTTATTGACCGGTAAAATTCATTTTGGTGATCCAAAACGCATGCAACAACTGTTGGAAAAAGAAGGCATTAAAATAATAAAAGACCAGGTGCAGGATTTTGAAAAATGTTTTTGGAATCCAATGCTCGAATTAAGTTTATAGCCTACAATGAAGAAGTAACAGGCACAATCTCATTCCCATCCCGGTCAATTAGTCCCCAATAACCCCCTGCGCTTACTTTTGCCCTTCCTTTTCTGAATTTGCCTATATAATCATATTTGGGCATCACTATTTCGTTTCCATCTGCATCAATTATCCCACAGTAGCCGCCCACCGAAACTCTGGCACGACCCTTTTTGAACCGATGAATATGGTCATACTTCACAGGTATCACTTCATTTCCGTCCACATCAATTATTCCGTAATACCCACCCTTTGAAACCATCGCCCGGCCATGCCGCAATTTACCAATCTTGTCATATCCGCCTGACTGTGCAACTACCCAGTAGCTGCTAAAAGTGAACAGAACCAATAAAATTGTTTTCATATTACATATAGTTTATGGTGCAAGTTAAAAAATAGTTTATCAAAAACGAATTTTGGCTTAACCAAAAACAATGAATAAGTTTGTGGTATGACGCAGCTTTCGGTAATCATTCCGGTTTTTAATGAACAGGCCAATATTTTGGCCATGTACCAGCGCCTGCAAAAAGTAACGGAACAGCTACAGGTAAAAGCCGAATACATTTTTGTGAATGATGGTAGCCGCGACCAAAGTGCTCCAGTTATCAAGGGGCTGGCCGGCACCGACTCGAACGTAAAATACATTGATTTCAGCCGTAATTTCGGACATCAGGTGGCAGTAAGTGCCGGATTGGATGCCTGCACCGGAGAAGCCGTTGTGATTATTGATGCCGACTTACAGGATCCGCCCGAATTGATTGTTGACCTGTATAAAAAAATGCAGGAAGGATATGCCGTGGTATATGCTAAACGCAGAAGCCGCACCGGAGACGGATTCATAAAAAAATTTACTGCAAAATTATTCTACCGCATTCTCGCGCGCATCACCAACTTCGAAATTCCGGTAGATACGGGAGATTATCGCATCATTAATAGGCAGGTTACCGAGATATTAAAACACATGCCCGAACAGCACAAATACCTGCGCGGACAAATTGCCTGGGTGGGATTTAACCAAACCTTTGTGGAATATGATCGGCAGGAACGACTGTCCGGACAAACAGGCTACACCTACCGCAAAATGATTCGGTTTGCGTTAGATGGTATCACCTCCTTTTCTCGCTTCCCGTTAAAAGTGGCCACTATTGCCGGATTTGTGGTATCGGGCATCACCTTTTTGCTCATGATTTATACCCTGTACTCGCGATTGATATTGAAAAATTACGAGCCGGGATGGGCCTCGTTAATGATGACCATTTTATTTATTGGCGGGGTGCAGCTGATTGGTATTGGTATTATTGGCGAATACATAGGCCGGGTAAGTGACAACGTGCGCGGAAGACCTTTGTATATTGTAAAAGAATCAAACATCCCCCAACAACAACATAAATTTCGGCATTTTAACGAATGAAAAAACATCTGGAATAATCCGTTTGCTTCTGTGTACATCGCTGGCCAAAAAATAAACTCCTTTTGCCATTTAATCCAAGTTAATTTCTGTTTGCGAATTGCCTGCATCAATATTCCCAAAAAATCGATTAATACGTAACGAAAGGAAGCATTGTGGCTAAATATTTAACCTTGATTAAACTTTAACCCTATTATCAATTTTTCCTAACTTGCCGCAGTGAATACACCCGCCAATCAGCAAACTTTTAAGCAGGAACTTTCCCGACTGAATACCGCACAGCAGGAAGCAGTCAATACCCTCGAAGGCCCAGTGCTTGTTATTGCAGGTCCCGGCACCGGAAAAACACAGATTCTGGCGGCACGAATAGGCAATATTTTATCAAGTGAATTTCAACTGGCTCAGCCCGAAAACATTCTTTGCCTTACCTACACTGATGCCGGTACTATTGCCATGCGCAAACGCCTGTTGCAGTTTATAGGGCCCGATGCCTACCGCGTGCACATTCACACCTTTCATAGTTTTTGCAATAAAATTATTCAGGAGAATAAAGATGTTTTTGGCGTTCGCGACCTTGACCCCATCACTGAACTGGAACAGGTAAAACTGTACCGTCAATTAATTGACGGACTTGCTCCGTCCAACCCGCTTAAACGACTAACAGGAGATGCCTACTTCGAAATGGGACGCATGGCGCAATTGTTTCGGTTAATGAAAACAGAGGGGTGGACGGAAGCCTTATTGCTGCAAAAAATTGATGAGTACCTGGCCGACTTGCCTCAGCGCGAAGAATACATTTACAAAAAAGGCAATAGTAAAACAGGAGTAAAAGCCGGTGATGTAAAAACCGAAAAAATAAAAGAGCAAACCGAAAAAATGAACCTGCTGAAAGCAGCAGTGGGTGAGTTCAAAAATTTTGAGGCGATGATGCGCAAATCCTGTCGTTACGATTACGATGACATGATTCTGTGGGTGCAAAATGCCTTTGCTCAAGATGAAAACCTGTTACGCAATTATCAGGAGCAATACCTCTATTTTCTTGTCGATGAATTTCAGGATACCAATGGAGCACAAAACGATATTCTAAAAAAACTAGTGAGTTACTGGGATGCCCCCAATGTATTTGTAGTGGGGGATGACGACCAGTCTATTTACCGGTTTCAGGGAGCCAATATTGAAAACATCATGCAGTTCAGTCACTCCTATGCCGAACAATTGCGTGTGGTAATGCTTACTGAAAACTACCGCTCTACGCAGCATATTCTTAATCTGGCCCTTCACCTCATCCGCAACAATACGGAGAGGCTGGTAAAGCAAACTCCGGGTCTTGAAAAAAACTTAATCGCCTGCAATGAGAATTATGCCCAACTGGAAGTATTACCACAATTGCGCGAGTATTACAATAGCGTACATGAAACGGTACATATAGCCCAGGAAATTGAAACCAGATTTAAGAATGGGGAAGACCTAAGTGAAATTGCCGTTTTATACCGCAACCACAAACAAGCCGAAGAAATATCCCGTTACCTGGAGCAAAAAAATATATCGGTAAACATTCGCAAAAAGTTAAATATTCTTACGAGTCTATTTGTGCAAAAAATGCTGACCATTTTAGAATACCTGAGTGGGGAAGCCTACATGCCACATAGCCGAGAAGACTTATTATTTGAAATTTTGCACTACGACTTTTTTCAAATTCCGGCCATTGACATTGCCCGTTTTGCTGCCGACATACGAGACAAACGCACCACTTTTTGGCGCGAAGAACTGCAAAAAATAAAAGGCAAAACGCAAAACAACCTCTTTCAAACCCAGCCCGAATCAGCCCGTGCTATGCGCAGGCTTAGTGATGACCTCGAATACTGGATTCAAGGCGTACACAACATTACCCTTCAACAGTTGTTCGAAAAAATTTTAACCCGGGGAGGTGTGCTTGGGTATATAATGCGACACAAGGAAAAGGTTTGGCTCATGCAGGAACTTACCTCGCTATTTGATTTTATAAAAGAGGAAAGTGTTAAACATCCCGGTATTAGCATCCGTGAATTTCTAAAAACGATAACCCTGATGCGAGAATACGAAATATCCCTCGACATCAATAAAATTACCTTCGCCACCAAAGGCGTTAATTTTATCACCGCACACTCTTCCAAAGGCCTCGAGTTTGAAACCGTTTACCTTATAGGCTGCCAGAGCAAGGAATGGGATAAACCTGCACGAAACCGTGGCTACACCCTGCCCGATAATCTAATGGCGAGCACCAAAGCAGGTGACGAAAGCGAGGAAGCCCGAAGGCTCTTTTATGTGGCTCTTACCCGCGCCAAAAAAGAACTCCTCATCGCCTACAGCAGCCTAAGCAAAGACCAAAAGGAAACCGAAAAAAGCCGCTTCGTAGCCGAGCTTGAAAGTTTTGAACAGGTACACAAAGAACAAATCAGCCTGCCTGATGAGGCTCTCCTCGAATACAACCTGCTTAGTATGCAGGAAAACAAACAGGAAAGACTGGAGTTAATTGACAAAGCCTGGATTGATAAACAACTGGAAAATTACTGCATGAGTGTAACACACCTGAATAATTACCTTAAATGTCCGTTTACATTTTACTTCCAGAATTTATTGCGGGTGCCGGCTGCAAAAAACGCCAGCATGAGTTTTGGTTCGGCCGTGCACGATGCGCTTGACCGATATTTCAAAAAAATGCTCGATAGCGAAACAAAAACGTTTCCACCTATTGAAGACCTGATGCGTGATTTTGATTATTTTATGTACCGCCACCAAGATTCATTTACCAAAGAAGAATACGAACGTAGAAGGCAATACGGTGATAAAATTCTCCCCAAATATGTAACCCATTATTTACCGACATGGAACAAAGTAGTGACCACCGAGCGCAGCATACGTACCGGAATAAATCAGATACCCATAAACGGCAAAATTGATAAAATAGAATTTAACGGGCGTCTATGTCATGTGGTGGATTATAAAACCGGACAATTTAAAAACGCAAAGAAAAAACTAAACCCTCCGATAAAAGGTCAGCTCCCGGAAAATGCCACCTTCGAAGAAAAATTTGGTGGCGACTACTGGCGTCAGGCCGTGTTTTACAAAATTTTGATGGATGCCGAACAAAGCAAACAATGGGAAATGGTAAGTGCCGAATTTGATTTTATTGAGCCTACAGATAAAGAAGGAAAAATATTCGAAAAAGTACGAATCGAAATTACCCAGGAAGACTTGACTATTGTGAAAGGGCAAATAATGGATACGTATGCCCGCATTCAAAACAAAGAGTTTGATAAAGGATGCGGTGAACCTGATTGCAAATGGTGCAATTTTGTGAAACACTTTGTACAACCTGATGCCCCGGTAGACGAGGAAATGCTGCAGGCAGGAGAGGATTGGGAGGACTGAGTCAAAAAAGCATATCTACCTGATACTATTTTGAATAACATTCCGTTTTCTTTCTACCTTCTTTTTCTCATATTTGACTGATCAAAACAATTGTATGAAAACATATTTTAATGCACTTATTACAGCTATTGCCATTGTTGCAACCGCATACCTGCTGGCTAATGCATTTCAAAACAGAAATAAATCGTACAATTGCATTGCCGTAACCGGATTGGGAAGTAAAAACTTTGTTTCTGATTTGATAGTATGGAGCGGATCGTTCACCGAAAAAAATCACAACCTTAAAGAAGCGTACGCACAATTAGATAAAGACAGGGAAAGCATCAGAAATTACATGATTTCAAAAGGAATTAAGCCGGAGAATATCATTTTTACTTCTGTTGATATTAATGAAGAATATGACGATGTTTATGAAAAAGGCGTGAGAATAAAATCGGTTTTTAAAGGATACCGGTTAGGTCAAAATGTACAGATAGAATCAAACGATGTAGATAAAGTAGAAAATGTATCGCGCGAAGTAACCGAGCTGATTAACTCGGGGATTCAGTTTTATTCAAATAACCCACAATACTACTATACAAAACTTGCCGCCTTAAAAATTGAAATGATTGCAGAGGCCACCAAAGATGCCAGCGAACGAGCCAAACGCATTGCAGAAAACGCGGGTAGTAAAGTAGGTAAATTAAAAAAGGCAGATATGGGCGTTTTTCAAATTGTAGCGCAAAACTCCTCGGAAGAATACTCATGGGGCGGTTCATTTAATACCACCTCTAAACGAAAAACAGCAACCATTACTGTAAAACTGGAATACGAAACAGATTAATCAATGAGGCAACACAAATATTTTCACACTGCCTCCCTACCTTTGCGTCCATGTACAAAGGGCTCTCTTCAGCCGAAGGAAGTAACCGATTAAAATCATACGGATTTAATGAACTTCCGGCAGCCAAACCAAAAAATGTTTGGCTTATTGCGCTTGAAGTAATAAAAGAACCCATGTTTCTTCTGTTAATTAGCTGTGGCATATTGTATATGTTTTTAGGAGATTACCGTGAAGGAGCCATCCTTTCGGGAACAATTCTACTCATTATTTTTATTACTTTTTATCAGTATCGAAAAACCGAAAAAGCACTTGATGCCTTACGAAAACTCTCTTCCCCGCGCGCACTTGTTGTGCGGGACGGAACTGAATTTAGAATACCCGGAAGGGAAGTGGTACCTGGCGACTTACTGCTCATAAATGAAGGAGACCGCATTGCCGCTGATGCGGAAATAGTAGAAGCTTTCCATCTCACCATTGATGAATCGTTACTCACCGGAGAATCCGTGGCCGTAAGAAAGTCCATTCATTCAGCCAACGGGGGAAATCGCATTTTCAGCGGAACTTTAGTGGTGCAGGGCAAAGGAATAGCCAGAGTAAAAACAACGGGGAAAAAAACACAATTTGGTCAAATAGGCACATCCCTTCAGCTAATAGAACCGGAAGACACACGCCTGCAAAAGGAAATGAAATTGCTGATACGAAACCTGTTTATCATGGGTGCAATAATCAGCATAGGTGTAGTGGTGGCTTTTTATACCTCAAGAGGAAATTTTATTCAATCCCTTTTAAGCGGACTATCGTCAGCAATGGCCATCTTACCCGAAGAGTTTCCAGTGGTACTCACCGTATTTCTGGCATTAGGTGCATGGCGTTTGTCAACAAAAAATGTGCTTACCCGAAATCCATCGGCCATTGAAACATTGGGAGCAGCAACGGTACTGTGTAGAGATAAAACGGGAACCATTACCCAAAATAAAATGGAAATAGCGGCCCTGCATTGCCCCGATTTGTTTTTTACGAGCAACGCTTTTCCCGAAAATAAAGAACATATCTACAAACTTATTACTACAGCTCAGTATGCATCACAAACCAATTCGGCTGAACCAATGGAAAAAGCTATTGATAAAGTGTACCGTGATTGCACTACTAACACACCCCAGGGAGCAGTTTTAAAAAAAGAATATCCGCTGTCAACCGAACTCATGGCCTTTACCCGAGTAATTCAACATGCCGATTCCAATACCTATACTGTTTACACAAAAGGTGCCCCCGAAGCCATTTTTCCCCTATGCGGAATGAATAAAGAGGAAATGACTATACGCCTAAATCAGGTACATATGATGGCTGAAAAAGGCTACCGTATATTGGCTGCGGCTACGGCAATATGGAATACAGACACTTTTCCGGCTACACCTAAAGGCTATCAATTTTCCTATCAGGGTTTACTCGGATTTGAAGATCCAATACGGCCGGAAGTACCACAAGCAGTGAAAGAATGTAACGAGGCCGGAATAAAAGTAATAATGATTACAGGAGATTTCCCGGTTACCGCAAAAAGCATTGCCCGGCAAATTGGCATGAACCCCAGTGGCGAATTGCTTACAGGTGACGAACTAAAACAGATGACTGATGTGGAGTTGAAAAAATGCATTGAAAAGATAACCATTTTTGCCAGGGTAATTCCCGAACAAAAACTTCGTATAGTACAAACTTTAAAAGTCAACAACGAAATTGTAGCCATGACCGGAGACGGTGTAAATGATGCACCAGCCCTTAAAACGGCACATATTGGTATAGCCATGGGAAACAAAGGAACTGATGTGGCAAGGGAAGCTTCGTCACTGGTGTTACTTGATGATAATTTTGCTTCTATTGTTTCGGCCATGCGTACCGGAAGAAAAATTTTTGATAACCTTCAAAAAGCAATGTCTTATATTATTGCCATTCATATTCCTATTATCGGACTTACTCTGTTGCCTGCCTTCTTTCCGTCACTTCCTTTATTACTTCTTCCGCTGCACATTGTTTTTATGGAATTGATCATTGATCCCGTTTGCTCCATTGCTTTTGAATCGGAACAGGAGGAATACGGAATCATGAAACGGCCTCCGCGCAGTTCGAAGGAACTCTTTTTTGGGGGGTGTAAAATTTTATTCAGTGCAGCAAAAGGAATCTTATTATTTGCAATGGTGATTACAATTTACCTTCTTTCAATAAATGAAGGGCATACAGAAGGAGAAGTAAGAGCCATTACTTTCTCGGCACTTATTATTGGCAATATTTTTCTTATTCTTTCTTCCCTTTCCAAATCAAGGAATGTGTTTTCGGTTATTGCTGAGAATAACAAAGCCGTTACAGCCATTATTCTGTCCGCTGTTACCCTGCTTGTGCTTATCACTTCTATACCAACTTTACAGGTACTGTTTAGTTTCCAATTTCCCGGATACCGCCATTTTATTCCATCGGTGGCTGCTGCTTTAATATTGCTTTTGCTACTTGAAATAATTAAATACGTTCGAAACCAAGTCAAGACATAATCATGAACATTTTATTTGAAACAAATACCCCAAAAATTGAAGGAGAAATTGCCGACTATATATTGAACAGGGATGGAATATTAATTTCCTACTCCAAGCCCGTAAAACGAACGGTACAAAATATTACCGAAAATGTTGCCTTGGTAAAAAAGATAACCGAAAATAAAAAATTTCCGTTATTAATTTACCTGTGCAACTCGCCCATTCCCGACAAAGCTACCCGCATTTTTTCGGCACAACAGATTCATGCTGTTGACACGGCTATGGCCATGATTTATAAACCTGGCTTAGCCAACTTGATCATGAAAATGGCATTCACGCTCCAACCTCCGCCTGTGCCCATCCGTTTTTTTCCCAATGAAGCGGAAGCATGGAACTGGTATTGCCATTTGCAAAGGATGCTAACAAATAAAAAGTTCTATTTCAGTCTTCGGCCATCTCAGCTTTGTGTGCCTCACTTTCTACCATAAGCAACCCTTTCACAACAAACAAAGCATCTTTCGGGAGCGGTGAAATTAATTCAAAAGCACTGTTGTCCTCGTTCTGCGATAAAAGTTTTACTTGTGCCTTAATAAATTTTTCGGGAGCAGATGGAAGAACGTAGTACACAAAATAATTGTTGTCCTCAGAAATAAAAGCTGAGCCGGGCAATGTTAACTGATCAGGTAATATAGTTTTAAAAATTGCCTTAAACGTCATATCTGGCAATACACCCGGAAATATTGTTTCAAATACCACGTGAATAATTATGGTACGTGTGGCCAAATCCATTCCGCGACTGATAAATTCTACTTTTCCTTTTACTGCGGGCAGTGATTGATTGGTAAATACCAAATCTACCTCCTGCCCTTCGCTTACTTTGTTAATGTCTTTTTCATACACAAATATATCGGCATGGTAATGATCAAGGTTTACAATATGAGCCAGTTCCGTAGCAGAATTTACCGACATGCCTAAACTTAGAGGAAGAGACGACAGATACCCGTTTATAGTTGAGCGAACACTAAACGTAGATGACAAAGGAGTTTGGTCGGTTACATTCAGGTTTTGCACGTCAACACCCAGGTATTTTAAGCGAGCTTCAGCCGAACGCAACCGGGTAACACAGGAAAGGTATTTTGATTCGGCCTGTTGAAACTCTTTGCCCGCACTTATATCTGCTTCCTTCAACTTACGTTGACGTTCATAATCATTTTTCAAAAATCCGATTTCAGCTTTTGCGTTCAGGTAATTTTCTTGCAGTTGAATAAACTCTCCGCTGCTTATTTCCATAAGCACCTGCCCTTTACTTATTTTTTGTCCATTAAGCACCAAAATTTTTTGAATGCTTCCGTTAATGCGCGCAGTTAAAATTTCTCTGTTTTGCGAAAGCACCACTACTTTACCATTGGCCGAAAAATTAATCGTAACTGGTTTTCGTTCGGCAGTTTTTAACCTTAGGTTCATCATTTTTTGTTTGTCTTTTGTAAGCATAACCATATTGCTTACAGTAGAGTCGGAAACGGTTTCAGTTACAGGTTGCTTTCTATTGTCACAGGAAGAAACTATAACGGTTAGTAAAATAATTAGCTGATAATATATGATTCGTGTGTTGTTCATTTTTTATTCTCCTTTAAGATAAAGTAATTGAGATAACCCTAAATTATATTGAAGTACCGCATTAAAATAAGCGGTTTCAATCTCATAAGATTTTGATAAATTGTACAAGTAGCGGAATAAATCAAGCTCCCCGGTTTTGTATCCGATTACGGACGCATTGCGCAAGGAGGTGGCCTGTTTATTTGCCGTTTCTTCAAAGTACTGCACTGTTTGCAGATATTGTTCATAGTTATTTTTAGCTTCAATAAATTGGCTTTGCAAAGTGGTACGTGTAAGTTTAAGTTGTTGTTCACTGCGCTGCACCTCCAGCTTAGCCACATTCACTTTACGCACACTAGTCCAAAAAGTAATTGGAAAACGAATTCCGTACTCAAGCCTGTAGGCTGTGGCAGTAGTAGTGGCTGCCTGATTAAAATAACCAAAAGTAAACCCTGGCGCAGCCCGCCACTTTTCGAGTGTTAGATTTTTTTCACTCAGCACTTTCTGCTGTTGCAGATATCCCACTATCGGATTTTTGGTTTGTACGGCCATTGAATCAGGCAGTATTGTTTGCAGTTTTAAAAGCGAAAACTGACTGGGAACAACTTCCATATTAATTCCAGTGTACAGCCTAAATCTTGTAAGTGTATTTTCAAAACGGGTACGCGCCATACTCAGTTCATTATGTCTACTTCGATAGTCCGTTTCGGCAGTAAGCAAATCCACTCCGGATAGCGCACCCAGTTGGCGACTATACATGGCTGCCCGGTAAATGGCCTCGTATGTACTATCTTGCTCTTTTATTTTTTGAAACATCAGCGCTTCATACACCAATTGAAAATAAACATCGCGCACCTGTTTAATCAGATCTGCTTTTGTAAGATATTGTTGCCTTATTGCTACCTGTACGGCTTGTTTTCGTGCCGCATATGCGCTGGTATATGCCAATGGAAAGTCAATGGGCTGCAGCAATGCCGGTCGCATTTGATTTCCGGTAGGTGCCTGTACCAAAATATCTAGGCTGGGTAATGAAAAAGCTGTTTTAACCAATTGTTGCTGTTGCTGCACCTGCTGTTGTGCCATAGCTATACCCGGATAATGTATCAGGGACGAATCAATAGCTTGCAGTAGGGTTATTCCCTGTGCCCCGGCTTGCTTAGGCAGCCCGGTAAATAATAACAATCCGATGGTTATAATTTTTCCTAATAATCCATCTTGTTTCTGCTCCACCATATAATACAAAACAGGTAACACCAGTAAGGTAAGAACAGTGGAAGAAATTAACCCGCCAATAACAACGGTTGCCAATGGTTTCTGAACTTCGGCTCCTGCACCATTGGATAGAGCCATTGGTAAAAATCCGATGGATGCCACCATAGCTGTCATCACTACAGGGCGAAAACGGTCGCTTACTCCTTTCATAATCCGTTGCCTGACATCATAGCCTTCGTTTTTAAGT
>JAGVLJ010000041.1 GCA_020049855.1 Bacteroidia bacterium | reverse complement strand
TAAGGGATAAAATTCCACTTTTTGGTGTTTGTTTGGGACATCAGGCAATTGGCGAATTGGCCGGAGCCGAACTTGCTTTTGCCAATACACCAGTGCACGGAAAAGTATCGGTCATCAATCATTCGGGGCATAAAATGTTTACGGGGATTCCGGAGCAATTTAAGGTCATCAGGTATCACTCGCTCATCCTTAAAAATCTTAAATCCGAACTATTTCCAACAGCTTTTGCAACCACTGGAGAATTGATGGCTTTTGCACACAAGAGGTTGCCTGTTTGGGGCGTACAATTTCATCCCGAGTCTATATTAAGTAATTTTGGACACCAAATAATAAATAACTGGCTTCACCTGTGCAGTCATAAGGATAGTTTTTAATATATTTGGCTGTTTTTAGTTATGGAATATCAATTAAAGGTAGAAGGAAAATTCAAATACATTGATGAAGGGCAGGGAGAAATCATTGTTCTTCTTCACGGGTTATTTGGGGCACTAAGTAACTGGAGGTCGGTGATTGATTATTTTTCACCCCGTTATCGTATCGTAATTCCGTTAATGCCTATTTATGAGATGCCCATTCTTAGTACTAGTGCCGAGGGGCTGGCTGATTTTATTAACGAGTTTATTAAATATAAAGGCTTTGGTAAAGTTGCCTTATTGGGCAATTCATTAGGTGGCCATGTGGCATTAATCTATACCAAAAAGCATTTAGAAATGGTGAAGTGTTTGGCTCTTACCGGAAGTTCGGGTTTATATGAAAATGCCATGGGGGGGTCATTCCCCAAAAGGGGCGATTATGAATACATCAAAAAGAAAGTTGAGTATACGTTTTACGCTCCCGAAACTGCCACCAAGGAATTAGTAGATGAAGTATATTCGATTACGAACGACCGGAATAAAATTCTACGAATTTTGAGTATGGCTAAATCAGCAATACGGCACAATATGCGAAAGGACATTCCTAAGTTTACCATTCCTACCTGTTTAATTTGGGGATTAAATGACAAAGTTACACCTCCCGAGGTCGGTGAAGAATTTCATACCCTTTTTCCTGATTCAGAATTACATTTTCTTGATAAATGCGGACATGCCCCTATGATGGAGCAACCCGAAGCGTTTAATAAAATTCTTGATACATTCCTTAACCGAATTTATCCTCCTATAAAATAAACGGAGAATGCGGGCTAACGAAATCTTGTCGGATAAGTTGTTTGCTTTGAAGCCGGGCGACAAATGTTCAAAGGCTCTTGAATTAATGAACGAATGGCAGGTAAATCATTTACCGGTGGCCGTAAACAATAAAGTGACTGGCTATGTAGCTTCCGATGAAATTGCTTTTCCTTTAGAAGAAGATGATGTTGTTGAAAAGTACATAAGACACGACAAGGCAATAAAAGTTGGAGAGCAAATTCATTTACTTGATTTGATACATTTTTTTGCTGAAGGTTCTTTGAGTTGCCTGGCTGTGGTTGATGAATTTGATACGTTGAAGGGAATAGTAGATATAAAAGAAGCTCTCCGTTATTTGGCAGATTTTTTCAGTTTTTCTGTTCCGGGAAGTATTCTTTCCATTGAAATGAGTTCATTTGATTATTCGATTAGCGAATTGGGGCGTTTGGTTGAATCAAATGATTTAAAAATTATAGGACTTCATATACGTCATGTAATAGGTGCCGAAAACAGATTGGAAATTGTGTTGAAACTAAACCGAAACGATATTCGCGGATTATTGGCAACATTGAGTCGTTACAATTATGAGGTAACATCTGAAACGGTAAATCAGGAAGATTTACAACACCTCAAAGAAAGGTATGACTCGTTTATTAAATATTTAAACATCTGAGGTAACCCATTGAGCAGTTTTCTGCAAAAGATAGTACTCTCTTTTTTTCTGATTAACTCGGGTAGCTTTGGGCATTTGTATGCTCAGGCGATAGGCATTTCCCCTGTAGCCGACTCTACCCGATTCTTCACCTTAGCGGCAATAAAAATTCAAGGGAACAAGATTACAAAAGATAAAATTATATTAAGGGAATTGCCTGTAAAAACCGGAGATCGAATTGCGATTGTTGAAAAAGATACTCTGACCGTTAGGTGCAAGCAGCAATTAGCCAATCTCTCACTATTTAATTCAGTCCGCGTTAGTTTTAACAACGATTCTTCAAGTAATGTATTTCTTACTATAATTGTGGTAGAGCGGTGGTATATATGGCCATTGCCCATATTTCAAATTGCAGATCGAAACTTTAACCAGTGGTGGATTACTAAGGATCCTGAAAGATTGAACTATGGTATTGAATTTACACAATACAATATGAGAGGCAGAAATGAAACCATGCGGATTAAATTGCAAGATGGGTTCACCAGAAAACTTGAAGTAGCATATACCCTTCCTTGGTTTGGCAAAAGTCAAACGGTTGGGTCATCATTCAAAGCCTCTTATTTGCAAAACAGGGAAATATGGTATGCCACTAAAAATAATAAGTTACTTTACTTTAGGGATGCCTCCAAACCGATGCTTGAAAGATATACGGCCATCTTCACCTTGAAATTCAGAAAGCACTTATACAAAACGTCATTATTTAATCTGGCGTATAATGATATTCAGGTAGGGGATACGGTTGCCGAGAGTACGCTTAATTATGATTATTTGCTTGATGGACGAAAAGCACAACGAGCCTTTTCACTTAGCTATACTTTTAGTAATGACAGACGAGACTATAGATATTATCCTTTAAATGGCCATTTAACTGTTTTTGAAATGGGTCACATCGGATTAGGTATTTCTAAAGATGTAAATATTGGGTACATCAGTGTGATTAGAAATGAATACTTTAAGTTGGCTCCAAAACATTATGCTTCCGTAGGGATAAAGACAAAAATTTCAATTCCTCAAAAACAGCCCTACAATTATTACCGGGCACTTGGATATGCCGATTACGTTAGGGGATATGAGTATTATGTTATTGATGGCCGTCACTTTGCTTTACTCAAATTAAACTACAATTATTGTCTTTTTACCGAAGAAGGCTATTACGATTTTATTCCTTTTAACCGTATCAAACATATTCCGTTTAGTGTTTACGTAAATATTTTTAACGATTGGGGCTATACGGTTAATGATGCTTATAAAACATCAAATAATTATTCAAACAGTGCGCTGTATAGCGTAGGAGCAGGCTTAGATTTTATTGCTTTTTACGACAAAGTTTTTAGGATGGAATTTGCCTTAAACAAGCAAGGGAGAGCCGGATTATATTTACATTTGCAATATCCTCTTTAACACGTGATCCTATGGAAGTAGCCATATATAGCAGAACTTTGACTGAAAAAACGGAATCGGTTTTATTTTCCTTAATCTCAGAGTTGGAGGAAGCAGGTATAGGTTTCCATATATACTTACCTTTGGCTAAGGAATTAAAAAAAACACATCCGGGAGTTATTCTTAAAAGTACTTTTACCAGCACCAATCAATTAAACCAACAGGCCGATTTTTTGATTAGCGTTGGAGGAGATGGTACCATGCTTGATACAGTTGTATTGGTAAAAGATACAAACATTCCGGTACTAGGGATAAATACCGGACGACTTGGGTTTTTAGCTAACGTATCAAAAAACGATTTACAACTCGCCATTTCAGAATTAGCGAAAGGACATTTTACCATTGATCAGCGATCCTTGCTTAGCTTAAATTCAAACGATAGTACGTTTGCCGGAGAAAATATCGCTCTTAATGACTTGGTAATTCATAAAAATGCAAGCTCTTCAATGATTGTTGTGCATACATTCATTAACGGAGAATACCTTAACTCTTATTGGTCTGATGGTGTAATTATTTCAACACCCACCGGTTCAACAGGCTATTCATTAAGTTGCGGTGGGCCTATTTTGTTCCCAAAATCATCAAGTTTTTGCATTACTCCAATAGCTCCTCATAACCTTAACGTCAGGCCTATAATTGTCTCGGATGAGCATGTGATATCTTTTGAAATTGAAGGGAGAACAAATTCTTTTATGGTGAGTATGGATTCAAGAACAAATGTGCTGCCTATGGGAGTTCAGTTAGCCGTAAGAAAAGCCGAATTCAGGTTTAATGTATTGAAATTCAATAATGAAAACTATTTAGAAACTCTGAGAGAGAAACTAATGTGGGGGTTAGATAATCGAAATTAATTCTTTTGAATATTAGAAAAAAAAAATATATTTGTCAGTCTTTACAAAACTGCGACATGAGAATCAGAATAATAATATTTCTATTGCTCTTTTTTGTTTCCCTTGGTTCAAGGGCACAATTTGATCTTGGGGGGTTCGCTGGAACTACCCTGTATCAAGGTGATATTAC
>JAGVLJ010000065.1 GCA_020049855.1 Bacteroidia bacterium | reverse complement strand
GTTAAAAAGTGTGTTTTTGCTCTTTCCTCAATCGGTACAAATCAACTAACCTATTGAATTCTGGAGAATACCTGAAATGTGTAATCAAATGGATTTTTCGCGTCCTTATGGTTGTACTCTGAATTCAACTCGTTCCATTTATTTGGATCCAAACGAGGGAAGAAGGTGTCTGCTTCAAAAAAATGATGAATGCGAGTAAGGTAAATCCGGTCGGCAAATTCAATAGTTTGCTCGTATATATTCCCCCCCCCTGCAATAAAAAGCTCCGTTTCCCTGTGAGCCTCGGCATATTCAATGGCCGCCATCATATTGTATTTTACCACACAACCAGGAATATCGAGCAACTGATTTCGGGAAATAACTATATTTACTCTGTTAGGAAGGGGTTTTCCAACGGCTTCAAATGTTTTTCGCCCCATTACTAAATGGTGACCGGTGGTTACCTCCTTAAAATATTTTAAATCGGCAGGCAGATGACAAAGCAACTGGTTGTTTTTACCAATTCCATTCTGTTCATCGCAGGCTACTATAAGAGATATGAGCATACACAAAAATGAATAAAAAAGTCGAAAATTTTTCAAATCCCCAACTTCTAATAAAAAAAACAGTCTGGTATTAATGATCTGCCGTTTTACTTTTGGTAAACCTACTTTTAAGTTTGACGGCAGGAATCCAAATTTTTGAGGCCAGTTTTTTCATAAACGAAGCGTCTTGCTTTACTTTCCAAACGGTGGTGCGCGAAGATTCCATTGGTTTCTGATGAAAACTATAGGCGTATGCCGCAATGGAAGTTCGATAAACTCCATCCGGAAAACGGATAGGGTCGTATCCATGTAATGTATATCCGCGACAGAGCATTATAACAAGACGGTTGAAAGGAATCTCAATTTCCGCTTTTTCCCCAGTACGCCCATCTTCGAGTTTCAATTCACCGCCATATTCCTTTTTCCAATCTTTATTCAGGTATAAAAGCAAATTGAGATTACGAAACCATGTGTCGTGTAGTGGATGATAGTTAAAGTCGGCATGCATATCTAAAAAGCTGCCTTTTTTGCCCTGATGAATTCCTCCACCATAAAATTCTTTATCTACAAAAACCTGTTCGTTGCTCACATAACCTAACCAGTTTTGGAAACGCGCTGAGATTAAATCATCATATAGCTCCTGAAACACTCCTCCTAATAACCAAAATTTTGATTTTTCATATTTTTCAGTGGCAAAAATATAATCGGCACTCTTGGTTTCAATATTGGGAACACCTTGGTAAAGTTGCAAAGCCTTTTCGTTATCGCAAAAATTATCAATCCCAATTTGCCCAAATGGTTTTGCCGAGAGAAACTGCTCCCTGAATTTGTCTTTGTTGGTTTCTAAATAATCAAATCGAATCATAAGAAAATGTGATGGGCAAGGTTCAGCTACAATCAGTTAATAAAAAAGCGTTTTAGCGTTATAAAATTAATTCGCTGCAACAACCTCTTATTGCTTCAGACTAATCATTCTGCCCGATTGGCTGTCCCATACTTTAAGCTTAAATGCTTCAACCATGTCCTTTATACTCCAGCGAATAGTTTTTGGATTTTGCAATTCAGGAATAGAAGCCATTACCTCAGGCAACCGATAAAACGGAATACGAACGTTGAGATGATGAATATGGTGGTAGGCTATATTGCCGGTAAACCAATGCAGTATTTTAGGCATGATTACAAAACTGGTGGTGCCCAAAGCGGCTCCATGATAAGTCCAGTCCTTACCTTCATTGTAAACAGCTCCCGGAAAATTATGTTGAATGTAAAAAAGGTATGCTCCCATTCCATGAGCCGTAAGAAATGGTAATAACCAACCCAAAAAATAGGTTTGTGCTCCTAAAAAATGAAAAATAAAACCAGAGGCTGCGATATGCAGCACCAAAGCCACCCCACAATCAAAATGCCGCTTAAAACTATACATGAGGGAATGAATATTTAAATTGTAAATAAAGATAGTGAGGTAACCGCTAAAAACAGTAACCGGATGACGGGCAGCAAGGTAAATCCACCGCTCCTTTTTTGAAAGTCTGTTAAACATTTCAACTGATATAGTTGGATAGGCTCCGATACCGGTATTAGAAAGTTTGGAATTATGCACGTGGTGATGATCATGAGAACGTTTCCAAATGCTTACTGGTGCAAGGGCAAATAAACCATATAAGGCAAACATCAGATTACCCATTTTGGAATGATGCAAAATAGCCCCGTGTTGATTATCATGGTAAATAACAAACATACGCGACATAAGCAACCCGCTTAACAAAGCGAGAGGCAGTTGAAAATACCATGTAGTAACAAACAATCCGACTGTAAAAGAGGCTGTCATAAAAAAAAGAGTACTTAAACTATAAAGCCAGCTCTTAAACAGGTTTTCATGTGCGTATGGTTTAGTAGCTAAAATCAGTTCTTTACCCTGTCTCATGTTCTCTCAAAATATTCTTTTTCGTAATACTGCAAATATATTTCAGTTAAACACTCATTTTGCGTTTATATTTCCACCTTCTGTGAGACCAAAGCCAAAACTCGGGAGTTTGCTGAATTTGCCGTTCCAGCTTACGAGTATGCAACTCAGTTATTTCACCCTCAGCACTTTTGCCTGGTTCAAGACTAAGAATCTCCGGCTTTATCTCATAGTAGCCCCTTGCCTTTCTGGTCACATTTATAAACACTACCGGGTAGTTAAATTTCTTAGCAATCTTCTCGGTACCCTCATAAATGGGGGTATCCTGTTTTAAAAATGTGGTCCAATAGGCTGTTTCAGGAAGTGGTGTTTGGTCGGCAATGATACCAATGGCTGTTTTGATATGGCGACTTGCTACTAATTCCCGTAATACACTGTTTACAGGAGTTATTTTAGTCCCAAACTTGGTTCGCATGTTATAAATCATTCGCTCAAAATACGGATTACTTAACGGACGGTAAATCACATTAAGTTGAAAGGGGGTATTTAATGCGATGCTTGGGCCTGTCCATTCCCAGTTACCATAATGACCCATTACAAGCACTACACTTCCGCGCTCGGAATAGAGTTTTTGCATCAATTCAGTATCATGCATTATTACTCGTTTGGCGTAATCCTTCTCGGTCATACTAATTGTTCGAAGGGTTTCCAACATTAAATCACACAGGTATCGGTAATATTTGCGCTCAATTTGTTTTAGCTGTTCAGTTGTTTTCTCGGGGAAAGAATTTCTAAGATTTTCTCTTACAACTTTTATACGATAGCCTACCAATATGTAAAGTATAAGATAGAATAAATCGGAAAAAGCGTAAAACAGCGGAAACGGCATATAAGCCACCAGTAAAATAAATGGATAAGTTAGGTAAAAAATAATGGCCTGCATAATTAATTTACCAAGTCCCTAAGTTAGCTATTCTTCCAAAAAAATCAAAAACTTACCCTAAATTTTTGATTTCGCTCACCAATTCGGTGAGAGCCTTTTTTGCATCTCCAAACAGCATACTTGTTTTAGGGCGATAAAACAACTCATTTTCAATACCGGCATATCCTGCTTTCATACTTCGTTTATTTACAATAATGTTTTGTGCATTTTCTACCTCCAGAATCGGCATTCCGTAAATCGGTGATGAAGGGTCGGTTTTAGCAGCCGGATTCACTACGTCATTTGCACCCACTACCAACACCACATCGGTAGTATTAAATTCAGGATTAATTTCATCCATTTCCACCAACTTATCGTAGCTTACGTTACTCTCAGCCAGCAACACATTCATATGTCCGGGCATACGTCCGGCTACCGGATGAATAGCATATTTCACTTCTACTCCTTCACTCTCCAACAGGGTTTCTAATTCATGTACCACGTGCTGAGCCTGGGCAACAGCTAAACCATATCCGGGAACAATCACCACTTTTTTGGCATATTTCATTAAAATAGCGGCATCGGCTGCCTTAACCTCTTTAATAGTGCCAACAATAGCAGTGCCTGCTCCGGCAGCAGTAACATTCCCTCCGCCAAAGTTTCCGATAAGTACATTTACTAATGAACGGTTCATGGCCTTGCACATAACTATGGTAAGTAGAGTTCCTGCCGAACCTACCAGAATACCTCCTACCAACATCACTTTATTGTCGTATAAAAATCCGCCACAAGCAGCGGCTACTCCGGTAAATGAATTAAGTAAGGAAATAACAACAGGCATATCGGCTCCGCCAATTGGAAGTACAAACAATACCCCGTAAAGCAAGGAAAGACCAAGTACCAAATAAAATGTTTCAGTAAATTCTTCAGAAGAAACAAAAACGGTTTGGTACGCAAAAAAGAGAATAACTAATAATAATCCGATATTAATAAATTGCTGAAAAGAAAAACTTTTATCCTTTACCCTCCCGCTTAGTTTGCCCCAGGCAATTATACTTCCGGCAAACGAAACCGAACCGATTACCATTCCAATGATAATGGTAATCATTTCTCCTGTTGGCAATTCAGCAACTCCGGTTACACCTTTGGTGAGGTGATTGAACTCAATAACTGAAATGAGCATGGCACAAGCCCCGCCCATCCCATTAAATAGGCTCACCATTTCGGGCATGGCAGTCATTTGAACTTTTTTCGCAGCCATCCAACCAATAATGGTTCCAACTGTTAGCCCACCGAAAATGAACCCTAAGTTAACTAAGTGTTCCCCTTCATGATTAGTGTAAAGAAAAATGGTTCCGAAAATAGAAATAATCATACCGAAAGCAGCAATAAGATTCCCTTTTCTTGCTGTAGCTGGATTACCAAGGTATTTTAACCCGCCTATAAAGGTTACCGAACCAATAAGGTAGATAACTTGTAATATATGTTGTTGCATGTAATTTTTTATATCAGTTAGTTACAGTATCACTTTTTCTTCTTAAACATCTCGAGCATTCGGTCGGTTACTACAAATCCACCTACCACATTTAGTGTCCCAAGCACTACGGCAAAAAAGCCTAACAGTAACGATAAAGTATCGCTGGCCTGTCCCATAACAATGATAGACCCGATAATTACTACTCCATGTATGGCATTGGCACCGCTCATCAGAGGCGTATGTAAAACGGATGGTACGTGAGATATGAGTTCAATACCTACAAAAATCATTAAGATAATTAGGTAAATGAGTTGAAGATTGTCAGTTATAAATCCTAGTGTTGCTTCCATATTGTACTTACTTAATTTACTGATTGAGATAAAACCTGTTTAACCATATGATTTAAGATTTGCCCTTGATGGGTAAGGAGAGTTCCTTTAGTAATCTCTTCTTCCAACTCCCATTTAAATCCATCTTTGGTTGCCAAGTGCATGAGTAAATTGTAGACATTTTTTGCATATAGTTCGCTTGCATTAGTGGCCAGCGTGCTGGGTAAATTGGCCTGCCCAATAATTTTTACCCCATGTTTCACCACTGTTTTCCCTAATTCGCTCGCTTCACAATTCCCACCTTGTTCAATGGCCATATCAACAATTACTGCCCCCAGCTTCATTTGTTTCACTTGTTCTTCTGTAATAAGCACAGGGGCTTTCCGACCCATTACCAACGCGGTTGTAATCACCAAATCGGCTTGAAATAAAGATTTGTTTACCGCCTCCTTTTGTTTCTGAAGGTACTCAGCCGAAACCTCCTTGGCATATCCACCTTCAACTTTTACTGCATCATCAGATTTTACCTCAATAAATTTGCCTCCCAGTGATTCCACCTGTTCTTTGGTTTCCGGACGAACATCGGTAACCTCTACAATTGCGCCTAACCGTTTGGCAGTAGCAATAGCCTGAAGTCCGGCCACACCTGCACCAAATATTAGCACTCTGGAAGGAGTAATAGTTCCTGCGGCTGTCATCATCAATGGAAATATTTTCCCCATAGCATTAGCTCCCATAATCACCGCTTTGTATCCTGCCAGATTGCTTTGCGAACTTAATGCATCCATGTTTTGTGCACGTGAAATCCGGGGTATGGCATCCATTGCAAAAACCGAGACCCTGCGATTATTGAGTGACTGAACCATACCCGGATTCATAGCCCCATAAATAAAGGATATAAGAGAAGATCCTTCCTTTATCCCGCTAATCTCAGCATCGGTGGGAATATTTACCTTAATGGTTAAATCAACCTCAGCAAGCAAATCTGCCTTAGAAAATTTAATACTAGCCCCTGCTTTCTCATACGACTCATCAGAGTAAGATGAATTTAATCCGGAACCTGATTCAATTGTTACATCAAAGCCCGCTTTTAACAAACTTTGAACAACTGAAGGGGTTAGAGCAACCCTGTTCTCCCCCTCCCTACTTTCTTTAAGAACACCTATTTTCAAAATAGTATATTTTAGTTTGGCGGTAAATATATAACATTCCTAAAAAGTTTGCTGCCTATGCCCGAAACATTATATAGAATTATTCTAAAAAACATCCCCCATAGCGGTACCAAAATTGTATAATTGAACGATGATAAAAACAGATTTTAATTCGTCCTACCTACTTCATTTACCACATGATCACAGATTTCTGATGCTGAAAATGAACTTATCCCAGAGCCACTTTTACGGAAAGGTATAGTTGATAAATATCATCTTTTTTTTCAGGTATTGCACGCAGCCATATTGTTGAATTAACCCGTAGTAGCACATATTAGAATAAATAAATACAAAACGTAGTGACAAAGAAATACGAGTAATAGGTTTCCCGTTGAACAATACACCGAATTTTTTTGGAAGAACATTCTTGTGCATAGAACTAATGACTGAGCTGCATCTGAATTGAAAACGGGAATAAAAGTGGCTCATCATTTAGCTGCTTCAAAACAGGAGTTTATCTCATCATTTAAATTTACACTTTACTTTTTCATAATGTAAGAATAGAGGTACTGACCCAGATAAATGTTGAAAATTAAAACTGACCCACTTAGGATTGTGCTGAACGACCCGAAAGAGTATTTGAATTTTTCCGGGCACACAAATACCTGTTAGATTGTGCTTGATAGGTGGGTATATCCCGCATATTTCTGACATTGTAAATACACCTGAAAACACGTTTAAGATGGTGGCAAAAATTGATGATTTGAAATGTATTTGGATTTTTAAACTCAGCTTTATTATTTTCGCTTCATTAAAAAAAATCTTTAATAGGTTGACTTTTGAAAATTAAAAATCTTAAATTTGAAAAAGCATCGATTTTTCAACAGCGATGAAAAAGGCTAATAAAACACCCAAAGAAGAAAAAGACGTCTTAAAAAAGAAGTCGTCACTGAAACCTGTGAGCGGGAATCAGAAGGAAACAAAGTATGTGAAGAAAAACTTCTTTTCACCGGATGATGATGAAGATGATCTCGATTTAGATGAGGATGAAGTGTTGGATTTGGATGAGGATGCTGAAGTAGATTTGGATGAAGAAGTAAAGCTAGAAGATTCATTTGAAGAGGAAGATAATTTTGTTGAAGAGGATGACGAGGAAGATGAGGAGGATTTTTAAGTAAGTCTTGTTAAAAATTCATTAAAATTGCTGGTGTCTCCACCCAATTGCTTAAATGCAATTGCCTGTCAGCTATTTGAATCCCAAACTTAATCATTTGCGGTTTTACATCGTATGGAGTTAAATCTAATAAAATAGAAATATCACCTCTTATCGCCTTATTTTTCCCATCAGGGGTAAGTACATCCATTCGATATAAAAATCTTACCGTATCCCGCGTAAAAGGAATGGTAACCGGAACAAAAGTGTTTCCCTTTTGCTCATAATAATCTATAAAAATGTTATTATAAAACTTATTATACGGGCTATAATTAAATGGCGGCATAGTATCGGAGGCCGATATCCCCAGATCTCCATCCCCATCAAGATAAGAAAAGGTGAGTCGTATAAGAGAATCCCGCCCGAGGCTATTTGGAATCTTTTCTACTGATTTGTATTTTATTTCAGGAACAACCTGTAACAATTCCGGATCATTACACGAACTAAAGAAAATAATAGCCTGCAGAAAAAATAAATACGTGAATGGTTTCATTTACTTTTGCAAAGTTAATGTTTAGTAAGGAAAAATTTATTCATGCTTTTCTCAGCGAAAGTAACTGGGACTTCCGTGAAACAGCTCTTTCCCTATTCAGGTATCAGGCAAAAGAGAATATGATATACCGTGAATTTGTAGATACATTGCATATTAATCCAGACAAAATTACCCGATTAGAAGATATTCCTTTCCTACCGATTGAATTTTTTAAGCAGCATCCCGTAAAAACCGGCAACTTTTTACCGGAGGTAGTGTTTACCAGCAGCGGCACAACACAAACTATTGTAAGTAAACACTTTGTAGAACAATTGTCTATTTACAAAAAAAGTTTCACCCGGTGCTTTAATCAATTCCTTGGAGAACCCGAAGAGTATATCATTATTGCGCTCCTTCCATCTTATACCGAACGCGATTCGAGTTCTCTTGTGTATATGATGAACGAATTAATACAGGCAAGCAAACACCCGCTAAGCGGTTTTGCTGAGTTAAACGAAACAACTGCAAAAAAAATTGAACAGTTAGATAATGAAGCAAAAATGGCAAATAGAAGGCTCCTTCTTGCAGGAGTAAGTTTTGCTTTGTTGCATTTGTGTGAACATCATAGGCTGAACCTTGCTCAATCGGTAATTCTTGAAACTGGCGGAATGAAAGGGCGAAGAAAGGAAATTACCCGAGAAGAACTGCATGCTAAACTACAAGATAAACTGGCGCCCTCAGGTATTATTTCAGAGTACGGTATGACCGAATTGCTTAGTCAAGCCTACACCTTGAATGGCGGAACATCTTTTTTTACCCCCCCCCAAATGAAAGTTTTAGTTCGCGACATAAATGACCCATTTTGTATCCTTCCCAAATTGAAAAACGGAGCACTCAATATTATTGACCTTGCCAATATTTCAAGTTGTGCTTTTCTGGCTACAGCCGATATTGGAAAAATACATCCGGATGATTCATTTGAAGTTTTAGGACGATTAGATAACAGTGACCTCAGAGGTTGTAATCTAATGTACTATTAACATGAGTGTAAAAAGAAACCCCGAAGTGTTTACACATCTTCGGGGCTAACTAAACTATGAAAAACCTATCTGTCTGCATTTGTTAATTAGAAACAACTATTCCTAATATTTATACTATTGGATATAAGAATATTAAAAATTAAGTCAAAATTAAACCAGCCCATTTTAGGCTAATATTTCCTAAAATGAAATAAACTTTATTCCATCTGGATAAACAACCTAATGTTTGATTCGGTAAGCAAAACCTATTACTACCATACTCTATGGTGTACCTAATTGCCCTATATTTGCAAGCTTAAAAAAGAGGGAATGAAATTAGGACTGAATACAGGCAATCAAAAAAAATGATCCAATAATCGAACATTAAAATTGAAAAGGTAAATTCACCAATTCCTACCCTCCAGCAATAAATAATAGTAGCGCAAAATGACCAATATTAGAGATATATTAAAGGAGCGTATTTTAGTGCTTGACGGTGCTATGGGCACCATGATTCAAAGGCACAAGCTGGAAGAAAAAGATTTCAGAAATGAGGCGTTGGCAAATCATGCCCATCCACTTAAAGGAAATAATGACCTGCTATCCATTACCCGTCCTGATGTTATTAAAGAAATTCACCGTTTATATCTCGAAGCAGGAGCCGACATAATTGAAACCAATACTTTCAGCGGAACTGTAATTGCACAATCCGATTATCATTTAGGAGCCGATTGGGTTTATCAAATTAATTTCCAATCGGCTAAAATTGCCCGTGAAGTTGCCGATGTGTTTACTAAAATGAATCCGCACAAGCCCCGCTTTGTTGCTGGCTCTATGGGGCCTACAACTAAACTAGCATCGATGTCTCCCAATGTAAATGACCCTGGATTCAGGGCAATAACATTTGATGAATTGGTGGATGCCTTCGCTCTACAGGTAAAAGCTTTGATTGAAGGCGGAGTTGATATTTTATTAATTGAAACCATCACCGATACATTAAATGCAAAGGCCGCTCTTTTTGCTGCACAACAGTATTTTGATCAAATTGGTAAAAATTACCCGGTAATGATTTCAGGAACCATTACTGATGCATCCGGAAGAACGCTATCGGGACAAACCACCGAAGCCTTTCTTATTTCTGTGCAGCATATGCCATTGCTCAGTATCGGATTAAATTGTGCTTTGGGTGCAGCTGCACTGCGGCCTTACCTGCAGGTTTTGGCGTATAAATCTCCATTCTTTGTAAGTGCTTACCCCAATGCAGGATTACCTAATGAATTCGGGCAATATGACCAAACAGCATCGGAAATGGCAGCACAGGTTGAAGAATTTTGCAAAGAAGGCTTGGTAAATATATTAGGTGGGTGTTGTGGCACTACACCTGAGCACATTAAAGCCATTGCTGAGATAGCTCAAAAATATAAGCCCCATCAAATAGGACTAACCGCACAAACCTGATTTCATGACTTTAATATCCAACCTAACCATGTTACACGTTTTATTGGCCGAAGATGACGCAATGAATATTATTGTGGTAAGTAAATTTTTGCAACGATGGGGTATTACCTGCGATATTGCACGAAACGGACAAGAGGCTGTTGACAAAGCAAAAGAAAAAAAATACGATGTGATTCTGATGGATATGTTTATGCCATTAATGAATGGGACAGAAGCCGCAAAACAAATCAGAACATTTGATGAAGCTGTACATATTTTTGCATTAACGGCCGATTCATCTGACGAAATGAAACTTCAGGCAAAGGATAGCGGGATAAACGATTTTGTTACGAAACCTTTTAACCCTGAAGAATTACAACAAAAACTATCAAATCTGAAATAATAATGGGGCAAACAACAACAGATTATACTCTAAAATTAAGCGGCCTTGAACCACTGATCATCTTCCCGGGAAGTAATTTTATTAACATTGGAGAACGTACAAATGTTACAGGTTCTAAAAAATTTCTTAAACTAATAAAGGAAGGTCGGTTTGAAACGGCCTTAGAGGTAGCAAGAGATCAGGTTCAGGGAGGTGCACAGATCATCGACATTAATATGGATGAAGGAATGATTGATGGGGTTGAGTCAATGGTTAAGTTCCTTCACCTTATTGCGTCAGAACCAGATATCTCGCGAGTGCCCGTAATGATTGATTCTTCGAGGTGGGAAATTATAGAGGCCGGACTAAAATGTGTGCAGGGAAAATGTGTGGTTAATTCCATATCTCTTAAAGGAGGAGAAGACGAATTTATTCATCAGGCAAAAACAGTTAAAAATTTTGGTGCCGCAGTTATTGTGATGCTTTTTGACGAAAAAGGCCAAGCCGATAATCTGGAACGGAGAATTGAAATTGCCCAACGTGCATATAAAATTCTAACACAAAAAGTACACTTCCCAGCCGGAGATATTATTTTTGATCCAAATATTTTTCCCGTAGCTACCGGAATGGAAGAACATCGAAAGAATGCGATCGATTTTTTTAACGGTACTAAATGGATCAAAGAAAATTTACCAGGAGCCAAAGTAAGCGGAGGAGTGTCAAATGTCTCATTTTCGTTCAGAGGAAATGATAAAGTACGGGAGGCCATGCACGCTGCTTTCTTATACCATGGAATCAAACATGGAATGGATATGGGAATAGTCAATCCATCACAGTTGGAAGTATATGATGAAATAGATAAAGAATTACTGGAATACGTAGAAGATGTATTGCTTGACCGAAGAGATGATGCTACGGAACGTTTACTTACATATGCCGAAAAAGTAAAAGGGAAAGGTAAAGAAAAAGCCATTGATGAAGAGTGGCGCAAGGCTAGTGTGGAAGAAAGATTAAGCCATGCATTAGTAAAAGGTATAGTTGAATTTATTGATGCTGATACCGAAGAAGCCCGGCAAAAATACCCAAAACCGCTCGAAGTAATTGAAGGCCCCCTAATGAGCGGGATGAATATTGTAGGCGACCTGTTTGGGCAAGGGAAAATGTTTTTGCCACAGGTGGTAAAAAGTGCACGTGTAATGAAGAAAGCGGTTGCTTACCTTATGCCATACATGGAGGAAGAGAAACGAAAAAATGGAAATTTGTCAACCAATCAGGGAACCATTTTACTTGCTACGGTAAAAGGTGATGTACATGATATAGGAAAAAATATAGTGGGTGTGGTACTGGCCTGTAATAATTTTGAAATTATTGATTTGGGTGTAATGGTTCCGGCCGAAAAAATTCTGGAAGCGGCACAAAAACATCATGCAGATGTAATTGGCTTAAGCGGATTAATCACCCCATCACTTGATGAAATGGTACACATGGCCAAAGAAATGGAACGCCTGGGCTTAAAACTCCCATTGCTTATTGGCGGTGCTACTACTTCCCGTGCTCACACCGCTGTAAAAATTGACCCCGTTTACTCAGGTCCTGTGGTGCATGTGTTAGATGCAAGCAAAAGTGTTCCGGTAGCGCAATCACTTATAAGCCCAGAAAACAGATCTGAAACTGAGAAAAAATTCAAAGCTGAATATGAACAGTTTCGTATAGATTATAAAAAAAGAAAAAAAGAAAAAAACTTCGTCTCTCTTGAAAAAGCAGATGCGTGTAAATTAAAAATTGATTGGGCCTCTTTCAAACCAAGCACCCCTGCTTTTTCCGGAATTAAGGTATTTGATAATTTTCCGCTGGAAGAATTACGCGCACATATTGACTGGACACCATTTTTTCTCACCTGGGAACTGACAGGTAAATACCCCACTATTTTTGATGATAAAATAATAGGTAGCGAAGCAAAAAAACTATTTGACGATGCCAACAAAATGCTGGATGAAGTAATCCATAAAAAACTGTTGCAGGCAAAAGCCGTAATAGGTTTTTGGCCGGCCAACAGCAATGGGAATGATGTGGTACTTACCAACGGACTCACCTTTAACTTTCTTCGCCAGCAAAATGAAAAAGCAGCTGATCAACCTTATTTATGCCTAGCTGATTTTATAGCTCCGGTTAAATCGGATAAACAAGATTATTTAGGAGGTTTTGCAGTTACAACAGGCATTGGCATTGAGAAATTGATTGAGCAATATGAAAAAGATCATGACGACTACCATAGCATTATGATTAAATCCATTGCCGACCGACTTGCAGAGGCATTAGCTGAAAAAATGCATGAAATGGTACGTAAAGAGTATTGGGGATATGCTAAAGACGAGCAACTAAGTAATGATGAACTGATAAAAGAAAAATATCAGGGTATTCGTCCGGCACCGGGTTATCCGGCTTGCCCCGACCATACCGAAAAAAGAAAGTTGTTTAACTTACTGGAAGCAGAAAAAAATGCCGGCATTATACTTACTGAAAATTTTGCTATGTATCCTGCCGCTTCCGTAAGTGGATTCTACTTCTCCCATCCTGAAAGCAAGTATTTTGCCGTAGGAAAAATCCAAAAAGACCAGGTGGAAAACTATGCCCAACGTAAAAATGAAAGTATTGATTACGTAGAGAAATGGTTGTCGCCAAATTTAGGCTACGACAATTAGTGGCAATGAAATTTGATGAAGAAAAACGGAAACTAAAATGCTTCATCCCGAAAAAGTACTTTATGGCTATTCTATTGGAATTTTTCCAATGGCTCACCCCGAAGAAGACCATCGTATCTATTGGTATGAACCAGAAATGCGGGGCATTATTCCTTTGCAGCAATTAAAAATAAGTAAGTCGCTAAATCAAACCTTGCGCTCGGGCAAATTTCAGGTAACTATTAACCAAAGTTTTGAAGAAGTAATACGCCAGTGTGCCAACAGAGCAGGAACCTGGATATCGGAAGAAATTATTCAATGTTATACCGAATTGTTTCATATAGGAAATGCTTTTAGCTTTGAAACACGCAACAGGCGGCAGGAACTGGTGGGCGGTTTATATGGTGTGGCTCTTGGCCGAGCCTTTTTTGGTGAGTCCATGTTTCACACTGAACGCGATGCCTCAAAAGTAGCACTGGTGCATTTGGTTGAATGGATGAAGGCAAACCGTTTTCAATTACTCGATACCCAATATATTACCCCTCATTTGCAAACCATGGGCGCTATTGAGATACCGCAGAACGAATACTTGGTACTGTTGGAAAAAGCAATGCAGGGGTAAGTTTAGCGTAGTAAATTTACGGTACCATACAAAGTTCTGCGTGATCCTTTCGTTTTCCCCTTTGAGTATATAATCCATGAGTAAACATCCTGTTGCACCGGCTTGCCATTATAGGTACCATCCCATCCCTTGTTTACATCATTTGTATAAAAAAGTAATTCACCCCAGCGATCAAAAATATACATCTTTAACTCCACCATATCTGTTACTGTGGCTTTAAAATATTCATTCAATCCGTTGGCATTGGGAGTAAAAGCATTCGGTACAAAAATAGTTGGTTCACAAACTTCTGAAATGCTGATGGTATCAGAAACTACACATCCGTTTGTGTCGATCTTGGTGAGAGAATAAGATTGAAAATTGTGAACGTAAACCTCGCGTGATTGCTCACCTGATGGAAACCAGAGATAAGATTTACCTTCACCGGCATCTATCTTTAAAATAAAGTCTCCGCAAAACGAAGTATCTTCACCTATATTCGCCATTGACCTGCTTTTCTTTGCGATAAAGATTGAGTCTGTTGCAGAACAATTATTGATTACTCCACGTAACCAATAAACTCCCGAATCCTTTACAGATACGGATGAACCTGTTGCTCCCGTTGACCAGAGGTATTGATCGAAAGTTTTATCTGGTTTGAGAATTAAAACAAAGTCTCCGCAAAAGGTTGTATCAGCCGGCAAAGAAACAACCGGAAGTAATTTTACTGTAACCTGAACAGAATCGTTATCTTCACACCGTCCTTGTTTTACTTTCAGTTTATATAAATCAGATGCTTTAACCAACAACATTGAATCACCGGATCCGGTAGACCAGAGGTAATTCTGTGCAATGCCGCTAATTTGCGGTTTAAGTATAACACTATCGCCTGCACAAAAGGAAGTATCAGTTCCCAACTCCACCTGCAGGTTATTTTTCGTTATTGTTACGGTATCAAATACCACGCATGGACCCGATGTTACTTTTACCCAGTAGTTCCCTGACTGATTTACTGTGATCAATGAATCGGTTGCTCCTGTTGACCAGATTACATTTTTATATGGAACCGAAAGGGAAACCAATTCTCCTGAACACAGAGAAGTGTCCTTACCTAATGTAACACTTACCGGATTATTCCCGGTAACCAGAATGGTGTCGTAAGCAATGCAACCTCCTTTTTGCAACCTTACTGAATACGATCCGGTTTGATAAATGTTAATTGCTGATCCGTACTGTCCAGTTGACCAATAATAACTTGTATAACCCGGTGGGGCTACCAATAAGATAGGGCCACCATCACACTTCATCACTGAATCGCCCTTGATTTGATCAAGCGCACTCACCGACATTTTCATGGAATCTACCAACGTGCAATTCTCAGCAATCATTTTCACTTTGAAGAACCCGTTTCCGGCTATTAGCACATTTGGGTTTGCCTTAAACGCATTATCAAGTAAGTTGGCCGGAGTCCATTCAAACACGGGAGTTGCATAATTGGTGGTTGCTTTGAGGCCAATATAAATCTGGCTGCAGGTTACCGCAGTATCCTTTCCGGCATCTACCCAAATGGAATTATAAAACACATATACCGGAATGGTAGTAGAGTCCTTTTTATTCAGAATCGTGTCCGTCACCAGTAATTTTACCTGAAAGGTATCTGTAGCATACTTTTGCTGAAAGGTAATGACCGGTGTTTTATCTGTGCTGCCAACCCCATTTCCAAAGTCCCATTTGTACTTAATATTTTTACCTTGTGATGAAAGATTGGTAAATGTAATTTGAGATGAACTGCACCCTCCTGAGGGATAAAAATATGCAAAGGGCATACTCAGGTCAAATGGTTTGCATACAGGATACACCGTATTGGTGGCAACAGCTTTTAGCGTAATATTCCCTGTTGCTTGTAAGGGAGTTGAAACCTGAATATAATAATCGCCAGGGGCCATGCAGTCAAGTTTAAAAGATGAAAGTCCACTTCCCACACAGGGGCCGGGGGTCATACTGTTGCAACTGCCATACAGAATCCTGTATTTTATTTGTGTTCCGGAAACACTGGTATTATTCTGAAGTTCAAAGGTGAGGTCAATTTTTTGCGTACCTGAATAGGTAAATTTAAACCAGGTTGTTTTCATTCCTGATGGATTACCTAAACAGCCCATATTGGAGCCATCTTCCCCAAAGCCTTCCCCGAGGCTGTGACAATTTACAATGGCTGATGCAGTAGCCGTACTTGGAGTAGATAAGCCAAAGGCAATAGCATTGGAACAAAGGTCGCCCCCCAGAGGGAAACCAATTCCGGCAAACTTCACCCCTATCTCCACCTGATAATTTTCTTTGAACGGAGGATAATCTGTAATAATAACGTAATACCTCACGGTATCACATCCATCTTTCACAAAAGATTCAGTGAAGGGCTGATTATAATCTGAGGCTCCTATCCACGTTAGTGGGCCTATAGTTGAATCAACCCGACTGAGCGTTTTAAGCTGGGCAAACGGCATTCCTGAGGGCTCATCAGATTTATATATGTTGATGCGGTGATGCCGGTAAGCGTTGGGATATGAATATGGATACGAATTGATGGTGATGGTACCTGTACCTGCTGCTGTAAATGTATACCACAGGTTTTTCCCTACGTTTTGATCCTGGTGCACATAATTGGCCTGACCGGAAGGCAAAACATTATTTTGTCCCTGGTAAGCACCCACCGGATCAGTCACGAATGCACCCGTGGCGCAGGAGAAAAAATCGGGAGATGATTTTCTTTCTACATTATCATACGGGACATATCCAATATCGTTTGCATTGATGGCATAGTCAGAAACAGAGGGGTACATTTTATCTACAACAGCATAAATAACCCGGAAGTCATAATACTGACCGAAAAGCATCAATGTGTAAGTGCCTGAATCCAGGTTACAATACGTGTTACGACCGACACAAGTTGTAATCATTTTTGATGAATCCAATAAAGCCATTGAATCAAGGCGCACATCCGTTTTAAACAACATCTGATAGGGGAAAACAGAATACTCGCCATAAGGATAGCTATATTTCTCTTCCAGGTTGGTCCTGAACTTAAGCATGGTACCATTATTTTTTATTTTAACCACATAATAGTTAACATAAACCGGATTAAAGGGTTGCCATGGATAAGGAGATACACAATTGGGTTGAATGATAAAGGGGGTATCAACTGAACAACCAAAATAATGTAGAGGCGTCTGATAAATATTGCGTGTTTTAGGATAAGTGGGCGTTCCCGTATTGGCAGTCCACTCCATTGGATTTCCGTTATTAAAAACATATGCTTTATACGGCCTGTTATAACGGGGTTGACTACCATAATTTAATTTATTGAGTTTATATCCTACTGAATATACATTAATATCACACTCACTTAGTTTTTTTTGAGCTATCATTGTATACCAGCCTGTATCCAACTCCAGGCAACTTGATGTGAAACGCCCGGACCATAACTTCCAAAATGTGCCATACTCATTAGGTATTTTTGTAAGTGAATCAGTAGTTGCTCTTCCTTTAAGAAGGTAAAAAGTGTCCATTTTAGCCGTACCGCTTTTTGTTAGAATATCCACTCCCAGTTGCATGGATTGTGAGATATGGAATTGAGTAAACAACACACGGTCTGACATTTTTTGACCGGCTATAACAAAGCTATCAGGTGTATTTCCAACAGAATAGTACACTGTATTCTTGGTAGCCCCGCTATTCATTAATGCGGTTATGTCACCAAGATCATCTGCTATGGCTGGCTTATCATTGGTTGCTGCCGGTTGCTGGGGAGTATACGTTAGCTGCACGCTCACCTTCAAAGAAGCTCCTGCAGCATTATAATAACAATCGCTGTTTGTTGAAGTATATGATTTTTCAATAATCTGAACACTGTATTTTCCTGGCTCAATACACATGGTCATATAATCCTTTACCTGTTTAACAAAAGGCAGATTACAATCAACCGTCACATCTCCTGAAAACAAGCGGATAATCCTTGGGGAGCTTCCATAGCCGCAAAATGTAGTAGTAAAATCAAACTTGATACGTCCGCTTTGAGGAACTTCAAATGTTACCCATGAATTCAGATCAAACGTATCTTTGTCATAAATGGTATCATATTTCTTTGTTAGGTAATTATATGAACGTCTTAAAACAGAATCCATCAGCAATGCAGGCACATTAGTTCCGCATTGGTTTAACGATGTTTTGGTGTTACAAGCCAGATAATCATTTGATGTTTTAGTTACACCATTGGCCAGTACACCATACCGGTAGGCTGAAGGAAGCATTGGCGGGTAAGCTGCCTTACCTGCTTGTTCTCCTGTTTCAAAAAGCCGGAGCAATACCGGATACTCATCCTTCTTGTTAAAAATAAACTGAATAGAGTAATACGTATTTGCTTCCACCTGGCAGGGCTTACGGATAAAGTCTGCCAGGCTACCCCAACTCTGATTGATAAAATACAGGGAAGAATCAAGCAGCGTTAAACTTCCACTACGGGCATCTCCTTTATAAATGCGATAAGCCCAAAATGTGGAATCAGCAAATGTGAACGAGCCGGTCATGTACATGCGAAAAGCCAGATGCTCCACGAAATTGTCTGTTTTTAAAACAAACCAGGCTGTTTGAGTATAATCATTCATCCTACTACCTAACAGCGGAAAGAATTCTTCGGAACCCTCTATGCTTAAACATCCTACATTAAAAGTGAGGTCTTTGTTATCCTTCATCACTCCGAAATCATACGCATTAACCTTATTATCGTATAGCGAAACCTGAGAAGCGGCCACATCCAATTCAAGCCAGATGGTATCTGTTACGTTAAGCCGGGCGCATACCTGAATTAAATAATCCCCCGGTTGCAGACATGCAGCAGCCGAACTTCCAAACTTACTAATGGTGGGTAAGCGCTTACTAAGCATCCCGATATTGGGTAAAGGTTTGGTAACTCCTGAATAATAAACGGCAAAACCGGCTGCATTCTGAGCAATCATGGTATCCCGTTGCCTTAATTGAACTGTAACGGTACGTGCTGTGGCAATTGAAAATTTATACCACACACTTTTTCGACCCATACCGGCATTCAACAGCAACGGGTCAAACGATTCTCCTGCTTCACGCGAAGCAAAATCGAGAGGCACTTTTGTTGACACAAAAGTACCAAGCCCGAATCCGGCATTTGGAATGATTATGACATCTGCTTTCGCACAAGAATCATTTATAGGTTGTGCATAGGAATAAAAACCTATGAAGCAAAACAGACCGAATAAAAAAAGATAAGCTTTTTTCATCATTCATCCAACGTGTAAGAGTTTACTTACACTAATGACGAAGCTAAGTAAAAAATAGTTGCAAAGCAAGCTATATTATTTTCCCATCACTCATTACGAGCTTTCTGTCAGCCTGATTCGCGAGGGTTTCGTTGTGTGTTACTATGATAAAAGTTTGTTTGAAATGATCACGTAGTCGAAAAAAGAGCTTATGCAATTCTTCGGCATTATGTGAATCCAGATTGCCGGAAGGCTCATCGGCAAATACCACCGAAGGATTATTGATTAAGGCGCGCGCCACTGCTACCCGCTGCTGCTCACCGCCCGATAATTCGGAGGGCTTATGCTGTGCCCTATCATTTAAATTGAGAAACTCGAGCAGTTGTGCAGCTTTTCGTTCGGCTTCTTTAAATGAAAGCCCCCCGATAAAAGCTGGCATACAAATATTTTCTATTGCGGTAAACTCAGGTAACAACTGGTGAAACTGAAATACAAAACCAATATGTTTGTTTCTGAAGGCGGCCAGTTTTTTCCCATTTAAGGTATTAATTTCTGTTCCGGCAATGCTAAGATTACCTTCATCTGCCTTTTCCAATGTACCAAGAATGTGCAACAGGGTGCTTTTCCCGGCTCCCGAGGCTCCAACAATGGAAACAACCGTAGCCTGACCGATATTGATGTCAATACCTTTCAACACTTGTAGGTTGCCATAACGTTTGCTAATGTTTTTTCCCACAATCATTGCTTCGAAGGTAGGGAAATTTGCTTTTGCTGACTATTGGTTTATTTTTGTGCAAAAAACTGCAGACAATGAATTTACACGAATATCAGGCAAAACAGGTTTTAAAATCTTTTGGCGTTGCCATTCAGGAAGGTATTGTTGCCGAAAACCCTAATCAGGCACATGCGGCAGCTATAAAACTGAAAGATCAGTTTGGAAGCGACTTCGTAGTTGTAAAAGCACAGATACATGCCGGTGGCCGCGGAAAAGGCACCATCATGGGAAAAGAACAACGTGGAGTAGCAGTTGCCAAAAATGCCGATAAAGCAAAAGAAATAGCATCTAATATTTTAGGCGGCACGCTGGTAACCATTCAAACAGGGCCAAAAGGGAAATTGGTGAGCAAAGTGTTGATCGCACAGGATGTGTATTACCCGGGATCCAGTCAAACCAAAGAATTTTACATGAGTGTAATGCTCGACCGCACAGTAAGCAAAAATGTGATCATCTACTCTACCGAAGGCGGAATGGATATAGAACATGTGGCTGAAACTACCCCTCACCTCATTCACAAAGAACATGTAGATCCACGTGTTGGATTGCAAGCATTTCAGGCACGTAAAATTGCCTTTAACCTTGGATTGAGCGGTGAGGCACATAAACAAATGGTGAAATTCGTTCAGGCACTTTACAAAGCCTATGAAAGCACCGACTCGGCCATGTTTGAGATTAATCCCGTGCTCAAAACATCGGATGATAAAATTATTGCGGTAGATGCCAAAGTATCTTTAGATGATAACGGACTGGTGCGCCACCCCGATTATGCTGCCCTGCGCGATACCAGTGAAGAAGACCCTACGGAAGTAGAAGCCGGAGAACATAACCTGAACTATGTAAAGCTTGACGGAAACGTAGGCTGCATGGTGAATGGAGCCGGACTGGCCATGGCTACCATGGACATCATTAAACTTTCAGGTGGCGAACCGGCCAACTTTCTTGATGTAGGCGGAGGAGCCAATGCCACTACCGTTGAAGCCGGATTCCGAATTATATTAAAAGACCCGAACGTAAAAGCTATCCTCATCAATATTTTTGGTGGTATTGTTCGGTGCGACCGTGTGGCTCAAGGCGTAGTTGATGCGTACAACAATATTGGAAATATCCCTGTTCCTATCATTGTACGTTTGCAGGGAACCAATGCGGCCGAAGCCAAAAAATTAATTGACGAATCGGGATTGAAAGTATATTCAGCCATTCAGTTGAAAGAAGCAGCTGAACTGGTGAGAAAAGTGCTTGGTTAATATTTTGCTTGACGCGTTTCGACTACGCTCAGCGTGATAAACATAATAGTAAGCTGATTTTTGTAACCCTGCTTTGTTGTTAGATTTGACTCATTATGATTAAAGCATCCATAATCTTATTCTTATTACTTTTTAATGGCATAGCAGATTGTTTTGCTCAGGACAGCTCTATAAGCGAGACTACAACCATAAAATAATCACACCTCAGAAGTATCATTGAAAAAATACCCCAAAGATACTTTCAGGCATGTCAGTATCATTTTCAAAAAGGATGAATACACAATCGATACCTGTGTGATAAAGTATGAGTCCGATACAAATATTTTTCACATAAAAATTGAACCTATTTCCTTTCAGGATATTTTGCTTGGTGACACTTTAAAAAACACCATTGTTGATTATTATCTTTATGAATTAGATGCCAAAAATAAAATACCTGATGAAAAAGAATATCTGGCACGGATAACATTGTATTATGATCCAAAGAACACTGACATTACTCCCAACCTTTATTTCATTATGAGATTACCTACTTTAATATGTTCTACCTCTAAGAAACGTCCAGTCAAAAAAAATTATCAGTGGGAAAAATACTACACCCCGAACGAACTAATTTATCGCACCTCCCCCGGTGTTCCACGGTAGTGATGTAGTAAAATCGATAGCTTATCTTTGCATCCGTTATGCTCATCACCCTTCATCCCGATAATCCACAGCCGCGGGAACTGGCCCGCCTCATTCAGATTCTGCAAAAAGACGGAGTGATTATTATTCCTACCGATACCGTGTATGCTTTTGCCTGCGATGCACACAACCTCAAAGCCATTGAACAAATTTGCCGTATCAAAGGCATTAAATCTGAAAAAGCCAATTTCTCCCTGCTGTGCAAAGACCTCAAACATATTTCGGAATACACGGCCTATTTTGAACGTAATATCTACCGATTAGTGAACAGTTGCCTGCCGGGACCCTACACCTTCATCTTTAAAGCCAACGGAAACGTGCCCAAGATTTTCAAAAACTCGAAGAAAAAAGAAATTGGTATCCGTGTACCCGATAACCGCATTGTACAACTGCTGCTCGAAGAGTTTGGCCATCCACTGGTTTCAACTTCTATACACAGCAGCGACTCGCAGGAAGATTACCTCACCGATGCAGAAGAAATACATGAGAAATTCGAAAACGTGGTGGCCGCAGTAATTGATGGGGGTGCGGGAGGAATCATTCCATCAACCGTAATTGATTGCACGGGAGAAGAGGCAATCTTAATTCGTGAAGGGAAAGGTGAAATTACTATTTAGTTTTCTCCTCTGTTTTCCCAAGCAATATGCCCACCTTCAACCCACATTACAGAGCCGGACTTATGGAACCTCCGCTATCGGCAACAAAACCAAAAGTGCCCAAAAAGAAGTTTGGCTGCATTCATGTTTACTGAATTCTATACAAGGTAAGTGTTGTTCCAGACAATTCAAATACGCTGCAATAAATTGTTGGCAGTCTGTGTATTTTATTCATTTGCTTTTTCCTCTCAAAAACTCAATTTTGCGTCCTTATTGAAACAAAAAACATATGCAGGCAAATCCGATATTAGTAGAAATATACAGGGGCGGAGAGTTGGAAAGCTTTCACCGTGGGGTGATTTGTGTGGTGAACGAACGGGGAAAGGTTACTTATTCCGAAGGAAATATTCAGCAAATTTGTTATCCCCGTTCAGCCCTCAAATTTTTTCAGGTCATTCCCCTTATCGAATCCGGAGCAGCCGATCATTTTGGATTTACGCTGGAAGAAATTGCCCTGATGTGCGGTTCGCATAATGGCGAAGCAGAGCATGTGCGCGTAGCCGAATCCATTCTTAAAAAAATTGGTTTAGATAAAAGTTTCCTGCGGTGTGGGCCACAGTTACCTACACTAAAAAAAGATATTCAGGCACTGTATAAAGCGGATAAAAATCCTGAACATATTCATAACAATTGCTCGGGAAAGCACTCGGGGTTTCTGGCTATGGCTAAGTTTATGAAGGCCGATTTGGAAGACTACAATAACCCCGAACACCCGCTTCAGCAAGCTATTATGCAAGTTGCCGAAGAAATGTATGAATATCCTTCTGAAATGATGAGTGTGGCTGTTGATGGCTGCTCAGCCCCTATCTTTTCTATTCCTATTTACAACCAAGCATTGGCTTATAAAAATATGGCATCGGCACAGCGTTTCGGTGAGAAACGGAAAAAAGCCTGTGATACGGTTATTAGCGCTATCAGTACTTACCCGTTTATGGTAGGAGGCTCGCAGCGTTATTGTACTGATTTAATGCAACACTGTGGCAGCCGGGTGGTGGGCAAAACCGGAGCCGAAGGAATTTATTGCCTCTCTTTTTTACAGGAAAAAACAGGCGTATGCATTAAGATTGATGACGGAAAAATGCTGCCGCAATACAACGTGGCACAAAAAGTAATTGAGGCCAGTGGTATTTTCGCAAAAGATACTTTGTCACCTTTACGTCATTATTTACGTGATGAATTAAAAAACTACAACAAAATAACCACGGGAGAAATCAAAGTGAGTGAGCATATATTAAAAGCTCCGCTATTTTCTTAACTTCGCCCATTAAACAAATAAGTTCCAGCTTAAGCTGAAACCTGCCCTTGCTTTAATTAACCTTTGAAAACGTCATGGAGTTACAAGAATCCATACATGAGCATTACCGATTGCGTATTGGCAGAAATCCGGCTCAAGCTTCGCTTGAACAATTTCTTTGCACCCGAATACATAAATTCAACGTACAACGATTCAATTTCTACTTTACTCGCGGACGAATAACAGTAAATGGAGAATCAGTTCCGGTAGAATATATTGCCCAACCCGGAGATGAAATTGTATTGTACAGCCCCTATACCATGAAGGCAAGCATTGAGGCTGTTCCGATGAATCTGGATATTGTGTATGAAGATGCCGCCTTAATTGTGGTAAACAAACCTGCAGGTTTAGTAATGCATCCCGGTCTTGGGAATCATCACCATTCATTACTCCACGGGTTAAAACATCATTTTGAGGCAACCTGCCAAAAAATTGAGATTCCAAATGGGATTGTACACCGCATTGATAAAGGAACAGCCGGTTTAGTTGTGGTGGCCAAATTGGGCAAAGCGCATAAATCGCTTACAAAACAATTCAAGCAAAAATTACCAGAGCGTGTTTACCACGCAATGATTCATGGTAACTTACCTTACGATGAGGGCAAAATAAGAAACTTTACGGGCCGCGACAGTGATGCCCATTACCGGTATCAGGTTTATCCTGATAATATACGCAAAGGAAAAATCACTATTACCAACTATAAGGTTTTGGAGAAATACAACCATGCTTCGCTGGTTCAATGCATTCTTGAAACAGGACGCACCCATCAAATACGTCTTCACATGAGTCACCTCGGCCATCCGCTGTTAAACGATTTCAGGTACGACCTTCCTGAATGGAGCAATGAACCTTATCAGGCTTTACCCGGTCATGCACTTATTGCTAAAACGCTTGGTTTTGAGCATCCCTACACACACAATTTTATGCGTTTTGAAATTGACTACCCCCAATGGTTTGATAAACTGATTGCCCACTTACGAAATCCTGAAAACATACCCACAGCCGGATAAAAGCGTGTGGATAAAAACAGCGTGAAAACGCCTGTAAAAACAAGGGTTCAGGTCATGTTTTAACCTATCTTTACCACGCTAATCAAATACTAAAAAATGAGTACAGAAATTGCAGGAGATAAAAGTAATTATTCAGCAGAAAACATTCAGGTTCTGGAAGGTTTGGAGGCCGTTAGAAAACGGCCGGCTATGTATATTGGGGATGTGGGTTTTCGCGGATTGCACCACCTGGTTTATGAGGTAGTAGATAACTCCATTGACGAAGCACTTGCAGGATATTGTAAAAACATTGATGTAATCATCCATAAAAACAATTCCATCACCGTAACAGATGATGGCCGGGGTATTCCCACAGGAATTCACGCCAAAGAAGGCCGTTCAGCCCTTGAAGTGGTGATGACCGTGCTGCATGCCGGTGGTAAATTTGATAAAGATACCTACAAAGTTTCAGGTGGGTTGCACGGTGTGGGCGTAAGTTGCGTAAATGCACTTTCCACCACCCTTATTGCATCCGTGCACCGCGATGGAAAAGAATACCGTCAGGAATACAGTTGCGGAAAACCCCTGTACGATGTAAAAGAAGTAGGACTTAGCGATAAAAGGGGAACCATTATACACTTTATGCCCGATGCCAGTATTTTCATTCATACCGAATATAAATTTGATACTCTGGCCGCACGTATGCGTGAGCTGGCGTACCTAAACCGGGGTATTCGCATCAGCCTAACTGATGAGCGGGTGGAAGAAGGAGCTCAGGTACTCACAGAAAATTATTACAGCGAAGGAGGACTGCGCGAGTTTGTAACCTATTTAGACGGAACCCGCGAAAAACTCATTCCGGAACCCATTTATGTAGAAGGTGAAAAAGGTGGTGTTCCGGTTGAACTTGCCTTTCAATATAACACCGGTTATGCCGAAAATCTCCATTCGTATGTAAACAATATAAACACCATTGAAGGTGGTACGCACGTAGCAGGATTTAGAAGAGCCCTGACACGTGTACTTAAAAGTTATGCTGATAAAGAAGGTTTGCTCAAAAATGTAAAGTTTGAAATAAGTGGAGAAGACTTTCGGGAGGGAATGACAGGCGTTATCTCAGTTAAAGTACAGGAGCCGCAATTTGAAGGGCAAACCAAAACCAAATTAGGGAATAACGAGGTAATGGGAGCCGTAGATCAATGTGTAGGCGATGTATTGGGTAATTACCTTGAAGAGCACCCAAAGGAAGCCAGAACCATTGTGAACAAAGTAATATTGGCCGCTACCGCACGCCATGCTGCCCGAAAAGCACGCGAAATGGTGCAACGCAAGGGAGCCATGAGCGGAAGCGGACTTCCCGGTAAACTTTCCGATTGCTCGGAAACAGATCCAAGTTTGTGCGAAGTGTACCTGGTGGAGGGAGACTCGGCCGGTGGAACTGCCAAACAGGGACGTAACCGCGCGTATCAGGCAATCCTGCCGCTTAGAGGGAAAATTCTGAACGTAGAAAAAGCCCTTGAACATAAAATTTACGAGAACGAAGAGATCAAGAATATTTTTACAGCATTGGGTGTAACCATTGGTACTCCTGAAGATGATAAAGCGCTAAACTTAGCCAAGCTCCGTTACCACAAAGTAATTATCATGACGGATGCCGATGTGGACGGAAGCCATATCCGTACACTTATACTTACCCTGTTTTTCCGGTACATGAAAGCACTATTGGAGTTTGGATACATTTACATTGCCCAGCCACCCTTATATCTGGTAAAAAAAGGAAAAGATGAAGAATACTGCTGGACCGAAGCCCAACGCGAAGACGCTGTGATGCGCATGGCGAAAGGCGGAAATCCCGATAGTGTAGGCATACAACGCTACAAAGGTTTGGGAGAGATGAATGCCGAACAATTGTGGAGTACCACCATGAACCCTGAAACCCGCACCCTAAAGCAGGTAACACTTGAAAGTGCTGCCGAAGCCGACCACATTTTCTCTATGCTGATGGGTGATGAAGTACCCCCGCGCAGGGAGTTTATTGAAGCCAATGCCAAATATGCGAAAATTGATGCCTAATTGAGTGCATGGATCAGGGATGGTGGTTTATTGCCTTCTCCACTTATAACCTGTGAACTATAACTTATAAATAAAAAATCCCGTGTGCAACAGTTCACGGGATTTTTTTTGCCACTCCATTTCGAGCAGAGAATGACGAAATGATATTTCTGAAATAAACCCGAATTTAAACGGGTATAAACGTTTATACCTGTCTGTACACTCAACACCTGTTCGTAGCACAAATACCTCTGAATTTGGTTGGCTTAGAGAAACTTTTGTAACTTACTTGCCGGAATAAACGAGTTGCAAGCAATTATGAAGACACTCGCACAGACAATAATTTCGTTTCTTTTAGTTATATTAACAATTGACACTTCTGCACAACATCTTGGTGACAGTAATTTTTCAGACACGAACAGACACGCGTTAGACAAAAAAGTTATTGCAGAATATTCAGGAGGACGATTCGGATTTTCTTCTATTTCATTGACACTTTATTCAGACTCAACTTACCTTTATACAAGTTGGCTACATACTGGTGACTCATATGAAGACCAAGGAATTTTTTCTCGAAGTAAATCCAAAATTAGGTTACGCTCAGACACACTCATTACTGTAAAGAGCTTTCTTGGACAAAGGTCATTTAACGCATTTGACAACAAGACATATCGTCTTCGGGGTGACAAAATATTACTATATACCATGCGACAGGAAATTTTCGACCGTGCAGACTATTATGCTGCTTATTTTACTCTATATCTTATTGACAGGAAGAAGACAGAATAACTGCTGGTAACCGCGGCTAAAGGCAATTTGGGCTGACTTGGTTACTTTATCATTCGTTTTTATAACTTGCATTTGTTTCGGGGGACAAGTAAACGGGTTCTAATTCCCAAACTGCCGTTAGGCGCAATTGCAGGACGACCCTACATCAACAGACAGACTGGATAACTTTTGACAGAAAATGAAAGTACATAAAGACCAAAATATTAACTTTGTCCAACTAACATTTTGACAATGGAAAGAATAAAATTTATAGACCTTTTTGTGGCATCGGTGGCTTTCGGACAGCAATAGACCAAGCCTGCATCGAAATTGACCTCATTCCCGAGTGTGTGTTTTCATCTGACATTGACAAATATTGCCAAGACCTTAGCTGCAACAAATTTTGAGGACAAGTACTTTTGCGTATTATACAAAAACTATAAGTCAATTGTGCTTGAGGTTTTCGATAAGAATTTT
>JAGVLJ010000005.1 GCA_020049855.1 Bacteroidia bacterium | reverse complement strand
CACCCGAGGTGTATGCCTACAGCATAGTGGTAACAGCCAAAAACAAACAGGGCCTCAGGCATCAGTTATCGGGTACGGTAACGTTGATGCGGTGAGAAGCTGTTACCATATTTTCACCCGTACACTATCAGCTCTCCACATATAGTCTCCTTGTTTTATACCAAATGTTTGATAAAACTCAGGCATATTGGCCAATGGCCCGATTACTCTGAATTTACAAGGCGCATGTTCATTGCTGTGCACCTGATCGGCAATTGACTCCGGACGTTCATTCACCATCCAGGCCAGAGCATAGCCTAAAAAGAACCGTTGGTCGGGATTTAACCCCGCTATGATTTCTTTGCTGGTGTATTGTTTGGTTTTCTTAAAGGCTTCGTATCCCATGACAATGCCACCCAGGTCGGCAATATTTTCTCCCTGTGTGTTGGCTCCGTTAACGTGTAAACTGTCCACTGCAACGTAATTGTTAAACTGCTCTACAATCATTTTTGTTTTGGTGTAAAACTTACTGCTGTCTTCGCGGGTCCACCAGTTATTCAGGTTGCCTAGTTCATCGTATTTGCTGCCTTGGTCGTCAAATCCGTGGGTAATTTCGTGCCCAAAGGTAGAGCCGCCAATTATGGAATACAAAATCGCATCATCGGCCAGTTTGCGCTCATACCCCGGTACAATGATGTTGCAGCCCGGCACTACAATCTCATTGTTGCTTGGATTGTAATACGCATTGTACGTTTGAGGATACATACTCCATTCCGTGCGATCTACGGGTTTGCCATATTTGTTAACCATGTATTGAAACTCCCACACGTTTGCGTTCATCACATTGTGCACATAACTATTTCGGTTCACCTTAAGGGTGCTCAGGTCTTTCCATTTATCGGGATAACCCACTTTCATTACCATGCCGTTTAGTTTTTTCAGCGCCTTTTCTTTGGTCACGCTGCTCATCCAGTCTAATGTTTTAATTCGTTCTGCATACACCTCACGAATGGCGGTACCTATTTCCTGCAATTTTTCTTTGGTGCCCTTGGGTAAATATTCATCTACATATACCTGTCCGATTAATTCGCCCAGTGAGGTATTGGTTTGTTCCGTTACTCTCTTCCAACGTGGTTTGGGTTCTTCAATACCGCGAATCACCTTTCCGTAAAAGCTGAAACTTTCGGCATACGTTTTATCATCGAGGTAGGCAGCTAATCCGCGTATCAGGTGAAAACGCAGGTAGTTTTTCCAATCGGTAAGCGAATAGGTTTTTACATAACCGTTAAGGGCTTTTAAAAATTCAGGCTGCCCTATAATAACCGAATCGGGTTTTAATCCGCATTCCTCCATAAAACTGTTCCAGTCTATATCAGGAGTTGATTTTGCCAGCTCGGCAAAAGTCATTTTATTGTAATTCAATAACGGGTCACGGGTATCTTCTCTTTTGCGCGAAGTTTGAGCAATGGAAGTTTCCAGTTTCAACAGGTTGCCTGCGGCTTTGGTTGCATCTGCTTCATTTTGCCCCATTAGTATAAATATGTTTTGCAGGTGTATAAAAAATTTCTGACGTATTTCTTTAGTACGGGTATCGGTATCAAAATAATAACTGCGATCAGGTAAACTTAAACCACCTTGGTAAATAAAAACTGCATGTTTGCTGCTGTTTTTGTCATCTTGTCCCACGTACATACCAAACATGGGCGAGCCCGATACCTTTTGAATATGTGCCACCGTTTTCATTAACGAAGCACCATCATGTAAGGCTTCAATCCTATCCAGTTCAGCCTTCAGTGGCGATAAACCATTTTGATTAATGGTATTGCTGTCCATACCGGTAAAATAAAAATCACCGATCTTCTGTTTGTTACTTCCTTTGTCGGCTTGGGTTTCGGCAGCTGATGAAATGCAAATCTGCTGTATCTGCGCATTGATGGTATCGCGTATTAATTGCCACAACCCGTTGCTTGGCTCACTGGCTGGAATAGGGTTTTTCTTAAACCAGCCGTTGTTGGCATATAAAAAGAAATCATCGCCCGGCTTAATGGTGCTGTCAATATTGGCAGCGAGAAAATCGAAGTCGGTGTTTTGAGTGGCACTTTGTTTTTGCGAGCAGGAAGTAAGAATAGCGCCTGCAAGAGCTAAGGAAATAAAATTTATTTTGGCACGCATATGCTGGTAATTTGAAGGTGAAAAGATACGTTTTTTTGAATAGCAAGCCATGTGAGGTGTAGCATCTGACAGCACGAAATTTTTCCCATTAGAATAATCAAAAAGTAAAGATACAAAAAAGCCCCGCTGGGGGTTGCGGGGCTTGGTATAAAAGAGGTTTTTTGTTTTAAGATTAACCCAAGGCTGCGGCACCACCTACAATTTCGGATATCTCGTTAGTGATAGCTGCCTGGCGGGCACGGTTGTATTGGAGGCGAAGTGTTTTAAGCAATTCTCCGGCATTATCTGTTGCTTTATCCATGGCCACCATACGGGCACCGTGTTCGCTGGCGTGTGAGTCGAGCAGGGTGCGGTAAAGTGTAGTTTTTAAAATACGGGGAATAAGTTCTTCGAGGATTTCGGTTTTGCCCGGTTCAAAAATATAATCGCTTTTGGTTTTGCCGACTTTGGAAGTGGCAAGCGTTTTCATATCAATGGGCAGGAAAGGCTCGGCTGTGAGAATTTGTGTACCTGCATTTTTAAATTTATTGTACACAATCTCCACGGCATCAAATTGCTTTTTACGGAAAGCATCCAATACCCACTCGGCAATGGCAAAACCCCTTTCAGCATTCAGGTTTTGAAATGCTTCGCGGTAGTCGGTAAACATTTTCGCATTGGCGCGTCCAAAATATTCAAATCCTTTTTTACCAATGGGCAGAATCGTTACTTTTCCTTTGGCGGCCTGCTCAGCATATTTCCCTTTCAGCAGGATATTTGTTTGCTTAGCTACGTTGGCATTAAAACCTCCGCACAATCCGCGGTCGCTGGTTACAACAATCAGCAACACATTATTTACAGGGCGTTCGTTGAGATAGGCAGCCAGCGAATCTCCCTCCATGGAGTCGGCCAGATTGAGTAACAGGCTCCGCAGCTTATCGGCATAAGGACGCATTTGGACAATGGCATTTTGAGCCTTGCGCAGCTTGGTAGCACTCACCAGCTTCATAGCCTTAGTGATTTGCTGCGTTGAGCTTACCGAAGTGATGCGTACCCGAACTTCTTTTAAGTTTGCCACGTTAAATTATTTTAGTTAGCGTATTTTGAACTCAGATCTTTAGCTACCGTTTCCAGCACATTCGTCACCTCATCGGTGAGGTTTCCTTTGCGTAATTCAGCCAAAATATTGCTGTGTTTGCTCTCCAGAAATCCTACATAATCTGCTTCAAACTCACGGATTTTATTTACCGGAACTTTAGAAAGTAATCCTTTGGTTCCGCAATAAATAATGGCCACCTGTTTTTCTACTGCAATCGGAGCGTATTGTCCCTGTTTCAGAATTTCCACGTTACGGGCACCTTTTTCCAATACAGCTTTGGTAGCTGCATCCAGATCAGAACCGAATTTAGAGAAAGCCTCCAACTCGCGGTATTGAGCCTGATCAAGTTTTAAGGTACCGGCAATTTTCTTCATGGATTTAATTTGCGCGTTACCACCTACACGTGATACCGAAATACCTACGTTGATGGCAGGGCGCACACCTGAGTTAAAAAGGTTTGATTCCAGAAATATCTGTCCGTCAGTAATCGAAATTACATTGGTAGGTATATAAGCGGATACGTCACCGGCCTGCGTTTCGATAATTGGAAGTGCCGTTAACGACCCCCCTCCTTTAACCAAAGGTTTGATTGATTCAGGAAGGTCGTTCATATTTTTGGCTACTTCATCATTGGCATTGATTTTAGCGGCACGTTCCAGCAGACGGCTGTGCAGGTAAAACACATCACCCGGATATGCTTCACGTCCAGGAGGTCTGCGTAGCAACAGGGATACCTCCCGGTAGGCAACAGCTTGTTTTGATAAGTCGTCATACACAATTAAAGCAGGACGACCGGTATCGCGAAAAAATTCCCCAATAGCAGCACCTGCCATTGGAGCATAGAACTGCAATGGAGCAGGGAAAGATGCAGTAGCAGCCACAATTATGGTATAAGGCATAGCTCCGTATTTCTCAAGGGTATTTACTACCTGTGCAACAGTGGAGGCTTTTTGTCCAATGGCCACATAGATACAATATACGGGCTTTCCTGCATCATAAAATTCTTTTTGGTTGATGATGGTATCAATGCATACCGCTGTTTTACCGGTTTGACGATCGCCAATTACCAACTCGCGTTGACCGCGTCCAATCGGAATCATGGCATCAATTGCTTTAATTCCTGTTTGCAGCGGTTCTTTTACCGGCTCGCGAAAAATAACACCAGGTGCTTTGCGCTCCAGCGGCATTTCATATAAATTCCCTGTGATGGGGCCTTTGCCGTCAATAGGTTCACCAAGCGTGTTTACCACACGACCCAGCATGCCTTCGCCTACTTTAATTGAAGCGATTTTTCCGGTACGTTTTACCACATCACCTTCTTTAATTTTTTCAGAATTACCCAACAATACCGCACCGATATTGTCTTCTTCCAAATTCAACACAACAGCTTGTGTTCCGTTGCTGAATTCAATCAGCTCACCTGATTGAACTTTTGTCAAACCGTAAACACGGGCAATACCGTCTCCAATCTGGAGCACGGTTCCCACTTCTTCCAGTTCAGTTTCGGAGCGGAAATTCGAAATCTGCTCACGTATAATAGCTGAAACCTCATCGGGTCTGATTTGTACCATAATATTAGTTGCTTAAATGCGGGTTAATTAAATTCTTTTTAATAGCGGCCAGTTTGCTGGCAATGCTTGCGTCAAACAATTTATCATCCATGCGAATGACCAAACCACCGATAATATCGGGGTTGATACTTGCACTTAGTTCAACTTGTTTTTTAGTTTGCTGCTCAATGAATAGGCGAATTTCACTTTTTAGTTTATCATCAATAGTTACGGCAGTGGTTACCGAAGCTGTTAAAATACCTTTAATAAGGTTGTAGGCTTTGCGAAACTCACCGGCTATATCGGTAATAAAAAATTCTCTGTTCTTTTTAATAACTGTTTCAATAAACAGCAGGGTGAGGGGGGTTATACTACTGCTGAAAATCTTTTTGACAATAGAGAGTTTAGAGGCAGGATCAATAACGGGGTTGCGAAACAATTTTACTAAATCCTGACTTTGATGGCATACATCAATAAATAGAATCATATCCCTATTTACCTCTTCGAGCTTGTTTTGCTCAATGGCAAGGTCAATTAACGACTTGGCATACCTGGATGATACTCTTGATTCGGCCATGTAACTTAGTTAATTTGTAAGCGCTTCAGGTTATCATTAATCAGTGCTTCCTGTTCGGCATTCTTCTCAATGTTTTTGCGAAGAATTTTTTCAGCAATATCTACTGATAGGCTGGCTACCTGAGCTTTTAACTCAATGAGAGCAGCTGACTTTTCTTTATTAATAGCTTCTGCAGCTTCGGCAACCAATTTTTTCTTCACTTCTTCCCCCTCTTTTTGGGCTTTTGAAATAATCGAATCTTTCAGTTCTCGTGCTTCCTTTAGAATGGAGTCTCTTTCCCTACGGGCTTCACGCAGCAAATTTTCATTGTCTGCTTTCAAAGCATCCATTTGCTGACGGGCTTTTTCAGCCGACTGTAAAGCCTCGTGAATTGAGTCTTCCCTTTCTTTTAATGCTTGTACAATTGGTTTCCAGGCAAACTTTGTGAGAATGAAAAAGAGGATGGCAAACGATGCTGTTGACCATACCACCAATCCAATACTCGGGGTTAGTAAATCCATTTTTTTACTTTTTAATTGTTCAGAACTTAAGTGAACGCAGAACGCAAAACGAAAAAGCCCGATTAACAAAAGTTAATCTGCCATCGGGCTTTTTCAATAAATTATGCGCCCAATCCTAACAGAGCGATTACTACCGCGAAGAGCGCAACAGCCTCAACGAAGGCAGCAGCAATCAACATAGTAGTTTGGAGTTTGTTGGCGAACTCAGGTTGGCGAGCCATACCTTCTAATGCAGATCCACCAATTCTTCCGATACCGATTCCGGCTCCGATAGCAGCTAATCCAGCTCCGATTGCAGCAATACTTCCAGTCATTTTAATTTTAATTTAAAGGGTTAAACGATTATTCTAATTTTATTTTTAATGATGTGCTTCTTCATGATGATCTTCAATGGCAATTCCAATGTACAAAGCCGACAGTACCGTAAAGATAAAGGCCTGGATAAATCCAACAATCAATTCAATAAGGCTGATAGCAGCTACAAACGGAACAGCAATTCCGGCTACTACATACGATTTGAAAATAAATATTAAACAAGTTAAGCTAAGTACAAGGATATGTCCGGCAGTGATGTTTGCAAACAAACGAATCATTAAGGCGATGGCTTTAGTGAAAATCCCGATGATTTCAATAGGAGTAAGCAACAGTTTTACCGGAATCGGAATCCCGGGCATCCAGAAAATATGTTGCCAGTAATGTTTGTTGCCGTTAATATTTGTTAATACCAGCGTAATAACGGCCAGTACCATAGTCAAGGCAATATTTCCTGTCAGGTTAGCTCCTCCGGGAAAGAAAGGCACCAGGCCAAGCATATTACAGAACCAGATAAAGAAAAATACTGTAAGTAAATACGGCATAAACTTTTCGTATTTGTTGCCCAGATTTGGTTTAGCTATTTCGTCACGCACAAAAAGAATGATAGGTTCTAAGGCTGATTGAAGACCCTTTGGAGCCTGACCTTTTCGCTGTGCATATCCTTTGGCAACGGTGGTAAATACCCATATTAAAAGAATTACCGTGAGCAACATGGTTGCTACGTTTTTGGTAATTGATAAGTCGGTGACATGAGCAGTTGCTGCTTCATCAATAGTACCCGATGCATCAACTACTTTAATTTTTTCGTGAATATTTTTATAGGTGTAGTGGTTGCCAGTATAGGCATCATGTCCGTGGTTGAAACGTCCGGACGAAAATAGTTCGATTCCTTTATCTGTATATAAAATAACCGGAAGGTGAATAGCGGTAAGTCCCCACAAATGCCAGTCATGTGCATCTTTAATATGCTCCATGATAGTTTCGGTGGGATTAAATTTTCCGTTGCCTTTGTGTGCCCCTGCTTCGGCATGGGCAGCAGCAGTATGGGCGGAGTCATTTATTGCCGCGTGAGCATCATGTTCCTGACCATGCGCTACGGAAGAAGCGCGTGAAACGAGAAAAATCGCCAGAAAAATAATCAGTCTGAAAGCGGTATAAGTTGCTGAATATCTGTTACTCATTAGTGGGCTTATCCTTGTTAAAATCGGGGTGCAATTTAGTGGTTAGGTAATAAATTTCAAACACTGTGTAAAAAATGTATAGTCCAAACATAAGAAGCAGGAAACTTTTGCTGTAAGGTCTTTGCCCCCAAAGGAATAAAAGTATAAACCCACTAGTTCCAAACATACGCAGAGCCATCACCAAATAGGCCGTATTTACAAAGGTAAAACGGTCTTTACCATAGCTATATGCTGTTAACAGAAACGAAATTATGGTTAGAAACGCAAAGAAAAATAAAGTTAAATCAGTTGCCGGCTGAGGGAAGGTAATGGAGGTGTTAGGTATGAGGTAATGTATTATTGACCAGAGCAATGATGTTAAAAGGGAAAGCCAAAAAAGAAAGTGAAAAAAATTTGTTCGCATAAATTAATCCTGGTTGCGGATAAGTTTAAAAATAAAGTAAAAAACGGAAATTAATGCGAGCAATACCCCAGCTAAAGTAAATGCAGGAAAATGCATGATGAAATGTTTATCTAACCAGTTTCCTCCCAACGACAGTACTACAAAAACGCCTATCATTTGGAAACCAAAAGCCGAATACTTCAGGTAATTATTTAGCGGTGTTGACTTTTTCGGTTGATTGGGCAATTTGTCCGTTGGATCGGGCATCTTTGGTAGAGGCTATAGCTTCATTTTTATCTGATTTCATATGGCAGCGGCCATTAAATTCAGCTCCTGCTTCAATGATAATTTTTTTGGTTACCACATCACCGTAAACCTTACTGGTACTTTTTAGAGTAAGTAGTTCGTTTACGAAAATATTTCCTTTCACTATTCCTGAAATATCGGCATGCTGTGCATTGATATCTCCTTCTACAGAACCCGTTTGTCCAAGCACCATTTTTGACTTGGAGGTAATAGTACCCGAAAGGGTTCCATCAATACGAATGTCTCCGTTAGAAACAATATCACCGTTGATATTGGTTCCATTATTAATAATATTCACTGTTGCAGGATTAAATTCCGGCCCTTTTTCTGATTTTCCGTTAGATCCAAACATATTTCTAACAATTAAAATTTAAAATACCATGTATTCTTCGGGATTTACCGGATTGCCTCTGTACCATAGCTCAAAATGTAGATGTGCACCAGTTGTTAATTCTCCTGAATTCCCCACAATAGCAATAGCATCTCCCGCATTGACAAATGTACCTACTTTTTTTAATAATACCGAATTGTGTTTATATATGGAAATCAAATCATTGGGGTGTTGTATGCCGATAACGTGCCCCGTTTCAGGTGTCCATGAAGCAAAAATGATAGTGCCGTTAAGGGTAGCTTTTACTGCTTCGCTTGGCTTAGCCACCACATCAACAGCATAATGCTCGTTAGGGAAATTAAATTTTTCCGTAATCAAACCTTTAAGCGGTGACATGAACGTGAAGGTACTTATGTTATTCGGTCGTACCGATTTTTCATCAAGCGCATAGGGATTGCCCTTTTCCATTTCGAGTTTAAAAATAGAGTCGTTTTCATAAATTTTTTGTAAGTCAATGCTTCCTGATACCGAGTCGCTTAGTGGGGGGGCATCCCGGTCTGATTGTGGCTCTTTCCCTCTCATAATATCGTTTTGGTTTTCGATATAATTGTTTAATTGCCTTACTACATTTTGTAAGGAATCGGCCTTTAAAATAAGATAGGCTACATTCCTTTTCGAATCAGGGTCGGCATAGCCAGGAACATACTCCTTTAGGGGAGTGAAGAAAAACAACGAAAGGATTAGTCCTGTTAACGTTAGAATCCCACTACTGAGAGCGATAAAAAGATTCATCGGGGTAAGTTTCAAGGAAAATTTTTCCTCAAAGGTCTGGTCGTTCATTATCACCAGCCTGTATTTGTTTTTAAGCTTATGAATAAGCTTTTTTCGGGTAGTACTCATTTCGGAAGAAAAAAATAAATTTGACGCAGATTAAAATAATTTTGCCAGTTCAAAGTTAATACAAGAGTTAAAAACATCGGTAAAGCGCGCAATTACTTGTTTTATTTAAATAAATCCCTTCGTTTTCTACTAATTATAGTGGTTGTGTCGGCATGCAGCCCTACGAAAAATAATTTTTTAAACCGCTCCTATCAGAATTTGGTAGCGCGGGACAATCCTTATTTTAATGCAAGAGAGAAACTGAAAGAATCGGTGAGAACCTTGAATGCCTCGCATATAGACGACCATACCAAGGTTTTGGATGTGTATGCATATGGTACGGAAAAGGATTCAAAGGGGATGTTGCCTCAAATGGATGAGATTTATAAAAAATGTTCTAATGTAATTCAACGCAGGCCTTTGTCAAAATGGGTTGATGATACCTATATGCTCATAGGTAAATCACATTTTTTTAAACGTGATTATTTTGCAGCATTGGAGGTGTTTCAATATGTAAGTTCTAAGTACAAAGATAAAAATCCGGTGATAGCTAAAGAGGCGGAAATTTGGATTGCCAAGTGTTACCTGTATATGGATAAAGCCGGGGAGGCCGAAGCGGTAATCAGTTTATTGATGGCCGAGAAAAATTTTCCTAAAGATTTGACTGGTTTTTTGAACGCCACTGCCGCTGCGGTTTATATTCGTCAGGAAAAATATATAAGCGCTTTGCCAAAAATGAAAATTGCCGTGGCCGAAGCCAAAGGGCGAAAAGATAAAATCAGGTATAATTATATTTTAGCTCAACTATATGAAGAAGCAGGGCAAAATGGATCAGCCATAGCACATTATCGTCAGGTAATTAAACGCACCCCCACTTACGAGTTTGAGTTTAATTCAAAATTAAGTATTGCCAAATTATATAATCCCGCAAATAAAAATGCAGCCAAACAGGTGCGAAGAGATTTTAAAAAACTGCTTCGTGACGACAAGAACATTGATTATTTTGACCAGATATATTACGAGATGGGGAATATTGAGTATCGAGAGAAAAAAATTCCAGAAGCCGTTAAATATTATAAGCAATCGGTTTTAACAAGTAAGAGTAATCAAAAACAAAAAGCACTCTCATATTATGCGCTGGCTAAACTGTATTTTGACCAACCCGAATATTCACTTGCCCAGTCTTACTACGATACCTTAAGTACAATGATGCCTCCCGATTTTCCGGAGTACAAAAAAATTGCGGACACTCGAAATGTACTCTCTGAACTTATCAAAAACATGACGGTGATACGCACCGAAGATAGTTTGCAGAGCATGGCAAAACTTACTCCGGATGCATTGGAGAAAAAAATAAATTACCTTATTGAAAAGGAAAAACAACGTAAGGCTGAAGAGGCAAAGTATAAAAAGCTGAAAGACCAGCAGGCAAAAAACCAAGCCGATAACGCCAGTGCATTGCAGCAAAATACAATTACCGCATCATCCGGTGTCGGATCCTGGTATTTTTATAATCAGGTGAGCGTTACTCAGGGGAAAACAGATTTTGTAAAAAAATGGGGTGATCGAAAACTGGAGGATAACTGGCGAATAAGTAGCAAGGAAAAAGAACTTGCACTTGATGATTCGAGTGTAGGGGATACCACTGCAACAAAACCAGAAGATAAGAAGGACGAACGGGTTGAGGATATAGAGCAGGATTTGATTTCAAATGTACCTGCTGATAAGAAAAAATTCTATGAGAATTTGCCTACCACATCCAAAGCGGTAAAGGAATCTGATAGTCGAATTATGGAGGCCTATTACAATCTAGGGATTATTTATCAGGAGAAACTGGATGATGACAGGGAAGCTACCAAAACTTTTGATACGTTATTGAAACGTTATCCGTCAACAAAATTTGAACCTGAGGTTTTGTATCGGTTATATAAGATGCATGTGGATGCCCGCAATCAGGAATTGGCTGATAAATACAAAAAACTGTTGATAGATAAATATCCCATGTCGGAGTATGCATTGATTTTATCGGGTAAATTAAACGGAGATAATAATACGGATAAGGAGTTGGAAGCGTATTATCAAACCACTTATGAGCATTATAAAAAATTTGAATGTGAGATGGTATTGAGTAAAGTGAATGAATCCGATCGTTTATTTCCTGGTAGTGTGCTAAAGCCAAAATTTGATTTACTTAAAAGTTTTTGTATTGGGCGAACAGTAACTCAAGACAGCTTTCGAATCATATTACAAAATGTTGCTGAATCTTATCCGGGAACGGATGTGGCCGAAAAAGCCAAGCAGGTAATTCTCGCTATGAGAGAAATGGCCGATAGGCGGAGGCGTGACTCTTTGCAAGCTTTAATGCCAAAAGACTCGTTGGCTGCAGCTTCAAAAAAATCGAAAAATTATGATTTTAGCGGGACTGATGAAAAACATTTTTATATCATTGTTTTGCCGCTTAATGGAATTGCCATTGGCGATTTAAAAGTCCGGGTGGCAGACTACAACTCCGAGTTTCATCAGTTAGAAGGTTTGCAAATAAGCGCACTTGTGCTAAGTAATGATAAACAGCTTTTTGTGGTGAAGGAGTTTCCAAACGATAAAAAGGCAATGAGTTATCTTAAGGAATTTCAAGAGACAAACAAAATTCTTCAAACCTTTGGTATTACCGACTATGAACATTTTATTATTTCATCCGCTAATTTTATTAAGTTGTTGCGAGGGAAAAATCTTCCTGAATACCTGGAGATGTATAAACAGAAATTTAAATAGTGAAAATTAAAGGCTGGTTTTATAACAAAGAATATAAAGCACTACTTGTGGTGTTTTGGACGTTGTTTATTTGTTTTATTATTTCTGTATGGGTACTGTTTTATGGTGTTACCAAGGAGTGGTTTGGTGCTTTACCTAAACTGGAGCAGTTGGAAAATCCTAAAAGTTCCCTTGCTTCCGAGGTAATTTCAAGTGATGGTGTTTTGTTGGGGAAATATTATTTACAAAACAGGTCGAACGCAACTTTTAAAGAGTTAAGTCCTAATCTAATTCATGCACTAATTGCTACCGAGGATATTAGGTTTTACAAACATTCAGGTATTGATTTAACCGGTACTTTTGCCATTATGTTTTATACAGCCATTGGTAAAAACCGTGGTTCGAGTACCATTACCCAGCAGTTGGCAAAAAATCTTTACGGGCGACCCAAGCATCCAACTTTTTTGGATAAAGTTGCTACCAAATTTAAAGAGTGGGTAGTTGCTGTACGGCTGGAAGAACGATACACTAAAGAAGAGTTGCTTACGCTGTATTTTAACACGGTAGCTTTTTCCGGGAATGCCTATGGAATCAAGTCCGGTTCAACATATTTTTTTGATAAAACACCTGATAAGCTTACTCAATCTGAAGCCGCAATGCTTATTGGGATTCTTAAAGGGGTTACCTATTACAGTCCTATTAAAAATCCTGACCGCTGTCTTGATAGACGAAATACTGTTTTACATCAAATGACTAAGTATGGATACCTTAGCGATGCTGAATTCAAGCGGTTAAAAGCTGAGCCGATTGTTTTGAACCTGACAGAAGAGGACCACAATGAAGGGATTGCAACCTATTTTCGAGAATGGCTACGTTTACAAATGTTCGATTGGTGTAAAGAAAATGGCTACGACTTATATCGGGATGGACTAAGAATATACACCACCATCGACAGTCGCATGCAGCACTATGCCGAAGAGGCCGTAACACAACGTTTATCCGAATTACAAAAGGTATTCTATGGGCATTGGAAAGGAAGAGAGCCCTGGGGTAAATTCACTGAGTTGATTGATCAGGGTTTAAAGCGTTCGGAACGTTACATGCAGCTTAAACGTTTGCGCTACTCTGACGAAGAGATTAAAAGGGTATTTAATACTCCTGTTAGGATGAAATTGTTCAGCTGGCAGGGCGAAAAAGATACGGTTATGACTCCTCTTGACTCAATCAAATACTACAAATATTTTTTGCTGGCCGGGTTTATGTCAATGGATCCGACCAACGGACAGATAAAGGCATGGGTGGGTGGCCCCAATTACAAATACTTTAAATACGATCACGTAAATCCCGAAAGCAAACGGCAGGTGGGATCTACCTTTAAACCGCTGGTCTATACACTTGCTGTGGATAACGGTTATTCCCCTTGTCAGAAAGTGCCGAATCTGCCGGTTACCTTCGAAGATTATGATAATTATACACCTACTAATGCTGATGGAAAGGAAGGCGGGGAGTTGACCCTGTATAAAGGACTACAAATGTCGGTCAACAACATTGTCATGTACCTCATGAAAAAGTTGGGCCCCGATGGCCCTAAATCAGTGATTGATCTGGCGCATAAAATGGGCGTGAGCAGCACTATGGAACCTTATCCTTCTATTGCCTTAGGCGCGCCTGATATTTCGGTATATGAAATGGTTGGAGCTTTTGCTACTTATGCCAATAAAGGGGTGTGGACAGAACCTGTGTATGTTACCCGAATTGAGGATAAGGAGGGGAATGTAATCAAAGAATTTGTACCCCGTACGGTTGAGGCGATGAGCGAACAAACTGCTTACGTAATGTGCAAAATGATGGAACGAGTTGTATTGCATGGAACGGCTGCTAAGCTTAGGTACTTTTATCAGATAACTGCACCCACAGCCGGTAAAACGGGAACCACACAAAATAATTCCGATGGCTGGTTTATGAGCATTACACCCAATCTTGTTTCAGGCGTGTGGGTAGGGTGCGAAGATCGCGCGGTGCATTTCAGGTCTCTTGATATAGGTTCAGGGTCTAATATGGCTATGCCTATTTATGCTTACTATGCTAAAAAAATCTATGCCGATTCTTCTTTGGCTGTTCCGCAAAATCCGTTTATGCCGCCTAAAGAAGATTTAACAATAGAAATTAACTGCGATAACTACGAAAACGATAACGAAGGAAAAATTGATTTTATTGAGTAGAGTACCGTTTTAATAATTACATGGCCTGTTCTTTCGGTTAATAATTAGGGTTGTTCCTTTTTTGCTTACGGTGGCTTTTCCCTTTTTATCAAAATAAATTTCACCATCATTTTCAACGGGAATAATTACCTCTCCCTTATTGTTTAATAATCCGAATTTGCCATTTTGTTGAACAGAAAGATCTCCGGAGCTGAAGGAAACAGATACTTTGTCATAAATACAGGGAACAATAATTTTCCCGTTAATGTCAGCTACTCCATAGGTCGATGTTGAATCATCCTTCAGGCTTAACCATTTTTTAGGGTAAGATAATAGGGAAATGTCGGAATATTTCGGTGTGATAAGCATTTCTCCTTTCAGACTGCTTAAGCCGATTTTGTTTTGTGTTTTGCAAACAATAACCTCCATATTTTTTCCTTTACCAAAAGAAATAGGGTAAAGCGATTGATAGGCTACAGGTACAAGAAGGTGCCCATCTTTAGTTAATATTCCTGACATTTCAGTAGAATCAGTCACCACCATCAGTTCATCATTCAGGAACCTGCAACTTTTCCATTTGCCTGCGCTCCCAACAATTCTTCCGCTTTTATCAAGTATAAACCATTGCTTATTTTTAGCTGCAGTGGTTAGCTTAAAATCGCGGGAATTCACCTCGTCAAAGGAGTCTTTTGACCATATCCCGGTCTGGTAGTTGTACAGGACATATTTGTCAGCTCTTGAAATAGCGATGATGGGGTCGTTATCATTAGCGATGATAATGTTATAGGATGTGTCACCCAGAAAAAATCCTCTTTTTACCATGAAAGCCAAACAAGCGTTTTCACTCACCCATGCAGCAAATACGTTTTCCGAAACGGCATCAATTGAAGTAAATTCTGCCGGTACCACCCATCCGTTTGCATCAATGAGTCCTTTCATCATTACACCATTTTCTTTTTGCCCCACTGAAACCAAATCATTCCCTATCGATTGCCAACTGTTGAAGATACATGGGAAAAGCAATGAATCATTACTGGCGTTGATGAAGCCATATTTGTTATCCTTAACTACAGAAATCAGTTTATTCCCTCCGCAAAAAGATTCCGTGTAATCAAACGGGGTGTCAATTTTTTTGCCCGTTTTCGGATTATACAGAGTTACTTTATTTAATGTGTCATAAAGCAGCAGGTATTCCCATTGTTCTTTTGTGTTTTCCGAACTTAACGTTTCAATATTGGTGTATATCGCAGGGAAAATTATATTTCCATTGGTAGAAATTAATCCGAATCTGCTGCCGTAAGCTTCGCATTTAAACCACCCGTTTTCCATTTCCTCTATAGAATGATACCTTTTATCGTCAATCGGTTTTTTTGTTTTTTTCTGAATAAGGTAATATGGAAGGCCGTCAGTAACGGTATCATTGGACGCCACTTCAAAAAGTTTGTTTTGGGCTCGGCTAGGAAGACTAAAAAGACAGCCCACTAAAAAACAATAAAAAAGGTTCAGTTTCATTTGTCTACAAGTATCCGTTTTTTACAAGCCAACTTATTCCTTTTTTGTATAAATAGGTTGCGTTCAT
>JAGVLJ010000047.1 GCA_020049855.1 Bacteroidia bacterium | reverse complement strand
TCGTGCTTCGAAATAGCCACCTTCTTGTATGTCAAATATTTGATTAAATCAATATTACATCCCTCACAAAACAAACTTAAGAAAAAAGCCAAATAACTAATACATTGGGTGGTCTGTTTTTTTATTTTATCTCACCTTGCTACAGTGATTAACAATCGGAATAAAATGATGTTAAAGAATTTCGGTAAGCACCCGAAACAAATTCGACTCTCTCGTAATCAATCACAAGAAGAACTTGCTTTTAGGTGTAATTTCAGCAAAAATCAAATAGGAAATATTGAAAGAGGGGAAGTTAACCCTACATTAAGCACGTTACTCCAACTATCTAAACAATTGGAGGTTTCACCTGAAGAACTTTTGAATTTTTAACAGTCTGTCACTTCCCCTTAAACTCAGGCTTCCTTTTCTCTACAAAGGCTGCCATACCTTCTTTTTGGTCTTCGCTGGCAAAGCACATGTAAAAGTTTTTGCGTTCAAAGTATAAGCTCTCCTGCAGGTTTTGCTCGTAGCTTTTGTTTACTGATTCTTTGGCTAATTGTACTGAGATAGGTGATAAGGCCGCAATGTCTTTGGCCAGTTTTACGGCTTCTTTCAGGTATACTTCTACAGGAACTATTTTGTTAATCAGTCCGGCTTTAAGGGCACGTTCGGCATTAATAAAGTTGCCGGTTAATACCATTTCCATGGCCAAAGCTTTGCCTACTGCGCGTGGCAAACGTTGGGTACCACCCGCCCCCGGCATAATGCCAATCTTGATTTCAGGTTGCCCGAACTGTGCAGTTTCGGAGGCCACAATCATATCGCAGGTCATGGCCAGTTCGCAGCCACCGCCCAAAGCAAAACCTGAAACGGCTGCTATGATGGGTTTTTTGGTACGTTTAATCTGGTCCCAGGTACTGAACTGGTCAATCTTCAACACGTCAATCACATTTTTATCGGCCATTTGTTTGATATCGGCACCGGCAGCAAAGGCACGCTCATTTCCGGTAATGATGATTACACGTACTTCGTCATTGCTGTCAAGTGCTTTGAGGGAGTCGCGCAGTTCACCCATCAGTTCCAGGTTAAGGGCGTTCAGTTCATTGGGGCGGTTAAGGCGTATTAAGGCTATATGTGTTGCGTAGGCAGGTTCTACGATGATGAATTTTGTTTCCATGGCACGAATTTAAGAAGTTCCCGCAGAACTTCATTGTACTCAGGCCAGGTAAACAAAGCTATGATTGACATACCGCTAAAAACAAATGAAAGCCGCTTATAGGTCTATACCCACAGGCTCATGGAAGCCAGCAGTGCACCCAGCATCACCGATATTATTTTGTAGCGGGAGAAGCGGTGGTTGGGGCTGTTTTCAAACAATATAATGGTAGAAATGTGCAAAAAGGTGCCAATGATAAAGGCCATGAGGTAATTGAATCCCTGGCTGTGCGCATGGTGACCGTGCTCATGCACCTGAGCCACATCTTCCATACTGAGCACGTGGCTGAGTAATGCTCCGGCAGGGGCCATCAGGGCGTAAAGCAAAGCCATAACAAACGACTTTAACTGCAAGGGTTTGCCGTGATTAAGAATAGAACTTAGGGCAAATGCAGCAGGCAGTTCATGCAGCATGATACCAAAGAAAAAAGTGTGTTGAGTGTTGGCATTGCCAAACATATCGGTACCCAAAGGAATACCTTCCATAAAGGAATGTAAACTAAGGCTGAAAAATATTTGTGCCTTAATCAGCTTTTCGTTTTTGTGTTCGTGCAGGTGCAGGTGTCCGTGTTCTACGCCACCGGTAAATTGTTCGAGTATAATCTGAAAGAAAAAACCGCACAAAACAAATACACCCACCAGCTTGTCGCCCGATTCAAATGTTTCAGGAATGAGGTACAGGATGGTGACCGAAAAGAGGAACGAGCCCCCAAAGGCAAGCAGGGTTTTGAGTAAGGTGTCGTTGGTATTTTGGCGCAGGGCAAATGGGAGTAAACCACCGGTAAAGGTAGAGCCCGCGAGTAAAAGAAATAACCAACCGCTCATTTATGCTTCTTTTTGTATATAAGGTTTGAAAACTAGAATCATCAGCAAGGCAATCAATATACCCAACAAGGCACCCACAGTAACATCAGCAGGAAAGTGTACGCCTACATATACCTGCGCAAAACTGATGGTGGCTGCCCACATCGGAGCTGCCCATGTTACCCATCTGTATTGACCCGCAAATAAAAATATCATGATAACAGCAAGTGCAAAATGATTGGAGGCATGAGCCGATGTGAAACTAAATCCGCTGCCGCAAGGAATGCGTTTTACAACATATTCCTGCATCATTTCATTATTACATGGCCTTATTCGCTGAATCGATTTTTTGATATAGTTGCCGCTCAATTGATCACTCACGGTTACGGTTAATGCGATCATAAGAAGCGGGTAAATACTTCTTTTCTTAAACCTATAAACAATGTGCCCAATTAGAAAGGCATAGAGTGGAAACCAGAAATACATATACCTGAACCAGGGCATAATTAAATCAAACAGGGGATTGCCCAACGACCCGTTTATCAGGTAAAATAATTCCCTATCCAATCGGTAAAGGATGCCTATCATATTATTTTTTGAGCCTTAATAATTAATCGTTCTGACTTTTGTTCATCAAAACTATCTAAAGCATAGTTACCAAACAAATTTAAAATAACAAATCCGGCTTCGGCAAGTAACTGTTCAAAATCTACACGATTTAGTAACTGAACCATTTCGCGAAAATGATGAACTTTCCCGTCATCATATACATCAATATATTTTATTATGCGGTTATTTTCTATGTACTTGCTGATTTTAAAAGTAACTGTATCGCGTTTAATTTCATCAGATAATTTTAACTCATTACACACCTTAGTGGTGTTGAAAAAATCAATCACCAAGATACCGTTTTTTTTCAGGGAGCTGTTAAATGATTTTAGCACATTCAGGTTGTCGGCATCATCCTCAAAATAACCAATACTGGTAAACAGGTTAAAAATAGCCTCAAATTTTTTTTTCGTGTACGGCTTCCGCATATCATGTTCATAAAAATGGAGGCGCTCATTGGCAAATCCTGAAGCCTGCTTTATTGATTCTGGTGATAGATCGAGGCCGGTTACATCAAATCCTTTTTCATAAAGGTACAAGGCGTGACGGCCTTTTCCACACGGAATATCGGCCACACAGCTATGTTCAGGCAATGGTATTTTCTGAAACAAATTGTTTAGAAAAAATTCCGCTTCCTTATCATCCCTATTTTGATAAAGCAAGTGGTAATAAGGGCTATCAAACCATGTTTCGAACCAATTAGATGACATAAAACACAATCATACTGAATTAATAATATGGAATGAAATAAAAAAAGCTGCTTTTACCTCTTAAGTATTACACTCAGCAAGTTAAAAAGTATATTTCTTTGCTCACAATTGTTTAAATAAGTATCTAATTTGTGAAACAACAAAATGATAATAAAAAACACTTGGCTGATTACTAATCTGGGCTACCGTCAATTAGAGCTTCAACAGTTTTTTTGAAATAAATTTTTTAGGCACTGTATATCTTAACAGATAGTTTTAGAAATGTGTCAGGGTAATTACAAACCGGACATATTCTATTCAGATGGGGTAGATTTACTACGTACCTATGCTCGCTATCTATTGGAACAGGGTAGGATTACTTGTTAAAAAACTTCAATTCAACCCACAGCGATACCGACTATGCTTGATAAAGTGGGGTATCTTATTTTTGCGTTCCTTCCATACTGCCGATATTGATTATCAGGTGAAAGTAAAGAGCCAAAAGAGGATATCTCATTTTCGTTAAGGGAATCGGGATAATTAACAAACATCTGGTTGAAATTATGTTTTTTATTCCGCTACTAAATGCATCATTATTACAACAGTTGTATAAAATTATTTGTTAAGTCCGATTCGCTTTGTAGCTCTTATTTCTATACAAATACTTACGATGTGAATTTAGATGGTACTGACTATATTTCCGAATGGCTTGCTACTCAGTTAAAAATAAGAGTAATTATTCACAAAGGCTAATAACTTATTCTAATAAGGAGAAAGCTTCACTCACAATCCTTAAATTTGCCCCCCAATTAAACTTAAATACTACACTTTTGACACTGATAAAATCCATATCAGGTATTCGCGGCACCATAGGCGGAACCTCAGAAGATACACTAACCCCTACCAACGTGGTAAAATTTACGGCCGCATTTGGTGCCTGGGTAAAGCTACACAGTAAATCCACCAAAATTATTATTGGCCGCGATGCCCGTATCTCGGGCGAGATGGTAAGTAATCTGGTGGTCGGCACGTTAATAGGGCTTGGTTTGGATGTGATTGATATAGGCTTGTCTACTACCCCAACTGTTGAAATAGCCGTTGCTGAAGAAAAAGCAGGAGGGGGAATTATTATCACTGCCAGCCATAATCCAAAACAATGGAATGCCCTAAAACTTCTTAACTCTGCCGGAGAGTTTATTTCGAGCAAAGATGGAGAAGAGGTGCTCGCCATTGCCGAAACAGATACAATTAAATTTGCCGAGGTTGATAAGTTAGGTAAAATTACCCATGATGATACCTATATTCAAAAGCATATTGAGAAAATTCTGTCGATTGATTTAGTAGATGCAAGAGCCATTAAGGCACGGAAATTTAAAGTGTTGGTGGATGCGGTAAATTCAACAGGAGGAATCGCTGTTCCGCAATTGCTGAAGGCACTGGGTGTAGCAGAAATTATTGAGTACAATTGCACACCCGATGGGAAATTCCCGCACAACCCCGAGCCATTGCCTGAACATTTAACGGCTACCTCGCAGGAGGTTAAATTCCGGAAGGCAGATGTAGGGATTGTGGTAGATCCGGATGTTGATCGCTTATGTTTTATAAGCGAAGATGGAAGTTTTTTTGGCGAGGAATATACGCTGGTAGCCGTGGCCGATTATGTGCTGAAACATCGAAAGGGGAATACTGTTTCAAATCTTTCGTCAACACGTGCTTTACGTGATGTTACAGAGAAAGCGGGAGGGGAGTACCATGCTGCCGCTGTGGGCGAAGTGAATGTGGTAACTAAAATGAAACAGGTGAATGCAGTAATAGGAGGAGAAGGAAATGGTGGGGTCATTTTCCCGGAGTTACATTACGGCCGGGATGCCTTGGTTGGTATTGCTTTATTCCTGACTCATCTGGCCAATGAGAAAAAAATATGCTCTATGCTCAGAGAAAACTATCCTGATTATTTTATCGCCAAGAAAAAAATAGAACTTACTCCGGAGGTAAATATGGATGAGTTGATGAAAAAAATGAAAGATAAATACAAAAAGCAACCTATTAATACCGAAGACGGGCTAAAAATTGAATTTGATAAAGAGTGGGTGCATTTACGCAAATCCAATACCGAACCCATAATCCGAATTTATTCTGAAAGTACCAGTGAAGCTACTGCTACACATCTGGCCGAGAAAATCATTCTGGATATGAAAACTATCATCAAAGGGTAGTTTTCAGAGTATAAACTAAACAATATAATAATTTTAAAAGTATATGGCCTTAAAGTGTGGAATTGTAGGATTGCCTAATGTAGGGAAGTCGACCTTATTTAACTGTTTATCGAATGCCAAAGCTCAGGCAGCCAATTTTCCTTTCTGCACCATTGAACCCAATATAGGGGTGATTACTGTTCCTGATGAACGTTTACTGGAACTGGAAAAGCTGGTTAAGCCTCAGCGTGTGGTGCCCACTACTATGGAAATTGTGGATATAGCAGGGTTGGTAAAAGGAGCAAGCAAAGGGGAAGGCTTAGGCAATCAGTTTTTGGCTAATATAAGGGAAACAGATGCCATATTACATGTGCTGCGCTGCTTTGATGACCATAATGTGATTCATGTTGACGGCTCGGTAAATCCTGTTAGGGATAAAGAAATAATTGATACTGAACTCCAGTTGAAAGACCTCGATTCGGTTGATAAAAAATTACAACGTGTGAGCCGAATGGCCAAGGTAGGAAATGATAAAGATGCAAAAAAGGCTGTGGACGTTTTAGAAGCTATGAAACTGCATCTTGAATCGGGCAAATCGGCACGTGCAGCCTCACTAAGTGAAGAGGATAAAGAACATATTGCCGATTTATTTTTACTCACTATGAAACCGGTAATGTATGTGTGTAATGTTGACGAGCAATCGGTGATTAATGGGAACAAGTATGTTGATCAAGTAAAGCAAAATGTAAAGGATGAGGATGCGGAGGTGTTGGTTATTTGTGCCGCTATTGAAGCTGAGATTACTCAATTGGATAGTTTTGAAGACCGTCAGATGTTTTTATCTGATTTAGGTCTTAGTGAGTCTGGGGTTGCCAAACTTATAAAAGGGGCATACCGTCTGTTAAATTTAATTACATATTTTACTGCCGGAGTACAGGAGGTGCGTGCTTGGACAATAACTAAGGGAACCAAAGCCCCACAAGCCGCAGCAGTAATTCACACCGATTTTGAGCGTGGATTTATCAAAGCCGAAGTGATACATTACTCTGATTATATATCGTTTGGTTCGGAAGCTGCCTGCCGTGAAGCCGGAAAATTAGCTATGGAAGGGAAAGAATATATAGTGCATGATGGTGATGTAATGCACTTTAAATTCAATGTTTAATAATAACTTACTAAGTAACGAATTTAAGTTTTTACCAGCGAGCTGAATTTTCCATTGCCTGCTTGCAAATGCGTTTTGTTTGCCTGTTAAATCGTTGTGTGATTACCAGTTTATGAGCAACACCTTTTCGGTAATTGCTGAATAAAATATTGTATAAGTGATACCGTTTCGATTCAAACCAATTCTCACAAAACAGAACGTAACTTAGTTTATTGTTGAGGTGTTGGTTTTTGCTGCACCAGTCCAGTTCCCCCATCACAAATATTCTGAAGCGTTGATACCTTAAAGCATAAATATCCAACGCTTTTTCATAAGAGTTTAATGCTTCAGTATAGGCATATGTATTATTTGGAGGTTGCCCCATTTTAATATTTTCAATCAATTTACGCCTAATTGTTTTGGTATATTCTTTAATATTTTTCAAGTATAGTTTCATCAACACCTCGGTTTCTTTTTGTACTTTATCTGTTTCTTTCTTGCGTTGCAAAATATGGTTCATGCGTTTAATAAGTTCAGCACGTTGTTTGGATTTTACCAGCAGGAGAGGTGATAAACTGCTTTCGTAGTTTTTGCGGGCGTTGGCTATACTGCCACTTAGCGAAAACAATTCCTGATTTAGTAGAGTAAATTCTTTGTTCCAGGCAGCAATTGTGTCGAACCAAAGCGTGTCTAATTCTTTAAATAAGGTATTTAATTGCGCTAATTTAAAGGAGATGCTGTCTATGTCATTTTGAATAAGTTTTTTGTTGTTTTCCATCACCAGATTCAACGTATTTGTATCAGTGTGTAGTTTTAGTTTGGTGAAAGGAAAATCAAGATGACGATAATAATTTAATACATCGGCTAAGGCACGCTGTGTGGCATCTTGATGTTTTTTCAGGTAGTTAAATTTTAACGAGGTGGAGGATAAATACCTATTCATTTTAGTAATAGTTCCCGACACTTGTTTAATTTCTTCATGTGCCTGGTTTTTACGTTCGCTGTTTAGCAAGTGTTTTTCAGTACGCTCTTCGTCTAAGAGTGTTTTAGCCAATCCAACTAAACTGTCACTAAGTGTTGCCAGACTATCGGCCGATTTTATCAGTAAAGTGTCGGCTTCTACACTTTTGGGATGTTTGTATCTGGCTCCAGACTCGTCTGTTTTAATCACGGCTGCCATGGCTAAGTACATACTTTGGGTTGCACGATTTCTATTATTTGATGCATATGACGAGTCGGCCGCCCATACCAATTGATGTATTTGTGCCAAAGTTTGATAGGAAGATAAAGCCTGGTAAAAGTTGAAATAAGGAGTGGCAATACGCAAAAAGTTATTAATACTTTGGCTGTCATTTTCAAAAGTGCTTGCGTCAACCGGATTTTGCAGCAACTGATACATTTTTTCAATAGGCAAATGCTCCACCACAAAATCCTTAGGCGAAGTGAGGTAGTATGAGTCGTTTCTTTTCCGTTTATATTTCATCTTAGAATAAGCTACGGGCAAACGGGGTATTGGGCTTATCCATCTCATGTAATCTATAAATCTAGCTTTAAAATGAAGGTATCCGCTTGCATACATGGGGTCGATCAGTTTCCATTCGTTACCTAATTTTACCATACACCATTGATGATTTGGGACATAATACCTTTGGTTTTCGTAGGTTCCTAATCCTTTAGCATATCCAATAATTCCGGTGGCCTCAATACCGGCATAGTTGCACATGGCTATAAAAAGTTCTGAATATTCGGCACAAAGTGCCTTGCGTTTTCTAAGCGTGGTTTCAATGGAATTGTGATTTGAAACTCCACGCTTAAACCTATGCACATCATAACTTATATTACTGGTAACCCAAATGTAAATGGCTCTTATTTTTTCTTCATCTGAGGTGTATCCGGCTGTAAGTCTTTTAGTAAGTTTTTCGGCATTTGGCGATAGGAACATGAAAATACTTTTTGATTTACGATCTATTTTCTTGAAAGGTAGAGTTTGCGATATAACGTACCTGCTACATCCAAAAATAAGAAAGAAAAACAGGAGCAATTTCCCTGAGTTCATTTTTCGCATTTAATCAGGTTACAAGGTAAGCAAGCATTGTGAAAACTGGTGTATATTCCTCCCTGTGGAAAACCCCATTTCCATTGGTGCGGTGACGTGGATAAAAGATAAAGTGGCTGGTATATGAGGCTGGCAGAATAGATCAATTTTTATAGTATCTGAGTGCTTCAGGTAAATGTTTTTTGATATTGGCAATACGGGCGTCATCGCTGGGATGTGTGCTTAAAAATTCATCGGGTTTTGCTTGCCCTTTACTTGCATCAGCCATTCGCTGCCAAAAGGTAACTGCATGATTAGGGTCGTAGTCGGCCATTGCCATAAAATCAATTCCCATAATATCGGCTTCACTTTCATGGGTTCGGGAAAAGGGAAGCATAAATCCAACAGTTGTTCCAGCACCATATGCACCCATAAAAATTTGCTGCGTTTCGGCTGGTTTATCTGATAAAGCTACAGCAAGTGCTATGCCTCCAAGTTGTTGTACCAAACCTTGGCTCATGCGTTCGTTTCCATGCCTGGCTATGGCATGAGCAATTTCATGCCCCATTACTACGGCCAATCCGTTTTCATCTTTAACAATGGGAATTATGCCGGTGTACACTACCACTTTGCCTCCGGGCATACACCAGGCGTTTACCTGTTGATCGTCAACCAGATTAAATTCCCATGCATATCCATCAAGTAATCTTTCCTGTCCTTTTGAATAGAGGTAGTTGGTTACTGCTGTAGATATTTTTTGACCAACGCGTTTCACCATTTCCGCATCAGGAGAATATCTTACAACATTCGACTGGGAGAGAAAACTGTTGTATTCTTTAAAACTTACAGCCTGCATTTCTTTTTCCGAAACCAAACTCAACTGTCTTCGTCCAGTAATCGGAACTTTATAACAGGCATAAAGGACGGTAAGGAAGAGCAGGGTTAGCAGGGTTAGCTTCAGACTCATAATGCAAAAATAAGGATTGAATGCAGTTGTTGATGATTTACTTCTTCAGAACATTGTTTTTTTGATGAAATTTGCGCTATGCAATTAGTCTTAAAATCAAATTTAATCATATTTCTTGTGGGGAGTGCACTTTTTGTACCGTTTCTTGGTGCAGTTCATCTGTTTGATTGGGACGAAATAAACTTTGCCGAATGTGCCAGAGAAATGCTGGTACTGGGGGATTATAATCGGGTGCATATTAATTTTGAGCCCTTTTGGGAAAAGCCGCCTTTGTTTATCTGGATGCAGGCGTTTTCTATGAATTTATTTGGGGTGAATGAATTTGCTGCACGTTTTCCAAACGCATTGTGTGGAGTGATTACCTTATTGGTAGTGTACAATATCGGGTATAAACTTATCTCCCATCAATTCGGGGTGTTCTGGGCTATGGCTTTTGCCGGTTCTTTTTTTCCAAATATGTATTTTAAGTCGGGCATTATTGACCCTTTTTTCAATCTGTTTATTTTTCTGGCACTTTACCATTTCATTTTGTATTCCTGGAGAAATACTGGAGTAAATCCAGATAAAACCCATAGAACATCTTCTTATTATATCATTATTTCGGGCATTTTTATAGGGTTGGCCATGATGTTGAAGGGGCCTGTTGCCTTATTAATTTTAGGATTGACCGCAGGAAGCTACTGGATTTTTTACAATCGGTTTAAGGTGTTTTGGAAATGGAGACACCTTTTCTTGTTTTTTCTTACCACATTGCTTGTGAGTTGCATTTGGTATGGATACGAAATATGTAAACATGGCACCTGGTTTTTAGAAGAATTTATTAACTACCAAATTAGGTTATTTACCACTCACGATGCGGGTCAAAAAGGATTTTTCGGGTATCATTACATAGTTCTTTTGTTTGGTTGCTTTCCAGCCTCGGTACTTGCCATTGCTTCCTTTTTCAGAAATAAATTTAAGTTAGATGAAGAGAAGCATTTTAAAAGTTGGATGGTATTATTATTCTGGGTAGTCACTATCTTGTTTACCATTGTACAGTCGCGCATTATTCACTATTCATCCATGGCTTGGTTCCCGGTTACTTTTTTGGCTGCACACACTATGTATAATCTTTTTACCCAAAGCTATTACTGGCAAAAGTTTATGCAGGTTATGTTTATTCTGGTTGGTTTATTAATTGGAAGTGCGCTAACTATTTTCCCCTTTATAGCAAAAAATGCCTCCTTGCTTTCACCTTATATAAAAGATGAATTTGCCAAAGCAAATCTTGCAGCTGAGGTAAACTGGACAGGGTGGGAGCCGCTCATCGGTGTGCTGTTTATTGTTTTTGTTTTTGCAGGTTTGTTTCAGGTCAATAATGGGCACTTTAAGTCGGCAGCCATCACCTGGTTTGGAGGAACCGCGTGTACTGTATTTCTGGCCTCTTACATCATTGTTCCAAAAGTAGAACGGTTTTCGCAGGGTGCCGCAATTGATTTTATAAAAGAAAAGGCGAATGAAAATTGCTATATTGAAGTGGTAGGATATAAAAGCTACGCTCATTTGTTTTATGGCAAACGTTTAAAACCGTTAAATGATTCAACTTATTTGACAGACAGATTAATTGCAGGTGATATTGATAAGCCTGTGTACTTTATTTCAAAAGTTGGCAGGTCAGAGTATTATAAGCAGTTTGCAGGTGTAAAAGAACTATATCGCAAAAACGGTTTTGTGTTTATGCGAAGAGATCCAATTGCAAAGTAGTACTACCTGTTTCCGGAGTTAGGATTTAAGCTTTTTTCTAACAGGGTTGATTTTAGTGGCATTATCCAATAGTAGCAAAAAGTTGCCGAAATTACCCCTATAAAGCTACCAGTAGTAATATCAGCCAAAAAATGTTGACCCAGATAAATGCGGCTGAAGCCGGTTAATACGGCAATAATCAAAAAAAGGACAGCCGTTTTTTTATTCGTTACCAGTAAACTTAACAGGCAGGCAATGGCAAATACCGTAGTAGCATGTCCCGATGGAAAACTATTGAATAACAAAAGTTCATTTTCGGGAGCTGTGTATACTTTTACTGAAGTATTTTTAAAATACTCCAGTGGTCTTGGCTCTCCGGCAAATATCAAACGTTTTAATCCCTGAGCAATTAATGAGGACAGCGCATACGTTGCTGCCCCTGCTAAAGCATATCGGTATTTTATGAATGCAAAGAGCAGAATAAGCATTATAAAAGACCAACCGTCACCCAATGCGGTGAGGTAGTAGTAAAAAGTATTTGCCATTAAAGATCTGTTTGCATTAAAGAATTCGAAGAGTTCAGTTTTGCTGTACTTAAGCTGGCAAACAAATGCCCAAAAAAGAAGAAGTGCATAAAGTGTATAGAAAAGCCAGTTTCTGCGAATGAGTTGCTGCATGCCACAAAAATGAAGGATGTTCACTACAATTCTATTTTAATTTTTATCGGTATTACGTATGGCTTTGTTTATTTAAGGTTGCGTATAAATTTAATAATGTGATAATCAATAATATTATTTTTATGCAATGTATTATGTATTGCATAGTACTTTATTTTTTAAACCTTTGTGATATGAATTTAGATAATTCGAAAGCACAGATGCGAAAGGGGATATTGGAGTACTGCATTCTATCCATTGTATCAAAGAGAGAAATGTATGCTTCAGATATAATTGAGCAATTAAAAAATGCCAAACTGATCGTAGTGGAAGGCACTATGTACCCATTGCTTACCAGACTAAAAAATGATGGTCTGCTAAGTTACCAATGGGTAGAATCCAAATCAGGTCCGCCTCGAAAATACTTCAGACTTACCGAGGTGGGCGAGCAATGTTTAAAAGAGTTGCAAACCACTTGGGAAGAACTGGTATATGCCGTTCATCAATCAACCACTCATACAACTAATAAAACTTATGAATAAAATAATTCAAATTAATATCAACGGACTGGTGTTTAGTATTGATGAACATGCTTTTGATGGATTAAAACAATACCTTGATCGTTTGCACAATCATTTCAGCAAGGTTGAAGGCGGACATGAAATTATTACCGATATAGAAGCCCGTATTGCGGAGTTGCTGCAAAGCAGGTTGAGTACATATAAGCAAGTAGTGAGTGACACGGATATAAAAGAAGTAGTTGCCATAATGGGCGATCCATTACAAATGGCCACAGACGAGGAACCTCAACAAAAGAAGGAACAATCCCAAACGGAAGAGCCTAGAATGAATTATGGTAATTCCGAAAAACGGCTTTACAGAGACGAAGATAACCGTTTGGTAGGAGGTGTTTGTTCTGGTGTGGGAGCTTATTTTGATATAGATCCCGTTTGGATTCGACTTGCGTTTGCATTTGCCATTTTTGCTTTGGGTACGGGTTTTTTACTATACCTCATTTTATGGATTGTAATTCCCAAGGCTTCAACTACTGCAGAGAAATTGCAGATGCGTGGAAAGCCAGTTGATATCACCAATATTGAAAAAAAAATTAAAGACGAACTTAAAAGTGTAGAAGAAAAGCTCAATGCGTTTGCTAAAAATTCAAAACCAAAGGCTAAAGATGGTTTCAGGCATCTTATTGAAATAGTAATAAAAGTTGTAGCCATGTTTGCCATTGCAATTACCCGTTTTGTAGGTTTTTGTCTCGCTGTGGTTAGTATACTTATGTTTGTTGCACTTATGGGCTTATTATTGGGATTAAGCTGGCCTGTATCGTTCTCTCCCCTCATGTTTCTTCAAATTCTTTTTGCTGGCACTGACATGTTGTACATAGGTATAAGTGGTTTATTGTTGTTTAGTATTGTACCAATAGTTTTTCTAGTATATACCGGCATTAAATTACTGTTCAACTTGAAATTCAAAAACAAATATTTTAACAGAGTAGCGGCTTCTTTTTTTGGAGCCGGAATTATTCTCGTTTTAATGAGTGTCGCCTATCTGGTAAAGGAGTTTTCGGTTGAAGCCAAAATCAAAACAAGCATTCCTTTACTTGCTGTCGGTGCAGATACTCTTTATGTGGATGTACGCGAATTATCTTCTTCATCTGGTAAAGAAGATCGCATTGCATTCAATAATGCTCATCTCATTTTATTTGATGACGATACATTTTTAATGGAAGATGTTGATTTAACCATTGAGCAATCCGATAAACCCATATTTCAACTTGTGCGGACAGTAAATGCAAGAGGCAGGTCAATAAGGGAGGCAAACCTTGCGGCAAATCAGGCTAATCCTATTATAGAACAAAATGATTCAACCTTGCTTTTTGAGTCGGGATTTAAATTATCAAAAAACAATATATGGCGTAACCAGCGGGTATCATATAAGCTAAAAGTACCTGTGGGGAAAACCGTAATTTTTATGAATGGAGCTGCCCATTTAACCATTAACAACGGAGAAGTGATTTCCAATACCACCTGGAGCATGACGGGTAATGGATTTACATGTGTTAATTGTGAGGATTATGGTTCAGACGAAAAACAAATGGCAGGTACTTTCCAAAAAAAAATTCCATTTGAACTTTTTACGCAGGTAGATATAAATGGAAGGTTTGAAGTGGTTATTAGCCAGAGTAATGAGTGTAAAGTAACCGTGTATTCGGCTATGAAAGATGACTTGAACGATGTTTTAATAAAACGAAACGGAAATACTCTTCAAGTGGAAATGGAGAAAGAGCTATTGAATATAATCGGGTTAAAAGGAAGAAAAATACAGGTAATGATTCAAATGCCCGAGCTGGAAAAATTGAGAGCAAGCGGATTGAATGAAATTTATTTAAGCGGAATTAATTCAAAAAAGTTTGGGGTGGATATTTCGGGAATGTGCAACGTTAAGGCCACTTCAATAAAAGCAACCAATTTGATGGTGGATTTAAGAGGAGCATCTACTCTGCGTATAGATGGAGTTTGTAAAGAACTTACTGCGGATGTATCAGGAACGGCCGAGTTGCAGGCTTTTGATTTAGAAAGTAAAAACGTAACGGTTGACTGTTCGGGGGCGGCCTCGGCAGAAGTGAATGCCTTAAGTAGTTTAACGGCTGATGCCAGCGGCACCTCTGAGGTAAGGTATAAGGGGAAACCAAGCGTTAAATATGTAAATCAGAGTGGAGTGGCTAAAGTACATACCGAAGACTGATAAAAAAAAGGATAAAAACTTTGAAATACTCTTGTTTAGGCTATTTTTGTCAGGCTGCTTAACACAAAACAGCATTAAATTGAAACAGGAGCATGGCTAAGAAAAAAATAAGATTGGAGTTTACCATAAAGGCTTCTCCGACTCTCATATTTAATTATATTAGTACTCCATCCGGATTATCACAATGGTTTTGTAATGATGTTGATGTGTACAATGACATTTATAAATTTAAATGGGACGGAGACGAGGTGCGTGCTAAATTGTTAAAGCGCACACCTAACAAATTAATCCGTTTTCACTGGATAGATTCAGAGAATGAAGAGTTTCTTGAATTTGAGATTACACAAGACGAATTAACTGAAGATGTAGCTTTGGTAATTATCGATTTTGTGAATGAAAACGAAGAAAAAGAAGCTTCGGCTCTTTGGGAAAGCCAAATTCATGATTTAAAGGGTTGCTTGGGTGCCTGATTTTATGGTTCCTGTATGCTTTTATCAATTTCCAGATTAACTTCATCATCTTCTAAAATCATTTTCAAAGCCATTTTTGCAATGGCTGTATTTTTTACCTTTTCGTTCCTGTGGCATCAGTTGTTCCATTTGCAATTAGCAGTTGATGCCTATCGCGGTGATTCATTTCGCCCTACCATGTACGATTCATGGGCTCCGTTTTATATATGGCGTATGCCCTGGAAAGCTATGAATGGTTGGATTTGCTTATGTGCTCTTGCGGTAGCCGCTTTACTGGTATTTTATTACAAACGTATTTCAACTTGGCGTTGGGCGGTTGTTATCCCGTCTATACTTTGGCTTGGGTTCTCTATTTTATTTGCGGCTTCCGATCATCCTGACAGAATATTTGGTGCTTACGCCCATTACCTCACCTTTGCCAATGATTTGATTTATTTCTCTTCACCTGCCGATATTTGGCAACATTATCTGATAAATCAACCCAAACTGGATGTTCACGGCCAACATTATCCTCCCGGTTATTTGCTTCTGTTAATGGTATTCGGAATAAAAATATTCAGAGTGGTAACGTATTTGGCAGGTGTGCTTACCATATTTATAACTTGGAAACTGACCCACGAAATGTACAACCGGAAAACAGCAATAGCTGCATCGTTTTTTATTGCACTGGTGCCAGGTTTTTTAATTTATCCCACCATCGACCCGGTGGCACTGGCTACTTGTTGTGCTGTATGTTGCTTTTACAGTTTGCACCGCCTCACTAAGCAAAGCTCTTTTTTATTTACCGCTCTTTTTTCACTTGGTAGTTTTGTGTTCCTGCTTTTTAGCTTTGCAGCCTCGCTTTGGGTTTTGTTTGCCGCAATATTTTTTTGTTTCTTCAGGAAAAACGTGAATTGGCATTTATTTTTAACGCAACTAGCATTAGCCTTAGTTATGGTATTGTTGCTTTTTACGGGCCTTTATCTGATTACCGGATTTAATATGTACGAGTGTTTTATTGGCTCCATGCATCGTAACAAAGCTATTAATACGTTTAATGTGTTTGATACATTTCCCCGATTTTTATTTAGGATTACTCAGGCTTTTTTAGCAATTATACTTTCCTGTTTGCCTCTTTTTGTTTTTTCAGGATATACATTTTGCAAATGGTGGAAAAGTTTGATGTTAACCCTTCTTATCGCCTTTGTAACAGGAAATATTTTTGGTGAAACCGAGCGGGTATTTGTTTTTTTATTTCCTTTTGCGGCTATTGCCACGGCCCATTACCTTACTAAAAATAATTTTAACATTGGGATAGCACTTGGATTCAGTATTTTTTTTAGTGCCTTTTTTGAAGTATTATTTCATCATTTTGCCTGATACATCCGGAGGCAGCACGAATAAAAAGCAACAGCTTTTTCCTCTACTTTTTTATACTCTGATAAGGGTAAAATAGCTCCCAATTTTAAAAAATTTTGTAAGGAAGTGTGTGCCTCAACTGGTTTAAAAAAGGGTGAAAGTAGGTTTTGTTCCCATATATCTTTCCCAGTATAAATTTGTGTATTAAACTTGCCTAACTTTGCCAAGTAATTATTATCAATAGATATATTTTTGTTTATTGCTATAAATTGAAAACTAAAGTGATGCCCCCACCAAAATAAGGTGCGTAATGCAACTTTTATTTCACCGCCACCAAGTTGTGGAGTATCGAGTACCACGAAGGGGAATCCATGAAAATTTTCACCTTTAGTTACTTTAGGATGCTTGCCGCCAAAAAGGGGTTCGCTCCATAGATTTTCTTTTTGAAATTCTTCTTTTAAAATAACAGCAAGTTGATGAAACCGATTAGTCATATTGGCTATAGCTGCTTGCTTTTGCTCAATAATGCTTTTGTTTGAAATCAGTTCGAATTCGTTAAAATTGATATGCATAATTATTTTGGCAAATTAATGCAAAGCCAACCGATAAAACACTTTCCGCGAAAGCGGCATAAATCCTGTATATTTGAGCCATATCCATTTACGAGTTGAAAAAATTACATATCCTTGTTCTTAAGTCGTTTATAGGGCCTTTTTTTGCCACTTTTTTTGTTGCACTGTTTGTACTTCTTATGCAATTCCTGTGGAATTATATTGATTTACTTATAGGTAAAGGGTTAGATAGTTTTGTTATTGGTGAACTGCTGTTTTATTCTTCGGCCAGTTTAATTCCAATGGCTTTGCCGCTGGCTATTTTACTCTCATCTATTATGACATTCGGAAATCTGGGAGAACACTACGAAATGGTTGCCATAAAAGCGGCTGGTATCCCCATCAGAAGGGTGTTTGCCCCCATGATGATTCTGATGGTTTTTATCAGTATCAGTGCTTTTTTCATTTCCAATATTCTTATTCCCAAGGCAAATTTAAAAAGTAAGTCGCTGCTGTATGATGTGAAAAATCAAAAACCTTCTTTGCTTATTCAGGAAGGGGTGTTTAATAATGAAATTGAAGGATACAGCATTCGTATAGGGAAAAAAGAGAATGATAATGAAACCATTCGCGATATTATCATTTATGATAATGTAACTGATGCTTCATCCGGGCGAAGTGTGTTAGTGGCCGATAACGGAACCATGAAGATGTCGGACGACAAACGGTATCTTTTTTTGGATTTGTATAACGGAAAGCGATACGAGGATATGCCGCAACGGGATAATGTGAAAAGGAATTTCCCACACAATATCGTGAAGTTTTCGGAGGAACACCTTACGTTTGATTTAAGTTCTTTCAGCTTTAGCCGTACTAATGAAGATTTATTTAAGGACAGTTATCATATGCTCAATGTGGTTGAACTTAACAAAGCAGCCGATTCGGTGGTAAAAGCAGAAGCCGATGTATTGGGTAAAATTCCTTCCTATGCCGAGATTTATTATCGGCCTTTGGATTCGAACTACACCAAATACCACAATGCCGGTTTGCTTGAGAACAAAGAAAACATTCTAGCTAATTTTGATAAAGTAGATCAGCAACTGTTATTTAACAATGCACTTAACTCGGCCCGTACCGTAAAAAGTATTACCGACTATGGGGTGCAGGCTCAGTTTAACCTAGAGAAGTTGCGTACCCGTTATTGGGTAGAGTGGCATCGTAAATTCACTTTATCCTTTGCGTGCCTTGTTTTATTCTTTATCGGGGCTCCTTTGGGAACTATTATTCGCAAAGGCGGATTTGGCATGCCGGTTGTTTTTTCGGTTATTTTGTTTGTGATTTATCACGTGATTTCCATGATAGGAGATAAGTTTGCTCGTCAAATGGTTTTTACCCCATTTTTTGGGATGTGGTTATCCAGTTTTATCCTTTCACCGCTGGGAGCATTTCTAACTTACAAAGCATCTATTGATTCAAACCTTTTTAATACTGATGTTTACACTAATTTGTTTAACCGAATTAAGAAGTTTTTTGTAAAACGTAAATCAAATGAAGGTACTGTTTCTGGCAAGTAAAATTCCTTATCCGGCAGTTGATGGCGGCACACTTGCTACCTACCATGCATTAAAAGGACTCTATGAAGCAGGAGTGGAGGTAACTTTTTTTTCGCTCAATACCTTTAAACATTATGCAGACCCGAAATTGATTCAGGATCGTTTTCCAAATATGTGTATTTATCAGTTTGAAGCCGATTTATCAGTGAAGCCTTTCGATGCGTTTATGAATCTTTTCACCGATGAATCATATAATATTGTCAGGTTTTACAAACGGAACATAAACCGAATGCTTGAAAAAGTATTATTGGAAAAACACTTTGATGTGGTGCATATTGACAGTTTGTTTATGGTGCCTTACCTCAAAACTATTCGCAGGTATTCAACAGCTAAAGTTGTTCTTCGTTCACATAATATTGAGCACCATATCTGGAAAAATCTTGCAGATAATACTACTCACCCTCTAAAAAGGGCGTACCTCAATTTACTTACTCGCAGGTTGCAGGATTACGAACTAAAACATCTGAATGCGTTTGATCATATTCTTGCCATCTCCTCATCCGATGCAGAGGAAATGAAACGCCTGGGCTGTATCGTTCCCATTACAGTGCATCCTTCAGGATTTGATTTTTCATTGGTAAATAAATACCTGAATATAAAACAGAAAAATAATTTTTTTTACATAGGTTCAATGAACTGGATGCCTAATGTAGAGGGCATACAATGGTTGCTAAAAAAAGTGTGGCCTTATGTGCATGAACATTTCCCTCATGTGTGTTTTTATTTAGCCGGTCGCAATATGCCTCCGGCCTTTTATCAGGCCGATATTCCCCGTTTAATTGTAAATGGAGAAGTTGACGATGCCTATGATTATATGGCTCATCATGGGATCATGGTAGTTCCTCTTTTTTCAGGAAGTGGTATTCGCATTAAAATTATTGAAGGGATGGCTATGGGAAAAACCATCATTGCCACTCCGCTGGCTGCAACCGGCATTGGTGCTACCGATGGCGAAAATATTTTGATTGCCCGAAACGAGGAGGATTTTGAACATTGCATGCGCTTGTGTTTAGAGAAACCCGAACGTGTGAGACAAATTGGAAAGAAAGCTGCCGCATTTGCTCGAACCAATTTTGATAATGAACAATTAGCAGCTAACCTGTTAAATTTATACCGGAAACTGGCATGATGTGGACAATGCTTTTTTGGATATCACTCTTACTAATGGTACACGCATATATCGTTTATCCTGTTTTAATGAATTGGTTAGCCCGGAACAAAAAACTTGAAACGGTTGAAGTAAAAGAAGACGGGTTGCCACATCTGGCTATTGTACTATCGGTGTACAACGGAGAACGACTGATTAACAAAAAAATAAAAAGTATTTTTGACTCATCATATCCTCCCGAAAAAATTCATGCATTTGTTGGTAGTGATGGCTCTGCTGACGGCACCAATGAACTTTTGAAACAACTCAGTAGTGTTTATCCAAACCTGCATATTTTTACCTATAACCGCCAGGGGAAAATAGAAACCATAAACCGCTTACATGAAGAAGTATTGAATGCAGGGTTATCCGCTTCGGTTACTATTATGACCGATGTGTCGGCCATCTTTGATCCCTTTTGTTTTAAACACCTGATTCAGGCACTTTACGTAAACGAGGTGGCAGTGGTGGGTGCTTATATTACCAAAGGAAATCACCGGGTAGATGGCATTTCGTTTCAGGAAAAAACCTATTACGAGGGAGAACTAACTATCAAATACAGCGAGGGTGTTTTATGGGGTGTTTCCATGGGCGCATTCGGAGCCTGCTACGCCATTCGTACTTCAGATGTGCAGCCCGTGCCTTCCAACTTTTTGGTAGATGACTTTTTTATGACGATGGCACTATTGCAAAGTGGTAAAAAAGCCGTTTACAGCAAAGAGGCAAGTGTGTTTATGGATATTCCCAATGAATCATCAGTGGAGTTTAAACGAAAGGCTCGTATTGCAGCCGGGAATTTTCAGAATTTTTTTTATTTTTTACCGGTAGTATATCAGTTTAATGCGCTGTCATTCGCCTATTGGTCGCATAAGGTAATACGCTGGTTTGGACCTTTTTTTATTTTGGCCGCTTTTGTGTGCAGTTACAACTTGCTATCACATCATTCCATTTACCAAATTGCTTTTATGGTTCAATGTGTTCTACTAATCACTCCACTACTCAATTATTTACTTGAAAAGGTGAAAATACACCTGAAATTGCTGAAATTTGTAGCCCATTTTTACCTCATGAACCTCGGAATTTTAACCGGGTTTTTCAAATTTACGAAAGGAATAAATACAAATGTCTGGACACCAACCCAACGATAATCCCATAAAGCTGGATACTATTGAATCGGCAATTAAAGATATTAAAAACGGTAAACTAATCATTGTAGTAGATGATGAAGATCGCGAAAACGAAGGCGATTTTTTAACCGCTGCCCGCAACGTAACCCCCGAAATCATCAACTTTATGGCCACTCACGGTCGTGGATTGATTTGTGCCCCGCTTATTGAAAGCCGCTGCGAGGAACTGGGACTTGATTTGATGGTAACCGTTACCGACAATACGGCTACTCATGCCACTCCATTCACCGTGTCGGTTGATTTACTTGGCAAAGGTTGTACAACGGGCATTAGTGCCAGCGACCGATCTAAAACAGTGAAGGCATTAATTGACCCTGCAACCAAACCCGAAGAATTGGGGAAGCCCGGCCATATTTTTCCGTTAAAAGCGCGTAAAGAAGGGGTGCTGCGAAGAGCCGGACATACTGAAGCTGCCATTGACTTTGCCCGTTTGGCCGGATTTGAACCGGCAGGTTGTATTGTTGAAATAATGAACGAGGATGGCAGTATGGCACGTTTACCCAACTTGATGCTTATAGCCAAACGTTTCGATTTAAAAATTGTTTCCATTAAAGATCTTATTGAATACCGTCTTAAAAACGAAACCCTTATTCAACGGGAAATTACAGTACGTATGCCAACCCGTCACGGAGATTTTGATTTATATGCCTACAGGCAAAAAGATACCGGAGAAGAACACTTGGCATTGGTAAAAGGAGCATGGGAAAAAGAGGAGCCTATTTTGGTACGAGTACACTCCTCATGTGTAACGGGCGATATTTTTCACTCCATGCGCTGCGATTGCGGAGAGCAGCTAAACCGGGCCATGCACATGATTGATGAAGCTGGGAAAGGTATATTGCTATATATTAATCAGGAAGGAAGGGGCATTGGCCTGCTCAATAAACTTAAAGCTTATAAATTACAGGAGCAAGGCTTAGACACGGTAGAAGCTAATTTAGAATTGGGCTTTAAAATGGATGAACGTGATTATGGAGTAGGGGCACAAATACTTCGCGATTTAGGTGTGAGTAAAATGAAACTCATGACAAACAACCCTACCAAACGGGCCGGATTGATAGGCTACGGATTGGAGATTGTAGAAAACGTAAGCATACGCATTGAATCTAATAAACATAACCACCTATACCTTGAAACTAAAAAGGTGAAAATGGGGCATGAGCTGGGGTAAAATTTTCTTGCGACAGAGCCTGTCTGTATAAGGTATTATTTTCAGAATTCTGTTTCTTTTATTTAGGCTGTTACATTCTTTGCAGTAGTACGCATTAGCAAATTGGATGTGGAAATTTATGTCATAATCCAACAGTCCATTGACCAAATGTCTTCGCTTTTTGTGTAGGGCAATGTTGAGTACTAAATGCCCTTTTGCTTCGGTAAAATATGGTTCGATAGTCCGAAGGGTGGTAAGTGTTGGCTGTGCTTTTTATTGTAACTCAAACATGCTGAAAATAGACATTAGGTTGTAGGCAATCATCACAAAAGTGAAACCTGCTTGTGTGGCATAAAAATCTTTCAGATTAAAGCTGTCGAATCCAAAATCACATTTTAATTCTTTGATTCTGTTTTCCGCATCGCCCTCTGCTTTCTTGAATTTGCAACTCAGGAGGTTTTTCCTGTCTTATACTTTCCCTTACTTTTTCTAATATTCACCGCTACCACTTTGTATTCGGGGCAGAGGGCTTCGCTGTCGGCAATGCTGCTGGTAAGGTCGTTCATTTTTATCTCCGGAAAATGGAAGGTAGAAGAGAGGATGCCAGGCAACACTTCATCGGTAACTTTAGCTTTTACATCTATTTTACCACGAGCACTGATTACACATACCATTTCGCCATTTTTTATTGCATGCGTTTTGGCATCTTCAGGGTTTATCATTAGTACATCTTCTGTGAGAATTTCGTTGTTGCCTGTTCTGCGGGTCATGGTGCCGGCATTGTAATGCTCCAGTTCCCTGTTGGTGGTTAGGATGTACGGGAATTCTCTTCCGTTGGTCACCAATTCTTCGCTTTCTCTCCAGTCGTTGTATGCAAATTTGCCTTTGCCGCGTTTAAACGTTTCGGTATGTAAAATTTCTGTATCGCTGCCATCAGGTAACACCGGCCATTGTTTGCCGTTATCGCCCAGTTCATCCCATTTCACTCCGGCAAAGAAGGGAACGATCTGGGAGATTTCTTCCAGCAATGTTTTCGGGTCATAATCGGTCTGTTTGTATCCCATGCGGTTCATGATATCAGCTACAATCTGTCCATCGGGTTTGGTACCTTCAATAGGCTTTACCACGGCATTTACGCGTTGTATCCTACGCTCCCCATTGGTAAAGGTTCCGCTCTTTTCCAGAAAGGAAGAGGCAGGCAATACCACATGAGCCATTTTGGCTGTTTCGGTCATAAAAATTTCCTGAACCACCAGCAAATCCAGTTGTTCAAGTGCAGCCCTTACGTGATTTGTATTCGGGTCTGTTTGCACGTTGTCTTCGCCCATCAGCCACAAAGCCTTTAGCTTTCCGTTCAACGCGGCATCATACATTTGTGGGATTTTATAACCTGCGTAATTGGGCAATTTGGCGTGGTAAAACGCTTCATATTTTTTATGGTATTCAGGGTTGGTTACATCTAAGTATCCAGCACCCTGATGAGGCTGGCAGCCCATGTCGGCTGTTCCCTGCACGTTGTTTTGTCCGCGCAACGGATTTACACCCACACCGCGTCTGCCGATATTTCCGGTTATCATAGCCAGGTCGGCAATGAGCATCACAGTAAAGGTTCCCTGCGAATGCTCGGTAACACCCAATCCGTGGAACGACATGGCATTATTGGCCGAGGCATAGATGATAGCTGCTTTGCGTACCAGTTCGCGGTTTACCCCGGTTACGCGCTCCATCTCATCAATATTCAATTTTAAAATTTCATTTTTAAAATCTTCATATCCTTCAGTACGCGATTCAATAAACTGTTTGTCTTCCAATCCTTCTTTAATGATATAGTACAACATCATGTTTAGTAAGGCTACATTGGTACCCGGGCGCAACTGCAAATGCACTGTGGCGTATTTCGCCAGCTCGGTTCTGCGCGGGTCAATCACAATGCTCGGCTTGTCTTTCATGGCAAACTGTTTCAACTTGGCACCTGTTACGGGATGCCCGTCAGTTGGGTTGGCACCAATTACCATTATGCAATCGGTGTACTTTAAATCAATGATGGAGTTGGTGGCAGCACCTGTTCCAAAGGTGCGTTGCATACCCAAAGCAGTAGGCGAGTGGCACACGCGGGCGCAGGCATCAATATTATTTGTACCAATTACGGCACGGATAAATTTCTGCATCAAATAATTTTCTTCGTTAGTACAACGGGCTGATGAAATACCGGCTATGTAATCTGGTCCGAAATCGGATTTGATGCGCTTAAGTTCTTTTTCGATATAGTCATATGCTTCATTCCAAGTGGCAGGAACCAATTCTCCGTTTTTGCGCACCAAAGGTGTTTTTAACCTGTCCTGATGATTGTAAAAGCCGAAGGCATAGCGTCCTTTCAAACAGGTATGTCCTCCGTTTACTTCGGCATCATACGGTGCCTGTATGGATTTTATTTTTCCGCCTATGGTGGCAACTTCCAGATTACATCCTACTCCGCAATAGGTACACACGGTACGTGTTTTCTCTACATTGGCAACGGATTTTGATTCGAATACATCGCTAATGGCTGAAGTAGGGCAGGCTTGTGCACAGGCACCACAACTTACACAATCACTTTCTTTAAAAGATACTTCCGAACTTTTGATGATATGACTTTCAAAACCTCGTCCGGCCATGCTTAATACAAATTGCCCCTGTACTTCATCGCAGGCACGTACGCAACGGAAACAATTGATGCATTTGCTGAAATCGGAAGTCATGTAAGGATGACTCATATCTTTTTTGCGGTCGAGGTGATTTTTTCCTTCGGGATAACGCACCTTTCGGATCCCTACTTTGGCGGCTACGGTTTGCAGTTCGCAATTGTTGTTTACTTCGCAGGTGAGGCAATCAAGCGGGTGATCGGTTAGTACTAATTCAATGATGTTTTTTCTCAGTTTTTGGATACGCTCGCTTGAGGGGTAAATATACGAGTTAGCCATAACCGGGGTATGGCAACTGGCCTGTGTTTTAACATTGCCGTTTTCGGTGAGTGCTACATCCACACTGCACACACGGCAGGATCCAAACGGTTCGAGGTTGGGTGCATCGCACAGGGTGGGTACCAAATCATGCCCTAAATGCCTGCGTATAAAGGAGAGGATGGTTTCTCCGTCTTTTACCTCGTAAGCTTTATTATCAATATAGGCCACCTTTACATCTGTTGCCGCGTTGCCGGATAATGTGTTGGCCGTGTCAGGTGTTTTTCTGGCGGTGATGTCTTTTTCTTTTACGTGTGTCATATTTTCTTTTTTTACCGCTGATATTAAACTTAGCGCAAATAAGCGAACTTAGCGGCTATCTCTTAAAGTAAGGTGTCAATTCATTATCAAAATATTTCAATGCGTTTTTTATAGGTAGCGGCACACCACCACCTAAGGCACATAGGGAACCGATCTCCATGGTTTCAATTAAATCTGTTAGGAGTGTTTTGTCCATTTTGTAATCACTGGTACGGGCTTTATGAATGAGCTCGGCACCTCGGGTTGATCCTAATCGGCACGGAAAACATTTGCCACAACTTTCGTGAGCTGTGAATTCAAATAGATGTTCTATATAATCAATCATCGGATAGTTTTCGGGTAAACATACTACCGAAGCGTGTCCCAGTAAAAATCCGTTCTGGTTAAAACTTTCAAAGTCTACCGTAAGGTCTTTAATTTTATCTACCGGAACCAGCCCGCCCAGCGGGCCGCCAATGTGCAGGGCCTTTACTTTTGATTTGAATCCCTGTCCCAACTCATTCACCACTACTGAAAGCGGTGTACCCATATCGGCCTCGTAAATACCTGGACGGTTGAAGAAACCATCCAATGAAATAAGTTTTGTTCCTGTAGATTTACCACGCCCAATGGCTGCGAATTTGGCTCCGCCCTCACGCAGAATCCAGGGAACACAGGCCAGTGTTTCTACGTTGTTTACTACGGTAGGCTTGTTAAATAAACCTTGTTGAGCAGGGTAGGGTGGCCGCACGCGCACTTCGGGACGTTGTCCTTCAATCGAAGAAAGTAAAGCCGTTTCTTCTCCGCAGATATAAGCACCCTGCGCTTTTATCACTTTAAAGTCAAAAGAGAATTTGCTGTTCAGAATATTTTCTCCGAGGTATCCGGATTCGTATAATTTTTTAATTTCTTCCTCAATAATTTCAACGCTCTCGGGGTATTCTCCACGAATATATAAAACCCCATGTGTAGCACCAATGATGTATCCTGTGATGATCATACCCAGCAACACGGCATGTGGGCGTTGTTCCAGTAAGTATCTGTCGCTGTATGCACCCGGGTCACCTTCATCGGCATTGCACACCACAAATTTGGTTTTACCCGGAGTATTTTTGCAGCTTTCCAATTTAAATGACATAGGGAAACCTGCACCACCCCGTCCGCGTAAGCCTGAGGTTTTTAATTCAGCCAGCAGGGCTTCGGGTGTTTGCCGCAGGGCAGTTTCTAAAATCTTATAGAAAGTTGGGATGCCGGGAAAATTTTCGGTGAGTACCTGAGTTCCGATAGCAGCTATATGATAAGTATCTGTAGGTTTCGTTTTAGCGGCTTTAATATCGGTAATGGATTCAATGGCATTCCCCGAGTAATTTTTTCCGTCTAAGTGAAAGGAACTGTTCTCATGGCAGCGACCCAGACAACACATGTGGCCTATTTCTTCGGCTTTAAAGTGTTTGCTCAGTTTTTCGGTAACGGCATTCTGTGTTCCGGCTGTGAGGCAGGAACTGCCATTGCACACATAAACCTTTTTACCTTGGTTTTCCTTGCGGGTAAAATCGTAAAAGGATGCACTACCATACACATTGGCTTTCCCTACTAAGAAATCCTCGGCCAACTTTTCCATTTCATCTATCGTGGGTGTTCCGTTTTTGGCAGCCAGACGGCCAATTTGTTCAAACAGATTCTGTTCTAATCCTTTTTTACCTGTGAGATCACTGATGTTCTTTGACATGTGTTTGTACTAATTCTAAAGGCAAACCCGCCTTTTTTTCACTGAGCAAGTTACATTTTTTTGGAAAGAAAGTCAGGATAAGCTGATATTTTATTTAAGATTGTACAGAAAGCTAAACAGTACTCACTTGCTGGAACGGCCAGGGGTTAGGGTTGTTTTTCTATGTGAAGATAGAGGTTGGGTTATTTGTTAATTGGCTTGCTTCGAGGTATCACTCCTCCATTGGTGGCGGTAAGGCTATTTTGGCCGGGTATCGCTTGTAAGCTATTTTTTCTGGCGGTTACTTTTAATTTGCCACAATCCACTTTTGTACTTCTTGTTTATTAAATTCCACTTCGTTTAAAGATATTGCCGCAGGCATTAGGTTACGTTAACTCACATTCCGTTTACTTTACTTAACGAGTAGCGGTATTAGATTTGGAGTCTTACAAAAAATAACCGAGCAACTTTAAAAAGAATAGCTTGAAGTATAAGTGCCATACGCGGGGAAGTGAACTGTTTAGTTTTTTAAAATTCTATAACCTTGATTCATAAACGGTGCTTAAGAAAACGAAACAAGTGATTTGACGCTTGCTGCGGGAAGCTGATATTTGCCTTATGAAAATACAAGCAGCCATATTTGATATGGATGGATTATTAATTGATTCAGAGCCATACTGGAAAATGGCAGAGAAAAAAGTTTTTGGGCAACTAGGGTTAAATCTCACCGATGAATTATTGAGGCAGGTAATGGGATTTAGGTTAAGTGAAGTGGTTGCACATTGGTACAGCTATAAACCGTGGCCTAATCCCGATTTTATTAAAACCGAAGCAGAGGTACTCTCCAGTGTGAAAGAGTTAATAAGCAATCATGCCGATCAGATGCCTGGGGTATACGAAAGTTTAACACAGTGCAAGCAAGCAGGCCTAAGTATAGCTATTGCTTCATCAAGTGCAATGAGTTTAATTGAAACAGTGGTGAATAAATTGGCCTTAAGACAGTACTTTGATGAGTTGGTGAGTGCCGACACAGAACCATACGGAAAACCTCATCCTGGCATATTTATTACTGCGGCTGCAAAACTTGGCGTTTCCCCATCGGCCTGTTTGGTGTTTGAGGATTCATTGAATGGGCTGATTGCCGCTAAAGCCGCCAGAATGAAATGCGTGGTGATTCCGGAAGAATTAAAACGCAACGAATTATATTGGAGTTTGGCTGATTATAAGTTGAACTCGCTTGCTGAATTTACCTCAAATTTAATTCAAATAGCATAACTTTGAACTCAATGGTCAAGATGGTGAAATTAAGTAGTTACATTTATTCAATAGTGTTTTTACTTGCAGTTATTTCATGGCATGGGTGCATGCATGCTGGGGTGGCCAAGCGTGTGGATATTCGTTTTGAATTACCTAAAGAACGTCTTAAAATAAACGGACAAATTATTTCAGGGCAGGTGCACTATGCTAAGTTGCTTACGGTAATCGGGTCGGGGAACCGAAAAGTGAATTCTACATCTACGTTTAATAAGAAATATTTGTACGACAGCCTTGGCATTGATATTACCACAACTCACGATACCATTGCTGCGCTATGGGTTAGTCTTGCCCCTCCGGAGGATACTACCCGGCATGCTCTTTTGCTCAACGGGACACTTAGCTTGGATAACATTTTAATTACTTCACAAACTAAAATAGAAGATTTAATGAAGATAAATGGGGTGGTTAAAAATGAATCTGCCGAGTATATTTTTTTATCTTATGCAGGTGAAACATCATGGCAACTTTTTTTTGATAAAAACAAAAAATGCTTCATTGGGGCAAATTTTAATTTAATCCCGCTTCCCTTATGAGCCAGATTATTCCGTTTATTCATAATTATTGCGATCGATGGTGTGAACGCTGTGAGTTTGTGAGCAGGTGTTCGGTCGGACTATCCTCGAAGGATTCTACTCATACCCGTTCAACCGAATTTTGGGATGAACTTGGAGATAATATGGACAAAGCCGCCAAGATGCTTAAAGAAGCTATGGAAAAACATGGAATTAAAGCGGAGTCTATTACCGATGAGGATAAAATGGAAACAGAGATTAAGCAACTGCTCACCGAATCGAATCCATTAGTTCAGTTGGCAGAAATATACGCAAAGCTGGTAAATCAATTTTTTGAGTTTTATGGGGATAAAGCATCTGTACTCTCGGTTAGTGATTGTGTAGGGGTGGTGAAATGGTATCAGTATTTTATTCAGGTAAAGCTTAGCCGCGCACTTTCAGAGTTAAGCGAAAACTTGGATTATGAATCCGGCTTTCAGACGGATTATAATGGTTCGGCTAAAATTGCATTACTTTCTGTAAAATTCAGCATTGAATCGTGGACAACCATTTATGCAGCATCTGCTGATAATTTAATTTTGGTTATGCTTATCGCACTTGATAAGCTCAAAAAAAGCATCTTAGAGGCTTTTCCGGATTGTGAGAAGTTTAAACGCCCGGGATTTGATGATTGAGTCAGTTTAAATTTTGCGGTAGTTTTTATATTCCCCAATACGCCATCCGGTAAGTTTTTCTATTATATAAAGCAACCAAAGTTTCAGGTTGTATTTTTTGCGGCTGGGGTCAAAACCAAGATTCCAGTTAATGCGTTCAATGCGTGCTTGCATTGCCATAGGGTGTGTTCCGTTAAACTTTACAAGGGAATCAATACCGGAGTAATCGAAAGATTCCTTTTTCGGCACATACTTATCAACCCAGTTATCATCATGCCACATGCGGTGAAAACTTTGTTGCTTGGCCATCATGTCTTTGGGGTGTTTAACCCAGCCGTAGTGATGAATAAAGGCCTGAACAGGTTTTACATGCAGTTTGGTGTTATCGTCTTTTCTGAAACCCTGTGCATCGCGGAAAGAGCGGATACGCTTGTTGTTTTTAATAACGCGTATTTCTTTCCGATACCATTTGCGGCTGTCACCAACAAAATCGTAACTGCCGTAAAAATGTCGGTAATTAAATAATAAACCATCAACCTGCGTATCATCTTTATACGTGATCATGGCTTGTTTCACTGCCTCTACTCCATTTTCGTGAAAACATTCGTCACCTTGAATGTAGAAAGCCCAGTTGGCAGCGGGGTTAATGGCATCAAAGGCCTTATTTGTTTCAATGGCTAGCACGCGGCCACCTTCGCGCAGGCTGTCGTCCCATTTGGTTTCAATAATGCGAATTTTATCCGACAGAATACTTTTTATAAGGTCAAGTGTGCCGTCATCCGAGTTGCCTACTGCTACCACCACCTCATTGCAAACGGGCAAGATGGATTCGATAGCCTCAACAATAGGATAATCAAACTTTATGGCATTACGAACAAAAGTAAATCCGCTAACGTACATCTGCTTCTTTTTGTGGCTTTGATTCACACCAAATCGGAATAAGTATAAATGATATGGCCACCGCCACTCCCAATTGTGTTTCGAGAGTAGGCTCTACCAAAAAGGAGAACGAAACAATAAGGAGGTGCATGGCAGCTATAAATATTTTTTTTTGCCAAATGGCAAGTACAGGGTAGTAAAATGCGATGATGAAAATAAGCAACCCAACAATACCGGTGGCTACGTAATAATAAATAAACTGGTTGTGCGGAATGATTCGGTTTACAGGCGAGATAGTGGGATAATAAAGTGCGTAATGCAGTCTCAATTCGTCTTCCAAATCCCCTAATCCGCAACCAAAAAACGGATTGTACGAGGCAATTTGAAAGGCAATATTGTACGAAACAAAACGGGTTGCCATTGGGTAATTATTCGCACTGGCACCTGTTTGATACCGATTCAAATCGCCAATAGTATTTAGTGTCTTGTTTTTGAGTGTAGGCGAAACCATTACGGCACCAATGGGTAAAAAGAGTGCGGCCAGCAAAATGACCACTCCTTTTTTATACGCTTTTTGTTTGATGATAAATTGGTAAATGATAAGTACAAAACACCCGGAATACAATCCAAGCATTCCACTTCTTACAGAGTAAATGTGTAGAAATAAAACCAAAAACAACGAGCAGCCAAGATAGAGTTTTGGTTCAGCATTAAAACAAAGGGATACCTTATTTCGGAATAAATACCAACCCATAAAGCAGGCCGATGCCGTCATTAGGCTTAACCGAACGTGATTTATCTTAAGCGGGTTGGGTATTACTTTCGAATAAAGATATGATTCGGTAATGGCTTTATAATTGGCAGCGTAGATGTATAAACTGCCTGCCGCAGTTACACAAATCAACAGGACAAAAACGCTTATTACCGAAAGGTATTGGGTACGCGAAAGTGGTTTGAGGTTAGCAAAAGCCATGGGCAATAAAAGCGCAGGGGCCTGTATTTGCATCCGTTCCCAAAAGTAATCGGTGTTGGACGAATAAAAATATCCGGTTAAAAGAAAAAGACAACTAAAAGAAAAAATAAATAACGGCTTGTTGGTATAAAAATTTTTGATAAACTCACCCGGACGATGACTAAACAAAGCAGTAGCGAATAACCCTATAATACCAGTACTTGGAATCACACGGGCATACTCAAGCACCAGCATGCCCACCACCAGCATAAGTGTAAAAAGGTAGCTTAGTTTTTGCTGATATGTTCTTATAAATTCCATTACTATTTGTCTTGTTTTACATATAAATTATACAATTGGTCGGCAATTCCAAAGGGGAAATTATAAAGGTTTGGTTCGGTACACAATAAAATAATAATATTGCGTTTTTCGATTTCTTCTTTTAATGTACCGGGTATTACCATGCGCTGAAACAGGCAGTTATTCCCAAAAATTTTCTTGTTGTAAAACCAAAAGTGTGAACTGTCGGCAAACATTTTATCATGAATGCTGTCACACATTAAACTCCAGTAATAACTATCGCCAATGGCCAGCACATTGGGTTTATCTTTTCCCTGCGTATAGGTCACTTTCGGGTAAACCAACTCGTCAGATGGAAGGTCATTAAGCAGGTTCATTATTTCCATCAAGTCGGCATCTGTCTGCCTGTATTTAGTAGTTCGTTCTAATTCGGTCCAGGTTACACGCCCTAAATTCCAGTTGCCCATTTGCTCCATGTAAGCCAGCAGGGAGTCGGCAGCTAAATAGGAGCCGTAAACTGTCCAGTGTACCCCAAGTCGGGTAAAAACAGGAATGGAAGACGTATCATGCATTTGTTTAAACCATGATCGCATATCAATAAAAGGGAGTCCTTGTTTGGCGAGTTCTTTTTTCCAGGTAAGGTAATTTGCCGGATTTATATTTTTTGCCCTGCGGTATTCAAAAGGTATTTCATTTGGATACATGGTAGCTTTTCCGGGTGCCAGTATTACCAGCAGTTTAATTCCTTTTGCACTTAAAGTATCGCTTACTGTTTTTAATCTGGCAGCCCGTGTTTGTATGGCTGTGTAAGCGGTATCGTCTCCGTAAAGTGCATTGATATAATTTTTCTCATACAGCACATTGTTTTTGCCAAGAATTACTTGCTCATTCGATTTGTACAACAAGGTGTAGCGAACCGAGTTACGTAGTCTTATAAAAAAACGTCTGAAACCTACATGCGTTTCAACATAACGCTCAAATAACTGTGTGAAATTTCCGTCAATCCATTTGTGCATGGTAAATTTTGGACACGGGGGGATTTCCTGTTCGCCAAAAAGCATACGCACTCTAAAAGCTCCTGTTGCCGATTGAAACATAGGAAGCAGAAGAGCTATGAAAAAAATAACCCAACTGATGCGTTGATATATCGTTGAATGTTTCAAAATCTAAAATAAATAAAAGGATTAAACCCTGCTGAAGTAATTTCGGCAAGACATAGCACGAATAAAACAAGAGCTACCAAAGTAAAAAGAATTGATTTTGCGGGGGTAGTAAACGGATTATACCATTGTGCCTGTTTTTGTTCAAGGTTTTTGATAAAAATTCCATAAAAGCTCATCAGGAATCCAACAAAAAACATCACCCAAAAGGCTTGTTCAAATTCATATTCGGGTAAAATGGCTGACGTACTAAACATGATTTTCACCATTTCAAATCCCTGTGAAATTGAATCGACTCTGAAAAATATCCAGCCTATAATAACGAGAAAAAATGTGAGTGCAACCTGAACAACATGCGGAAGTTTTTCGGTAAAACGTTTTAAAAATAACCGATCAAGCACCAGAAATATGCCGTGGTAGGCACCCCAAAAAATAAAATTCCATTGTGCCCCATGCCATAAGCCCGAAATAAGAAATACAATCCATAAATTTAGATACAACCGAGTAGTTGAAACTTTGTTTCCTCCCAGCGGAATGTACAGGTAATCGCGCATCCATCGGCTAAGCGTCATATGCCACCTGCGCCAAAAGTCGGTGATATTGGTGGCTAAGTACGGATTGTTAAAGTTTTCTGGGAATCTAAAACCCATCATCAACCCGATACCAATGGCCATATCGCTGTACCCCGAAAAGTCGAAATAGATTTGAAAAGTATATGCCAGTGCACCTTTCCAGGCATCCTGCATAGCCATATCCCCAAAATTCATGTCAAACACCTTATCGGCTTCCTGTCCTATAATGTTGGCTATAAGTACTTTTTTAGAAAGACCAATGATGAAGCGAAAAAAACCTTCCAAACGGTTATCAATAGTGAGTGCTTTTTTCCTGTTTTCAATCTGGTCGCTTATTTCATTAAACCGTATAATCGGGCCGGCTATTAATTGTGGAAACAACAGAATGTATAAAGTATAATTGATAATACTTGTAAAAGGTGTTTTAACCCTTCGGTAAATATCAATGGTGTAACTGAGTTTGTGAAAGGTAAAAAATGAAATACCAATGGGAAGTGCTACTTTTGTCCATGTAATTGCTTCAGAACCTAAGGCAGCATTTACATTCTCCATAAAAAAGTTGGCGTATTTAAAATACAGCAGCAAACCCACATTTACAATAATGGAAAAGGCCAGTACGTGCTTGCGGGCTTTACCTTCACGGGCATCAATGGCCTTGGCAATGTAAAAATCAAACAAAAGGGAAATGAGTAAAAAGGGCAGGTATTTGGCACCGCTCCAGGCATAGAACAATATACTCGCCAGAACGATAAAACTGTTTTTTAGCCTGTACGGAAGAAGATAATAAATAATCAAAAAAACAGGAAAGAAGTAAACTAAGAATAAACTGCTGCTGAAAACCATTGCTTATTTAATTTGGTAAATTTGACATGCTTTTTGAATAAATCCAAATGGATAATGAACGAAATTGGTTTCTGAAAAAAGGAATATCACTAATTGCCTTTTTTCTATCTCTTTTTTTAAATCAATTTGATCAACCGGAATAGGTGCTGATGGGTCGGTGCCATAGAATTGCTCCCCATAATATAAAAAATTGGAACATGGGTCAAATACTTCCAAAGGAATTTTTGCCATAAACCAGTTCCAATAAAAACTGTCTCCTATAAAAAGGGCATCGGGCTTAAAACGGGTGTGGTGAAAGCGTAACTCCGGATAAACATAGGTAAAATCTTTGTCGTCAATTTTACAGAGAAGATTCATCGAACTGTAAAGGTCGGCATCATCAATATCTCTTGATTCATGCGTAGGTTTTAGCGGGTCAATGGTAAATGAAGTTAGCGGTTCCGTACACCAGGTGCTTATTGTTTTCAAAAATGAGTCGGCACAGAGTAGGCTGCCATAGTTGCTCCAGTGGGTACCAAGTTTGGTAAATAGCGGATAGGGCTTATGTTTTTTTTCATTCATAAAATACCTGTTAAAATCTATAAACGGTATTCCATATTTTTTAAATGCTTCGGTGTAAAACCGGTAATTGGTACGGTCGCTCTTTTTCTTATACGAATACGGAATGTATTCGGGGTAATAAAAACCTTTGCCTGGTGCAACTAAAACAATAATCCGGATACCTTTTTGGGCAAGTGTGTCTTTTAATATCGCGGTTAATCGTGCATGCTCTTCAATAGTATCGAACCCGTTAAAAATTTTCCCGTAAGCCGATTCTATAAATCGTTTCCCAAACAGGTAGTTTTGTTTACCAATAACCACGTTGTTGGTGTTAGATGTCTTTAAAACCGAAAAATGCACCTGATTACGTAATCGAATAAGCCAATTGCGTAAGCCACTTTTTTCGTTGTAATACCTTTCACATTCTTCGGCATATTTCCCGGTTACAAACAAGCTATCTGAATAAACGGGTGCAGGGGTAGTTATCACTTCGCCAAACAGGTCGGGAAGTTTAATAAATCCTGTTATGTCCTGTATCATGGGAAGGAACCAGGCTAACAGGATAAAAATAAAAAGAAATGTCTTTGGGTTGTTCAGAAATGCCAGCGTTTGCCGCAAAATAAGAAGTAACCATTAAAAAGAACTAACCATGCTGTTAACTTTCTTATCTTTGCTGCATGAATATATGCCAAAATATACTTGAAACCATTGGCAATACGCCACTTGTAAAGATTAACCAAATCACTAAAAATATCCCGGCTTTGGTATTGGCCAAAGTGGAAACATTTAACCCGGGCAATTCAATTAAAGACCGTATGGCTTTAAAAATGATTGAAGATGCCGAGCATGACGGAAGGTTAAAACCGGGTGGGGTTATTGTGGAAGGTACCTCCGGAAATACCGGAATGGGACTGGCCATTGCCGCTGTAATTAAAGGTTACAAATGTATTTTCACTACCACCGATAAACAATCGCGCGAGAAGGTTGATGCATTAAAGGCAGTGGGTGCCGATGTAATTGTATGCCCAACGGATGTTGACCCCGATGACCCACGCTCTTATTATTCTGTGTCCTCCCGTTTGGAGAAAGAAATTCCCAACGCATGGAAACCCAACCAATATGATAACCTCTCCAATTCACAGGCACACTATGAGCAAACCGGTCCCGAAATCTGGGAACAGACAGATGGAAAAGTGACACACCTGGTAGTAGGTGTAGGTACCGGGGGAACCATTTGCGGAACAGGCAAATTTCTAAAGGAAAAAAATCCGAATATCAAAGTTTTGGGAATTGATACCTATGGTTCGGTATTCAAAAAGTATAAGGAAACGGGTGTTTTTGATAAAGACGAAATTTACCCGTATATCACTGAAGGAATAGGAGAGGATTTTTTACCGCAAAATGTTGACTTCAGTATCATCGATCATTTTGAAAAGGTAACCGATAAAGATGCAGCCGTAATGACCCGAAGAATATCGCGCGAGGAAGGAATTTTTGTGGGCAATTCAGCAGGCTCGGCCATGGCGGGTTTGCTGCAAATGAAAGATATGTTTAAAAAGGATGATGTGGTGGTGGTAATTTTTCACGACCACGGTACCCGTTATCTGGGCAAAATGTTTAATGACGACTGGATGCGCGACCGCGGATTTATTGAAGACTTACAGGCTAAGCGCGCGATTGATTTAATCGAGAAACACAAAAATCAAAAGCTTGTAACTGTAAAAGAAGAGGATAAGGTAGAAGAAGCATTTATTACCATGAACCGTTATGATATTTCACAAATTCCGGTTACGAATGCCAAAGGAGAATTTGTAGGTTCGCTCAATGATAATCATTTGTTTTCGCAGCTGGTTAAAAACAATGAATTAAAACATAAGCAGGTGAAAGATATTATGCAAAAGTCGTTTCCATTTATTGACCCCAATGCCTCTATTGAAGAGGTATCGGCTAAAATAAACCGTGATAATGATGCCGTATTGGTGCGCGATTTAGGCGGAAACGTACACATCATTACCAAGTACGATATTATTGATGCAATTAAATAATAAGTGGTGATTGATGACAAGTGAGTTTGTTATTTCTCTCTGTTCCGCTGAGTTAACCGAAGCGTGAGTCATAACGTTTAAAGGAGGTGCTCTTGTCACACCGAGTTTACCGAGGTGAAACAGTGTTACGGGATGAAAACAGAGCCAATCATTTGGCAAATGAGAATTGAATAATCTGCCATGCAAGAATACAAAGATCAAATGGGGAATACCCTGCATTTGCCACACACACCAAAACGTATTGTTTCATTAGTCCCTTCGCAAACGGAATTACTGTATGATTTGGGCCTCACCGATGAAGTAGTTGGACAAACCCTTTTTTGCATTCATCCCAAAGCACAACATGATAGTAAACCAAGGGTAGGGGGGACCAAAAAACTGCAACCGGATAAAATCCGTGAACTGAAACCCGATCTTCTTATTGGGAACAAAGAAGAAAACGATCAAAGTCAGATTGAAGAATTGCAAAAAGAATTTCCGGTATGGATGAGTGATATTAAAAATCTGGAGGATGCATTACAAATGATAATGTGCATAGGTGAAATTACAGATACAGTGGTGCAGGCAACTCGGTTGTGTAAATCTATTCAAACAGCATTTAGTATTTTTGCAACAACAGTTAATTCGTCCCCGGTAAAAGTACTTTACCTTATTTGGCGACAACCCTATATGGCAGCGGGAACCGATACTTTTATCAGCGACATGATTCAACAAATAGGTTGGTACAATGTACTAACAGAGGTTCGCTATCCGGAATTAAGTGCACAGGAAATAACAGTGCTGGATCCCGATATTATTTTACTGTCATCCGAGCCATACCCATTCAAAAACGAACATATTTTAGAATTAAAAATGATTTGCCCGGGTGCACATATTCGCCTGGTAGACGGAGAAATATTCAGCTGGTATGGGAGCAGGTTGTTGAAAGCGGCTGCATATTTCAGCGAATTAAAAGCGGAGATATTGCACCCGTAAATTTTTGGGGTTAAATAAGGGATTTTCTCGTTATTCCAACATCACTCACCATACAGTCCTGCTGAACTTGCCTGTCCCGACCTTCATTCGCGGTCTCAGTGTCATGCTGAACTTGTTTCAGCATCTGTTTCCTTTCTGAGGGATGCTGAAACAAGTTCAGCATGACGATGCCATTGTTTTATTTAGTAAGGATCATTTTTTTAGTGCCCGCTTCTTTGCCATCAACCAAAAGGGAGTAAAAGTATACCTCGGCTTTTAAGTCTCCTGCTTTTAGCTGTATACTGCCATGATTGCGGGCATCAATTTTATACGCCCTCAGTTGCTCACCCTGATAATTGTAAATTTAAATAAAAGCCTGATTGCAGGTAACCGGAATATCAAATTCAATACTGGTGCTTGAATTAAATGGGTTAGGTACATTTTGATAAAGTTGTGCATTTAAAGAAACCCCCTGTTTGTTTCCCTGCAAATTGTTGCTGTTAAACCAACTGCTATCGGTCTTTTTTTGCATGTATTCATTACCGCCCCCGTTTGAGTAATCAAGAAGATTTGGGCAACAAAGGGTTAATTGTGCCTGTAAATTTTCTATTTGGGTTTGTTGTTGTTTAATACCTTCAAGCAAAAGGGGAATAATTTCAATATAATTTAATGCCTTGGCATCTTCCGGCCGCTTTATATTCATTACCAGTTCGGGTATAACCTGCTCTACTTCTTGTGCAATAAAGCCATAGTGCCCGGGCAGGCTGTCTATGGCATCTATTTCTTGTTGGGTGGCGCTATCGCCCAAATAGGTATTGGCTTTGAATTTATACGTTACTCCACGTAAAGACATTATTTTGGTCATTGGATCAACAATAGTGGCTACATCCTTTTTGTACATCGAGTCGGAGATACTAAGAAAATTAACTCCAGCACAAACTCCCTGTGATGTTACCATAAAATTGAATTTACTTGCATTTAAACTCACTCCCCAATGTACACCATACCACATGTTGCTATTGGAGTTGCTAATTACATGCCATGAACCGTGATTGTTAAAAGCATATCGATTGTCTTTATGGTCAATTATTAGAGAAGCCTGATTGAATGATCTAATACTTAACTTACTTGGAATTGGAACATTTGGGAGAGTATAAAGCGGATACTTACTGGCCGTTTCACCAATTATAACAAAGGTAGATGGATCAAGTGGGCGGCTCATCACCACATTGCCACCAGGTACTACTTTAATTTGTCCGTAGCTTTTTAAAAAAGGGATTGTGCACAGGGCACAAATGACAAGTTTGATTTTCATAAATTTAAATATTAAATGTTGTATTGATTGTTTTACCAGTTTAAGCCAAATGCGCCAGCAGTTACGGTTGCAAACCTATACCTGTTGCCAATGGGGCAATATGGGCAGTACCATGAAGCAGTGTACTGAATGGCTCCTTCCATTTGGTTGGTTTTTTCATTGAATTTACCAATAAATGTCCCTAATTGAACCGGAACGGAAGTTGGGGTAACATGCTCATAAACCTTCATAATTATTGTCCCGGATATTCTGTCTACTACCACTGTATCAATAGTTGTATAAAGTTTTGAATCCTGATCGGAAATATAATCGGTTCTTTTTTGATACAAGGTTCTTTCTTTATTCAGCAGTTTAAAAGCAAAATCAGCCCCTCCACCTGAGAAAGTAGGCCAATTCATATTTAAATAAGGTTTCCCGTTTTGATCAATGCTGTCAATAAGTTGATAAGTTAGACTCCAAGCGCCCCAATCATTAGGATATACACCGCCTAAATTACTATACGATAAATCCACTAGTTTATGCTCTTCTTCTTTTTTGCAGGTAAGGCTCATCGAGCTTATCAAAGCGAAAAATAAAATAAGTTTAATTGTTTTCATGCTGATCCTTTTTAACGATTGTTTACTTGTAAATACATGGTGGTGTATTCATCACATTCAAAACCTTCATCTAAGGTAATGTTTGATTTAGCTCTTAAAACCAGATCACTTCCGCTTTGCACTTTAGCCGAGCTACAACCAGTACCACCAAGTGTAATATTGTCTCGGTAGGTGTAACCCAAATTATTGCTACTGCCTGTATTGGCATAATCGGCTGTGCACACATTCAGGTTAGTTGGATTAGTGGTGTTAAAATCGTAATACATGAAATAGTCAATTTCATAATTATACGGGAAAACAGTATTGGTGGTTACTCCGGGGTTCAGGTTGGCAAAATAAGGACTAACATTTAAATCGAGAAACAAATTCATTGGACCCATTAGGTGTTGAAAGAAATTCATACTTCTAACCAACTTTCCGTCCACATAAATTGCTACATATTCTTTCTGCCATTCAAAACCTAAGGTGTGAAATTGACCATCCGAAAAATCTACGTTATAATTAAATGGCGCATCCCATTCAGCATAACGGGCCTCCCACCCAATATTTGGATATTGGATGTTTTGAATAATATTGCCAATAGTACCTCCGTAATGCATGGTAGGCCCAAACTTATATTGCCAGAAAGGAACCTGCTCAAACACATCCATTTCAATATATGGATTAGGTGGCACGGGGTAGCTTCGCGTTACCGGGAAAAACCACATATTAGCACCAATTCCGTCAATTTTTTCAGGATGCCCGGAATAATAGGGTAATCGAAATTTAAGTTCATAAAACCCGTAATTCATTAATGCATTTGAAACTAACTGGCATCTGGTAAAGTCATAGTGTACATAAAATGGAGTTACCCAGCTTGACTGGTTGGCAGGCCATAGGTAATAACCGGGGGCATATTGGGCTGAAAGGGTACATATTCCGTTTTGCACCTGAATGTCGCTGCCATCTGCTTTAATATATCCTAGGGTTCTGGTTGCAAGGGGGCAATCATACCCATTGGCAACTAGAGTTGAGCAGGTGAGTGCGTTTACAGAAGGGTTTTCAAAAGCAAGAAAATGCCATTTATTACTCATTTGGCTAATGATGGAAGAAGGAGAACCCGTATAACTAAACTCGTCAGACAAATTTTGATTAAGAACCCAATGCGGGTCGGTGGCGGGAGTTTGAGCAAAGCCAAAATTTGTTAAGAATAGAACAACAGGTAAAACTCATTTGGTAATTTTCATAAACAACATGGTTTAATTACAAACCAAAGCTAAAACACAGGATTTATATTTCCAAATATTTTTTCAAAATGTTTTTTTCTTACATCAAACAGCACCGGGATAAAGTTTTCATAAACGTCAGTATTAACAATAGTACTCGTAGTATGCGAAGCATTAATCCTCCAACTCAGCAGATTTAGGTGTATCCCTTAACACCACAGGCCGGCTCTTTTTGCGTACCCGTATATTAAGCAATTCAACCAAAAGCGAAAAGGCCATGGCAAAATAGGCATAGCCCTTTGGTACATGCACCTCAAAGGCTTCGGCTACCAGCATCATGCCTATCATCATTAAAAAGGAGAGTGCCAGCATTTTTATACTTGGATGCTTTTCTATAAAACGGCTTATTCCCTGTGCAGCGGCCATCATAATGAGCATGGAGATTACTACTGCGGCAATCATTATTTCTACATGCTGGGCCAGGCCTACCGCGGTAATAATGGAATCAAAAGAAAACACAATATCGAGTATAATTACCTGCATCACCACCGAACCGAACGAAACTTTTTTATCACTTTTTTCCTGATGGGTTTCGCCTTCCAGTTTATGGTTTATCTCCATGGTACTTTTTCCCAATAAAAATAAACCACCGGCCAGCAAAATCAAATCTCGCCAGCTAAGGTCATTATCAAAAATACTAAACACAGGGTCAACCAGCCCTATAATCCAGCTGATGCATAACAGTAACCCAATGCGAATGCCAAGCGCAATCAGTACACCTAATTGTCTGGCTTTGGGTTGTTGTGAACGTGGCAGCACCGAGGTAACAATGGAAATGAAAATCACATTGTCAATTCCCAATACAATTTCAAGCAGGGTTAAGGTGAGTAAACTTATCCAGGCATCGGTTGTGCTAAAAAGTTCTAACATAGGTGGGAGTTATTTAGGAGCTTGCAAAGCTATTTGTAAATGTATTTTATTTATCTGATGCAAAAATATTCAATTGGTGATTTATATGGGATATTATTTTGGCTTCTTCTCCGGGATGAAACCAGGTAACATTTTCTTGTTTGGTAAACCAGGTAAGTTGTTTTTTGGCGTAGTTGCGGCTATGTTGTTTTATTTTGTCAATGGTTTGTTCACGGTTCATTTTTCCTTCAAAATAATCAAACCACTCGGTGTAGCCTACCGTTTTTAAAGCACCCAACTTTCGGTAAGGGTAAACCGCTTTGGCTTCTTGTTCCAGCCCAGCAGCCACCATCATATCCACCCGTTGGTTAATTCGTTCGTACAACTCGGCACGCGGCCGGGTAAGACCAATGTATAAAGGAATAAAATTTCGCTTGGCCAGTAAATTTTTCCGAAAAGAGGAGTAGGGTTTTCCGCTACTCATACACACCTCCAGTGCCCGCATTAAGCGGTTGGGGTTTTGGGTATCAACTACCGTAAAGTAGTCTGGGTCTAATCGAGCCACTTCGTGCTGCAGCCAGTGCAAGCCGTTTTGTTGGTAATGTTCAATCACCCATTGCCTTAGTTTTTCATCTTTTACCGGCAAATCATCCAGTCCGTAGCACAGTGCTTTTATAAAAAGGCCCGAGCCACCGCATAGCACCGCCATCTGTTTGTCTGCAAATAACTCCGCAGTTTTTTTAAGGGCATCGCGCTCAAAATCGCCTGCACTGTATTCGGTAGTAACCGCAAGGGAGTTGATAAAATGATGGGGTACCTGTGCCAGCTCTGTTTCGGTAGGTTTAGCTGTGCCAATGGTGAGTTCCTTATAAAACTGCCTTGAATCGCCCGAGATGATTTCGGTGTGGTAATGTTTGGCCAGCAAAATGGCGGTGGTGGTTTTTCCCACTGCGGTGGGGCCGAGCACTACAATAAGAAATTTCAACGGGTGTATGTATTTTCAATAACGGGTATCATCTTCATCAACCCCGAATTCTTCACTGCCAAACTCATCCTCTTCATCGGCTCCGCCCTGTTCGTCATCTTCTCCATCCGAAATTTCACCCGGCACTTCATCAGATTTGGCAAGGTAGTTTTTGGTGAGTTCATCAAACTCATTATCGTCAACTGTTCCCAACTTTGCCGTTTTATCATATTGCTTGGGAGCCGTTCCCATTGACTTTACACAAACCGGGTATTTTACCTTAGGGTTTTCTTTGGTTTCAATACCGGTGAGTTCAATGAAAAACGTCCACATTTCTAAAAAATCAAATACATAAATGAATTTTTGGTGCGGGTCATTAATCATATCGCACAGGCGGCAATCTTTCATGGTAGCCGTGGGGTCGTCTTCATCATCGCCCATGCTTTCAAGGGTAATCTCTTCGCCTTTTTTCCAGTGGTCGTCACTAATGTAAAACGAGGCTAACTGAGATTTATCAAATCCTATTGCATCCTGAATGGACAGATGTAATTGCTCAAAGGTTTGTGTGCTTTTAATTTCAATGATGCGTTGTACATCGTCAAATTCTTCAAACCAAATTTTAAATCGGTAAATAGCCATTGTTATGTCGTAGAGTATTTAGAGAGTGCAAATTTCTGATTTATGTTACGAAACTAAAAATGGAAAATTCAGGAATTGGTTAGCTTGTTTTTAAGGTTGAGCCCCAGTTTTTTACCTTCTTCTTCCATCCATTGTATGGCTTCAGTTCGATCATTTTTTATCACTCCGTCAAGAATAGCATCCTTCAGTGAGTTTTTAATATGGCCTATTGTTTTTCCTGGGTCAATCCCAAAAGCAAACATTATTTCTTCTCCGGTAATGGGAGGTTGCCAGTTTTTTATGCGGTCGCGTGTTTCTACTTCCCTTATTTTTTGTTCCACTTCGGCCAGATTCTCGCGGTATTGTTTCACCTTCTCTGTATTTTTCGAGGTAATATCGGCTCGGCATAGGGTAAATAGCGAATCCAGGTCGTTGCCTGCTTCAAACAATAACCTTCGCATGGCCGAGTCGCTTACTTCACTTTCGGCTAATGCTTTGGGGCGCAAATGCAGTAAAACCATTTTCTCCACGAATTTCATTTTTTCATTCATGGGCAATTTCATTTTTTTGAATATGCCTGCTACCATGCGTGCCCCACGGTCTTCATGCCCGTGAAAAGTCCAGCCTTCGCCAGGAATGAGTTTTTGGGTAAGCGGTTTGGCTATATCGTGCAGAATGGCGGCCCAGCGCAACCATAAATCATCGGTATCGGCACAAATCTGATCGAGCACCTGCAGCGTGTGGTAAAAATTATCTTTATGGGTTTTGCCATCCACTATTTTTACACCCTGCATATTGGCTAATTCCGGAAAAATGAGGCGAAGTAATCCCGTATCAAAAAGAAGTTTGAATCCGGTAGAGGGTTTAGGGCACTGAATAATTTTATTCAACTCTTCAGTTACCCGTTCCATGGATACAATGGAAATACGTTCGGCATTTGCTTTAATCGAAGCTAGCGTAGCAGGGTGAAGGGTAAATTGCAATTGTGAGGCAAAACGAATTCCCCGCATCATGCGCAGCGGATCGTCACTAAAGGTAATATCGGGAGCAAGTGGTGTTTGAAGTATTTTTTGCTCTAAATGTGCCACTCCGTTAAAAGGGTCGAGCAATGCACCAAAATCATTTTTATTTAAACTCAGCGCAAGGGTATTGATGGTAAAGTCCCTTCGGTTTTGGTCGTCTTGCAATGAGCCCGATTGCACCTCGGGTTTTCGGGAATGGCTAACATAGGATTCTTTTCGTGCCCCCACAAATTCTACTTCCCAATCTGCCGATTTGAGTTGTGCTGTACCAAAATTTTTGAAAAAGTTTACTTTAGGTTTACCGGGTAAGGCATTACTTACCGCATGAGCCAGTTCAATACCATCGCCCAAAACCACCACATCCACATCTTTTGATGGGCGTTTAAGAAACAAATCGCGCACATAGCCACCCACCACCCAGGCGGGGATATTCAGTTTTTGTGCTTCGTCAGCAATTACTTTAAAAAGGGGATGGGTGAGGTATTGTTTCATAAAATGCGGGGCAAATATAGTAGAAGTACCGCTTTAAATTAAGTTCAAATTTATGCAGGTAGTTTTGTACTTTGCCTGCGAATATGCTACATAAAACTACCGATTGGGGAATAATGGTTTTTGTTTCCCTGCTTTTCCTGATGCAGGCTTGCTCTATTTCGGCTCCGTTGATTACTGATGTGAAGTCGGTTGATTTAAAAAATACAGAGAAAGGTACAAAGGGAATGGAGGTAGCGTTTAGAATTAAAAACCCCAACGCTTTTGCCTTAAAAGTAAAACGGTTTGACTTTGAAATAAGCATCAACAAGAAACCTATTGGAAAAGCGTATTCGGTTCGAAAAATCAAAATTGCCAAACACTCCGAAGCATATTACCCCATTTTACTGGAAACCGATATTGATCAGGCTAAAACGCTTTTAACAGGTTTTGGAAGTTTGTTTCAGGGTAAAACAGAAGTGGCCATGACCGGAAGTGTGAAAGCAGTAGCCGGTTTTCTGAGCAAAAAATTTAAGGCAGAAGTAAAGGCTAAAATCAATCTGAAAGATTTCTTTTAGCAAGGAAACAAAGTACATTTGTTTCTGTGAATTCAACTTTTCGCTTTTTTCCCTCGATCCTTTTGCTGGTGGTACTCTTTGTTTCATGCAGGCAAAGCAAGCCCGATACACTGCAAGACGATAAAAAAAACCTTACCGGGGTTTGGGTTAATAAAACTGTACTTGATGCAGCTTGTCGAGTGGGGCCGTATTTTGACAGCACCTTGGTTTGGAGTACCACTCAATTAATCATCGACAGCAATCACCTGAATATATGTCTTATGGTGAATGATGATCTGGAACAAACTCCAATTGCCCTTCGTTATGAAAAGAACCGGATTTTATTGTTTGAACCCGGGTTTACTGATTCCATCATACTGCAATACAACCACGAAAGAGATTGCATCAGTATGCACGACCTGATGGCAAAAACTGATTTTGAATTTGTACGTGGGCTTGACAAAAAAGATACCTTTAAAAAGCAACTTCGCTCTTGCTGGCTCAGCGGCACATACACCGCCTCATGGGGAAATTTCAGAAATATGGATAATGGCATTGGCAAAATCACCCTATCAGCCGATGGCTTAATTAATGGCTGGAATAAGGCCAATAGATATGAGGTATTTATAAAGGGGGAGAATGCAGCTTTTGCCAATTATCCGATACTGGCTTTGTATAAAGATTCCGTAGAAGAACTTTTTATATGGAATAAGCATGGAGATACAATTGAACTATTTAAACCCGTAACTTTATACAATGCCGGTGAGAACCCGTATTACGGAATGGGTACAAGTGTGGCTTTACTGATTAAAGAAAAATGAAACTGCTTTACACCAAAGAAATTCAGCAATGGGATCAATTTACCATTAAAAATGAACCCATCACTTCGCTTGAATTGATGGAACGTGCAGCAGGAGTGTGCAGCCAATGGATTATGAGGCATTATACCACACAGGTGCCAATAAAAATTTTTTGTGGAACAGGAAACAATGGCGGAGATGGATTGGTGATTGCACAGCATCTGGACAAGGCTCGTTATGAAGTAGAAGTATTTATTGTAGAAGGAAAAAAGCGCAGTGCTGATTTTAAATACAACCTGAAAGAATGGGAATTGCAACGTGTACAAAAAGTGCAAATTCTGAAAGGAAATGATTTTCCCGAAATCCATCCCAACGAGTTAATTATTGATGCCCTGTATGGAATCGGACTTAATGGTAGGCTTGAAGGTGTGGCTGCACAGTTAATCAATTACCTCAATAATACGCTTGCCCAGGTAATTTCGATTGATGTTCCCTCCGGATTAAACTGCGATGTATTGGAGCAGCCGGAAGGGGCTGCAATTATATGTGCTGCTACTACGCTCACTTTTCAGGTGCCAAAGTATGCTTTTTTATTTCCCGAAAACGGAAACTTTACCGGTTTTGTGAATGTACTGCCAATTGGGTTACATCCTGAATTTAAAACGGAAGGCATACCTCAGACTTATTATACCGACCTGAGTGCAGCTCAACTTCTATACCGACCGCGAAAAAAATTTTCGCACAAAGGAAATTTTGGGCATGCTCTGCTAATTGCAGGAAGCAAAGGCAAAATGGGTGCAGCGTTGCTTGCAAGCCGTGCCTGCCTGCGTAGTGGCGCAGGTTTACTCACTACTCATATTCCCTGCAAAACAAGTTCTCTGGTACATCAGGTTATTCCGGAAGCAATGGTGGATGAAGAGGAAAGTGCCGATTGTTTTGCTACTTGGTACGAAAACAATTTAGGTGCTTATTCTACCATTGGAGCAGGCCCGGGTTTAGGTAACAAGGCCGTAACCAAAAAAGCATTGTTGAACTTACTTCAAACAGCAACACAGCCTTTAGTGCTTGATGCCGATGCGCTGAATTTGATTGCCGAAGCTTGGAATGATGGCGTAGTTTTTAAACTACCCGCAGGAGCTATTCTCACCCCTCACCTCAAAGAATTTGAGCGGCTCGCAGGCTCTTATTCAGGCAGTGAAGAACGGTTAAAATTGTTACAAAAATTCGCCTACACACATCAGGTAGTTGTGGTGTTAAAAGGAGCTAATACCTGTATTGCCGATACAGAAGGAAATGTGTACTTTAATGCAACAGGAAATCCGTCTTTGGCCAAAGGAGGAAGCGGAGATGTTTTGTGTGGGAGTATTGTAGGTCTGCTTGCTTCCGGATATACCCCGCTTCATGCCGCTATAATGGGAGTGTTTGTTCATGGCCTTGCAGCCGATTTGTGCATTCGGCAAATGGGAATGGAAACCGTTCTGGCTTCAGATATTATTGATACGTTACCCAAAGCCTTTCGGCTTATTTCACTTCGTAACCGTAAAGATTCTTAATTTCGGTTTTGGTTTTATTAAGCACTTTCACCGTCATGGGAATGTTGGTGTATGGTCTTCCGGCTCCGTTTTTGGGTTGCTTCACTATTGAATCTGCAACGTTCATTCCTTTCATAATATAGCCAAAAACGGTGTAGTTGCCATTTAGTTGCTGCGTAGTTTGTTCACTAAGCACTATGTAAAACTGCGAACCGTTGGATGCTTTGGCCGGGTTATTATCACGAGCCGCACCAACAGCTCCTCGAATATGTTTAATCGAATCCACAAATTCGGCAGGAATGGTATAACCCGGGCCTCCGTTTCCATCATTATTCGGGTCGCTGTCTTTTGAATTCGGGTCGCCTCCCTGAATTACAAAATTATCAACTAAGCGGTGAAAAGTTGTGTTATTGTAAAAACCGCTGTCGGCTAGTTTTAAAAAGTTGGTGCGATGTTGTGGCGTTTCTTTATATAGCCACATGTACATTGTGCCATACACGGTATTTATTTCCACCACCTGTTCTTTAGCCTCCGGTATTGGACTTGGTGAGGGGTCATCTTTTTTTCCTGAGCAGGCGAAAACAATGGAAGCAAAAGCTAAGGGAATCCAAATTAACTTATTCATATAGGAAATTTTTTGGTTAAATATAATACTCCGTTTTGTTCGCTAAGGTAATGGAATGGCTCATTTTTTACAATCATAAAACCATCCAGGTCGGTAAAATCAACTCCGTGACATAATTGCATTGCGCTTCCTATACCCAGTGTACTTTCTACCATGCAGCCAATCATTGTTTTTAATCCGGCTTTCCTTGCTTTGTTTAAAATATCTATTCCTTTCAGGTATCCACCGGCTTTCATAAGTTTCATATTCACCCCATGAAATTGTTTGGCAATCTCACCCATTTCTGAATTGTCGGTTACCGATTCATCTGCAATAAATGGAAAAGGACTTTTAGATTTGGCGTAGAGGTAATCTGTTATACAATAGCTGGGCATAGGTTGTTCTATAAAAGCAATATTCAGTTGTTTTATTTTTTCGAGAAACAAAAGTAACTCATCAGCATCATCAAATGCCTCATTGGGGTCAAGGTAAATACTTCCTTCATATTTAGTTTTTAGGACATTAAGCGATTCTTCACCAAACTCTTTATTTACTTTTATCTTAATAGCAGGAAAGCGATTTAAATTATTTAATAATAAAAATTCTTCTATTTGTTGCGGCTCCATAATTGGAATGGAATAACAGGTTTTTACTTCGGCAGGTGCTATGATGCCCAATAGTATTTCAATGCTTTTTGACTGAGAGGCGCAAAGGTAATGCACAAAAGCCGATTCAATTCCAAACCGCAGGGCATGGGGCAACGGGAGGCTGTCTAAAAAACGGCTGAAATTAGACAGGGTGGGATAGGTGCCTTGAACTCCGGTTTTAAATTCCTTGAAAAAGGCTTCAATTATATCAGGTGTTTCTCCGTATCGAATATTAGGTGCAACTTCTCCAATACCGCTGTACCCTTTATTATCAGCAACTCTTACAATAAAATTGGGTTTGTACTCCGAGCTGTTGCGTGAAATAACCCAGGTATATTTTAACTCTAGGCGCAAAGGTTCTAAACTCCACGTAAGCATGTGATTCCGGTTTTATATATCGTTAAAAGGTCAAAAATGCGCTAAATTTTTAAAATACCTTTCCTATATTTGTTCACTTCTGAACATTGTAATGAACCATAGAAATAAATACGTAAGCGAACTTTTATTGGAAAATCACCGCTTTGCTGCAGTGATGTTTCAGTATGGTATTGATTTCTTTGATCATTTAGATCAAACCCTTGATGAAGCCTGCCGTATAAAGCAGGTGAGCGTTGCTAAAATTTACGACCAACTTGCCCGAACCGAAGTTTTGTTCAGGTATATGGAAGAAGATTTTAAATATTTCTCACCCGGTAGATTATGCGCTTACCTGCAACGAAGCCACCACAATTATTCGCAGGTGATGTTGCCCATTATTCAACATCATATTGAGCGTACGGCCAGTCATTATGGAAAAGATTATCCGCACCTGCACTTGCTCAGCAATATTTTCGACACTTTTCGCAGGGATTTCCTTGTTCATATCCGGTATGAAAACAAGGTAGTATTTCCGTATATCAAAAAGCTGGAACAACATACCATGCAGTTTGGCCATAATTTTTTACTGCAGGTAAAAGACTTTACCTTAGATACATTTATTCTTCGCCATGCCCACGATGACGATGATATGCTGCTAATTCGTAGCCTTACCAATCAGTTTAAAACGGACAGCAACGACCATATTGCTTACCGTATTTTGATAAAAGAGCTGGAAGATTTTGAACAGGATCTGAAGCTGCACAGCCTTATCGAAGAAAAAATTCTAATCCCCAAGGCACAAAAGTTTGAGCAATTGCTTAAAAAGAAGGTGCAGGAAATGGTGAGGATGAATTAAATATTCCGATATATTTTATGTTTTGGGCATAAGGTCTGGACTCTTTAGATTGGATAGCCCTGATTCCCGAATTTTATTTTTGAACCCCCAAAGTATTAGCATCATAAATGGTAACAATATAAATGCGCTTATTTTATCTGCAGGGTCAAAAGTATAAGTATGATCCAATGGATTCCCAAGTGAGGAGCAAACATTCACCATAAAATGAAAAACTACACAGGGCAATACGGACTTTTGTGTTGCCATAACAAAACACAATAACATACTGATGCAAAAAATAGAGACATGGATGTACCAATATGTTACAAGGTCGTACACCTGAAAGTGAATGAGGGCAAATAATACAGAAGTAATTATGGCGGGCATCCAGAATTGTTTTAATTGCTTATATAATAACAGAAAAATAAATACCCTGAATAATGATTCTTCGGCATAGGCTACACCTGTCTGGGAAAACAAAATGCCCGCAATTATTTTAGCAGAAAGATTATTCCAATTTGGAAGGGTTTGATGAACAAGAAGGTAAGGCGCAAATACAATAAGCATAGCCGCCAATAAGCTAATGGCTATATATTTCCAATTGAGATGGTAGTATTTTCTTATATCAACCATATCCTTCAGCAAAAGAAAGTTAAGCAGGGTTAAAACAGCTGCATAACTTAGCATAGTTAAAACTTTAATACCGAAAAACAGTTGCTGCTGTAACAGATAGGAAGCGGCAAAAAATAAAACTAAATAAACCGTAATTGATAGCAAAAATCTGAAAGTAACTGCCATATAAGTTGGATGAACTTTAGTCCTGATATTGATTTATCAGGACTAAAGTAGTTGTTTTTAATTAAAAAGAAGGAGTTGATGTTACAGTAACATCGGATAGTGGATATATTACATCTTGCCCCGTTACAAAATTATTAACATAAATCGTCTGGGAAGGAATATTCACATACCAAGTTTCATCATTGAGTGTAACCTCAAATGATCTGCTTGGCATACATAATATTGGAACACTGCTTTCATCTATTCGAGTCATCATTGCGTCCTGCGTTGGATTTGATGGCTCGCTCGGCATTGCAGATAACTTAAATGAAATTTCAATTTTATGCCCACATTCATTGCCAGCCCCCCAACATGGAATATGACACGGATATTTTGTTGAAAACGGCAATCCAATATCAAGACACATTTCCCCAATTCCACCACATGGGTTAGATTGATGACCTGCCCTGAAATCAAAAGTGTACCCAATTTTAAATAAATCGGGTTTTTTCTTCATTCCAGTTATAAAAGCACTTGAAATTATAAAAGCGAGAAAAAGGAAGAGCATATTGCTTCTCTTTAAATACAGTATTGATTTTTTCATATGTAACATTTTAAAGGTTTTAAAATAATAGTAATTTCCGTTTTCATTTTGATTTAGCGAACGGGGGCAACTAGGCTATATTAGGAGCCTGAATTGATATAGCATTAGCAAATAGTTTTTCTAACGAAAAATTCTCATCCTTTAAAAAGCAAGTCAACCTTTTTTAGGTAAAACAAAAAATCCCCCGCAGGGCGGAGGATTTTTCTTGTCAATTTCGTTTAAATTTAGATTTTTGCCGGAACTGCCTTGCGGTAAGTGAGCAGGTAAAACGCCCCGAACATTACAGAAGTATAAAACAAATCACCCACCAGAGTCCATTTGTAAAACGGAATGCCCATGCTGTAGCTGGTCATCAGTCCGCTCAAAGTGTGCGGATACAACGAACCTTCCTGATACCAATAGCCAAAATTGGTGAGCAGGAAAAACAAGAGTGAAGCACCTACTGAACGCGTCAGTACATTCGTAAATGTCAATTTGTTGTTGAGTCCAAATCCGATAACAGCCGTAAGAAGCATGGCTATATAAACCGGGAAAAATTGTCCTTTGGTTAAATATTCCATATAAATGGGGTCGCTGTTTTTTATACCCATGAGTACATCGGCCATTAACATCGCCATTACCGGAACAACAAAAGCCAGCCTGCGGCTTAAAAAGGCACCGCTAAAAAGAGCCAGAGCAGCTACCGGGGTAAAATTGTTGTGAATAGGGAAGAGGCGGCTTAAAGCGGCCAATACCACCATGGCAATAAGGATATATACTTTTTTCATACGTGTGTAAAACAAGTGCTGCGAAGGTAAGGGACGAAAGTAAATTCAGCAAACAAAGAATTAACCTCGTATCCACAATTTGCTTTAATCCTGAAAACAAAGAAGTTTGTCGGATATGCTCTGTGATTCATATGAATGCTCCAATCACCGTTAGGCTTGTGCTTGACTATGGAGGGGTATTGTCCTAATTTCGTTCCCTGCAAACTTTAAAATTTATGCATAATATGAGAAAATTTTCCTCGCTTTTGCTCTCGATACTTTTTATGGGTATCACGGCATTTGCACAGCAAAAAGCGGCTACTCCCGCACTTTCGGCATCCGTAACCAATACCACCACAGAGCCGGTTTTAATTGAAAAAATTGAAAAGAAAGATGGCGAAATTGTTATTCCATACGAAAAATGGAAACTTCCCAATGGGTTGATTGTGTTTCTGCATGAAGATCACTCAGACCCTATTGCTCACGTAAATGTTACTTACCGGGTAGGTTCAAACCGTGAAGTGGCAGGACGCACCGGCTTTGCACACTTTTTTGAGCACATGATGTTTCAGGGGTCAGACCATATTGCTGACGAGGAGCATATTAAAATAGTAGAAAGTGTGGGTGGCGATATGAATGGCACTACTGACCGCGACCGAACCAATTATTTTGAAACCGTGCCTAGTAATTACCTTGAAACAGCCCTTTGGCTGGAGAGTGACCGCATGGGCTTTTTGCTTGATGCAGTTACTCAAAAGAAATTCGAAAGCCAGCGCGATGCAGTAAAAAATGAAAAAGGACAGGGTATTAATTCGCCTTACGGAAGAGTAGGAGAACTGGTTTCTTCCAACCTTTATCCTCAAGGACATCCATATAGTTGGACCACCATTGGATACTTGGAAGACTTAAATGCGGCTACTGTACAGGATCTAAAAAACTTTTTTCTTCGCTGGTACGGACCCAACAATGCCATTTTAACCGTAGCAGGTGATATTAATCCTCAGGAAACATTAAAACTGATTGAAAAATATTTCGGAAGTATTAACCGCGGTCCTGAAGTGAAAAAATTACGGGTTGACCCTTTTTATCTACCCGATGACCGATATGCTTCCTATACCGACCGCGTATATATTCCGTTATTTCAGGTGGTTTACCCATCGGTTAAAAATTATGATGCCGATGAGCCGGCACTCGATTTACTGGCAAGTATTTTAGGAAATGGCAACAGTTCGCCATTTTATAAAAATCTGGTAAAAACAGAGCGTGCCCTCGAGGCAAGTGTATCTAATCCTTGCGGAGAATTGGGAGGAGAATTTACTATTCAGATTGCCGGTAATTATGGTACTCCGCTTGATAGCGTGAAAGTTTGGCTTACCGAAACATTTGGCCAATTTGAAAAAGCCGGAATTAGCGATAATCAGTTACAACGCGCCAAAGCGATGATGGAAGCACAACTGATAGGCGGTTTTGAAAGTATTGCCGGAAGAGCGTCTCAATTGGCGTCCTGGGAGTATTTAGTTGGCCGTACCTGGAATATTGGGGATGAGTTAAAGCGTTATAATAAAGTAACTAAAGAAGATATCATGAGGGTGTATAACAAATACATAAAAGGGAAAAATAAATTAATCGTATCTGTTTACCCAACTCTTCCAGGCGTAGAAAATGAAGAATATAAAGAACCGAAAGTAACCGGAGGGTCAATGAATACCCCAGCCGAATATAACGGCTTAGTTTATAACAAACCCAAAGATAATTTCGATCGCAGCAAACGTCCGGTGGCAGGTCAGGCCAAATTACCAATAGTTCCAAAATATTTTACCTCAAAATTTGATAACGGATTAAAAATAATTGGTACACAAAGCACTGAGCAACCAGTTGTAACCATGATCTTACGTATAGAGGGGGGGCATTTGTTAGATGCCGAAGGTAAATATGGCACTGCTGTAATTACTGCCGAAATGATGAATGAAGCTACCAAAAACTTTAGCTCAGAAGCTATGAGTGATGAATTGGATAAATTAGGGAGTTCAATTAGTTTTTCTGCCGATCAGCTATCAACAACCATTGTAGTGCGTTCGCTTAAAAAGAACTCGGCTGCTACGCTAAAACTGCTACAGGAAAAATTGATGAATCCTAAATTTGACGAGGATGATTTTAAACGTATTCAAAAACAAATGCAACAATTAGTAAAGCAGCAAAACAGTAGCGCAGGGTATATGGCACAAACAGCTTTCCGCCTGTTACTACTTGGGAATAATGTGTACGGCACTCCGGCTTTAGGTACCGAAAAATCTATTAAGGCAATTGAACTAAAAGATGTGAAAGCTTATTACAGTAACTACTATTCACCAAGTTCTGCATCGGTTACCGTGGTTGGCGATATAAGTGAACAAGAGGTAATGGAACAATTGGGCTTCCTAAAATCGTGGGGAGCAAAATCATATGCAATACCAACCTTACCCCCAACTCCAACCTATGACGCAACTCAGGTATTTATGATGGATAAACCTGGCGCACCGCAATCTCAAATTCGGATAGGAATTATGGCTATGGCTTATGATTACAATGGAGATTATTACCGTGGACGCTTAACTAACTATATGTTGGGTGGCGCATTCAACAGCCGCATCAACCTTAATCTTCGTGAAGACAAAGGATACTCTTACGGAAGTTATTCTTCATTCCAGGCTAATAAATATTATGGCACTTTCTCGGCCGGAGGTAGTGTGCGTACCAATGCAACCGACAGTGCCCTAACAGAATTTTTTAAAGAGATTAGAAATTACCGCGATGGCGGCATTACCAGCGATGATGTAAAAAATACACAAAGCTCTATTATTTTAGGAGAGGCTTTGGAGTATGAAACATCCTTTCAAAAAGCCGGATTTTTAAGCCAAATTTTGCTATACAATTTACCGCCTGATTACAATGCACAACAAAGTCATATTCTAAGCAATATTACCCGCGACAATATGCTGGCTATTGCCCAAAAATACCTTAAATTAGAAAAAATGATAGTGGTAGTGGTAGGAGATAAGGCTAAGATTAAAAAGCCTGTTTCTAATCTTAACCTTGGGAAAATAGTAGATTATAAATTGGAGTAAGTTTAGATAGTAACGGTGAACCCAAAACCCCGTCAGATTAGTTTTTTGACGGGGTTTTTATTTTGAGTAGCGGGGGTAAAACCCCATATTTGCAAAGAGTAAAATATAGAGTGACCGAACTTTTCGATTTTATTAAACATTTGGTAAACCCTGAATCAATCCTTCACTATGGGGGAATGGCTTTGCTGTTTATCGTTATTTTTGCCGAGAATGGAGTTTTTTTCGGTTTCTTTCTGCCGGGCGATTCCTTATTGTTTACGGCAGGTTTGTTATGCGCCACAGGAATTATTCACGACCCGGTAGAAGTGGTGCTTTCGGTTATTTGTTTAGCCTCTGTTCTCGGATACTCATTCGGATATTATTTTGGGCATAAAACCGGAAAAGCTTTACTCAATCGTCCCGATAGCTTGTTCTTTAAAAAGAAACATATTGAAGTAGCTCGCAGCTATTACAACAGATACGGTGGAAAAACACTCATTATAGGTCGTTTTTTACCAATTGTTCGCACGTTTGCCCCAATACTTGCCGGTATTATTAATATGAACCTGAAACGATTTATGCTTATCAATATAGTTGGAGCTATTTTGTGGCCACTGGTGGTGGTAAATGCCGGTTATTTTCTGGGTATAATATTACCAAACGCAAAAGATTACCTGAGCTACGTTATTGTTTTGATGGTGATTGTAACGGCCATCCCTATTGTAAACGCCTATAAAAATAAGAAGAAGGTAAGGACACCTGCCAATAAAGGCTAAACTTTACATCGTCATTTCTTCTGTATTTCCCAGCTTAATACCGCCTTTTGGTTAACTTTTATTGTACTATTTTATAAATAGATGCTTACAACTGTTAATAACCAATAAAAAGTTTGTAAATAATTGCCTGATTTTTTTTATAACTTTGTTAATGCTTGTGCAAAAAGAGATTGCTTGTTTGCTTACCCAAACAAAATTATCGTTTTTGCCTTCAT
>JAGVLJ010000062.1 GCA_020049855.1 Bacteroidia bacterium | reverse complement strand
GGTAAAAGTGGTAACTGACAAAAACGGATTCGCCCTTTATTTCAGCCGTAATGCCATCCCATTTTTACGAAATGCCTTAACCTCCAACTGGCAATTAGAACATCAATATTTAAAGCATCTAGGTGTTTATGGTTTTCGATTATCTACCCTGCTTCAACTTACGCAACTGGCACAGAGTGAACTTGAAAAAGCCGAATCATTGGAACAATTGCGTTGGATTGAAAATGGTTTTCGCATTCATATGGCCGAAACCACCTACGAAACACTTTCCATTGATTCGCCCGCGGATTTGGAACATGTTGAAAAGTATTTGAAAAGCCATTTCTGATTTTTTTGGGCACCCACCCCCTTTTAGTTACTTTTGAATCCCGTACAGAAACATGATTGAGAGTTTGTGCAACTGTGGCTTAAATCCCTTTTATTCAGCCACACAAACTTCTCCTCTTGATTTTATTGCGTAAAATTTATGAAACAGGCAAAATACGTTTTCGTTACTGGCGGGGTAACATCATCACTAGGTAAAGGTATAGTATCGGCTTCATTGGCCAAACTTCTGCAAGCTCGCGGCTACTCGGTAACCATTCAAAAATTTGACCCCTATATAAATGTTGACCCCGGAACACTTAATCCCTATGAACACGGAGAATGTTATGTAACCGAAGACGGAGCCGAGACAGACCTTGACCTTGGCCATTATGAACGTTTTTTGAATGTGACTACTTCGCAGGCAAATAATGTAACTACCGGCAGAATTTACCAGCACGTAATTACGCAAGAGCGGGAAGGAGCATATTTGGGCAAAACTGTGCAGGTAATCCCTCATATTACCGATGAAATAAAACGCAGAATGAAATTACTGGGCGAAAGCGGGAAATATGATATTGTGATTACCGAACTTGGCGGAACCGTAGGAGATATTGAATCACTCCCCTATATCGAAGCAGTTCGCCAGTTAAACTGGGAAGTGAAGACCGAAGATTGTATTGTGATTCACCTTACCCTATTGCCTTATTTAAGCACAAGCAAAGAATTAAAAACAAAACCTACACAGCACTCGGTAAAAATGTTGCTCGAAGCCGGAATTCAACCCGATGTTTTAGTGTGCAGGGCAGAGCATCCGATTGGTAAAGATTTGAAGAAAAAAATTGCGCTATTCTGTAATGTTTCACCCAATGCCGTTATTGAAGCTCTTGACATGCCCACCATTTACGATGTGCCAATGGCTATGTTTAAGGAAAAACTTGATAAAATTGTACTAAATAAACTTAAGCTCTCTTCAGCTAAAGAACCTAACCTCGACAATTGGTTGGGTTTTTTAACCCGTCACAAAAACCCAAAACATCAGGTTAAAATTGGCCTTGTAGGAAAATATGTTGAATTACCCGATGCGTATAAATCCATCACCGAAGCATTTGTACATGCCGGTGCCAACCGAGAGTGTAAAGTAGATTTAGAATACATACACTCTGAACTGATAACTGATAGCAATGTGGAACATAAACTTCACCATTTGGATGGAATTTTAGTTGCTCCCGGTTTTGGCGACCGTGGGATTGAAGGAAAAATAACTGCCATTAAATACGCCCGTCAAAACAATATCCCCTTCTTTGGCATTTGCTTAGGCATGCAATGTGCCGTAATTGAATTTGGCCGAAATGTGATTGGCTTAAAGGATGCCCACAGCACCGAGATGAACTCGAAAACTAAAAATGCGGTAATTGATATGATGCCTGAGCAGAAAAAAATTACAGCAAAGGGGGGTACCATGCGACTGGGCTCCTACTGGTGCGAATTGAAAAAAGATACCAAAGCATTCAGGGCTTACGATAAACCAAAAGTACAGGAACGTCATCGCCATCGCTATGAATTCAATAATAAGTTTTTGAAAGACTACGAGGCAAAAGGGATGATAGCTTCAGGCATAAACCCTGATACCAAACTGGTGGAAATAGTAGAATTAAAAGATCATCCGTACTTTGTAGCTGTTCAATTTCACCCTGAGTACAAAAGCACGGTTGAAACCCCTCACCCACTCTTTATTAAGTTTATAAAGGCTGCCATCGAGTATAGCAAATCCTGATTGGTAAGCCTGTTTTTACAGGATTTTTCTTCCGCGCAAAATTAAGGGGCAATCTATTACCTTTGCGCTCTGTTTTAAGAACCGTACATACATGGATCGTAATTCTATTATCGGGCTATCGCTCATTTTTTTAATTGTTGTTGGATGGGGCTATTTTAGCCAGCCAAGTCCTGAGGAACTGGCTCAAATGAAAAAGCAACAAGACTCTGTTACAATGGCCGAGCATATGCAGGATAGCCTTTCAAAAGTTCAAAAAACTATTCAGCAACTCGAAAAAAAACTGCTCGTAACAGATACTTTATTGGCTAAAAGTAAGTTTGGTTCTTTTGCTTCCAGCATAACCGGAAAAAATACCATTTGTACCCTCGAGAATAAAGAACTCCGCATAAAGCTGGCATCAAAAGGAGGTAAAATTCTGTCGGTAGAGTTAAAGAATTACAAAAAATTTGACAAAAAATCTCCGCTTATATTATTTGATGAAAATAATAATAAGTTCAATTACATCCTTACTACCATTGATGGCAAACAGATTAATACCGAAGAACTGTTCTTCATTCCAAGCACCGCTAATGCAACCGCTACTTATGCGAATGGTATCCTCAGTTTTCTCGTTAAGCTTGCTGACGGACAAACGATAGAGCAGGTTTACTCTTTAAAACCAGAAGGCTTTTTGGTTGATTACAGTTTAAAACTTAATGGCATGAATCAAGTGCTGGCTGCCGGAAACAAAACACTGCCCCTTGAATGGAATATTCTTACCCCAAATCAAGAAAAGAACCCTGAAGTGGAAGGCCGAAATGCAGCGATTTATTACCATAATGGAACAGACGTAAAAAACCTGAGTGAAAGCAAAGACGAAGAACTGATACCCGAAAAATCAATTAAATGGGTGAGCTTTAAAGACCAGTATTTTAACGCCACACTTATTGCCGCCACACCAGAAATTCATGCAAACCTGAAATCATCCGTTTTAACAGATAGCAGCTACCTGAAAAAATATGAGGCACGCCTTGCATTTCCCTATTCAAATGAAGCGCAGCACAACCTTAATTTACAATTTTTTTTCGGACCTAACCAATACAAAACTTTAGAAACCCTGAATATTGATTTGGAAAAAATTATCCCATTGGGATGGCTTATTTTTCGTTGGATGAATAAATATGTTATCATCCACCTGTTTAACTTTCTAACCAGCTTTATTAGCAATTATGGACTGATTATTTTACTCATGACCATTGTGATAAAACTGGTTCTGTTTCCGCTGGTGTATAAATCATTTCTCTCTACCATAAAGATGCGACTGTTAAAACCCGAGATGGATGAGATAAAAGCAAAACTTGGTGACGATCCGCAACAAGTACAAATGGAAAACATGAAACTATTTCGTCAGGCAGGAGTAAGCCCTATGGGTGGATGCGTTCCGGTATTGCTTCAAATGCCCGTGCTTATTGCTATGTTTAGCTTTTTCCCTGCTGCATTTGAATTACGTCAGCAAGCTTTTTTATGGGCAACCGACCTCTCGTCATACGATTCTATTTTTGAGTTCTCTTTTGCTATTCCTTTTTATGGAAACCACGTAAGCTTGTTTACCCTGCTCATGACCATTTCAACTCTTATATACACCTATATGAATAACCAAATGACAGGTGTTACAGGGCAAATGAAATGGATTGGTTATATGATGCCCATTGTATTCCTTGGGGTATTTAATAACTACGCGGCTGGTTTAAGCTACTATTATTTCGTATCTAACATGATTACCTTCGGGCAGCAATGGGCCATTCGTCAGTTTGTAGATGAAAAAGCACTGCACGCCCAAATACAAGAGAACAAGAAAAAACCGGTGCAAAAATCTAAATTCCAGCAACGACTGGAAGAAATGGCTCAACAAAAGCAACAGCCAAAAAAGCCAATTAAAAAATAACTGCTTCTTTGAATTAATGACAACACACACAATCTATCTCCTCTTAATAGTCAAACCAATGAGAGGGGTAATACAACAGATAATTAAAAACCAAAGGATTTTTTTAATTATAAACTAACCTCTAAGTTTTTAAGTCCCAATTCGGATGTCCTCAACACTTTGCTTTATACAACCCTGTTTCTATCAGGTAACAGATAATTTAGTGGCCCCTATTTGGTACATATGTGATTCCCCCAAACGGCTGTGTAATGAATAATATTGTACGTCTGTCATCTCCAGATGTTGCTTGGCTTAAAAGCTATTCCTCCATGTTCACCTTTACATTATAAGACTGTTTTTGCGATATAACACTATTGCTTCAGATTTTCGACTTATGTATTAATAGATTATTTGCTTACAAAAAAGAAACGCTGCCCCGTAAAAGGCAGCGTTTCATATCACAGATTTTAAAATGCTTTATGGTCTATTATTCCCTTATTAGGGTAACGGTATTTTTCATTACGCCATCTCCACGTCCTCTAAACTTGTAGCGTAGTATCCAATAATATACTCCGGCAGGACAATCGGCACCCGAATTTTTCACCTTACCATTCCAGTCGTAATCAGGGTCGTTGCTCTCAAATACAATCTCGCCCCATCTGTTGTAAATGGTTAATTCATATATCTCCTGACCCTTAATAGGGAAGTTAAATACATCATTTTTATTGTCCCCATTACCCGGAGTAAATACATTATACCATCTAAACAAGGTATCGAAGTTATTGTGAACCATGATGCACGTACTATCCACGCAACCATACGGAGAATAAGCAATCAAACAAACCTTAAACCAACCAGTATCGTTGCCATAGCAGTGCCTGATTTCATCAGTTAATGTTTTGCCGATATTGTTATATTTCTTCTGATCATCCGGCAAGGCGTTATCGCAACCGCCTAAACTATTTACATCAGGGTGACCAAAATACCAATCGAACAATACTCCGTTTTCGGATTTATTCACAAACCTGATTAGGGGTAGCTTCAGCGCAGTGGCAGACGATGATAGGGTGTCGGCTTCAAAGATTGCCTTTACACTTTTTATCGCCACTACCAAACTATCATCCAATTTACATTCTCGTTCGCCTGGAGGCGGTGTATAATTACCTTTTACGCGCACGGTATATACTCCAGTATCGGCATAAATATGGGTTTTGCCAGAAACAGGACCAGTTTGTTCATTGATGCCATCGCCCCAATACCAATCAAAGGTAGTAAATTTGGTTCCTGACTTACTGTTATCAATGCGTATTGTATCTCCCAAACAAACCAACGCTGTATCAACCGTGATGTTAACAGTATCAACAGGCAAAACCTTTATACATATTTTTTGAGCCAGAGGAGAATTTGTATCAGGGAATATCCTTATAGGACAAAAGTTAGGTTGCGAGCCCGGTTTGTCTTTCGCCAATAATGTTATGCAAAATGTACCCGGATTTGTATAAATTTTGGTAATATTGGTATCTCCATCTGTTGAATATGAATTAAACACATCGTTTGGATCTCCAAAATACCAGATAAATGAATTAGACTTGTTGACTACCTCGTTTGATTGATTGTCGAATGTAACGGGAAAAGGCACACATCCTATGGAGTCTCCAACAAATTTAAATTTAGACCGCGGGCCATCAATGACGACTGTATCATACACATCCGCTTCACATCCGCTATAAATTCTTACCTTATGGTAAACAATAAAGGTATCGCTGCTTGTGTAATCGTGCACGGGATTAATGAGTACGCTAGGCGTTTTGCCATCTCCAAACTCCCAGTAATACCCGTTTTGATTTATTTGTTTAATACTATCGGCTCGTATACCAAACATCTGGTAATAAGGATCGATTACAATAGACCTATCATACAGGCGCACGGTATCATTACAGGAGAACACCGGCTTTGGAATAAAAATACCAGCCTTAACTCCTACCACGGTCAACCATTTTCTGGCGGTATCCTGACAACCCAAACTATCTGTTACAATCAACTCTACTGAGTAAAGTCCGACACTATTGAACGAATATCCGAACCTAGCACCATTGCGCTGATCAATTAATGTGTACTGCCCTGTTGTGCTGTCACGCTTCAAAATCCTCCATTTTAATGTTTCAAATTGATAAGGAGGTAAAGGAGCCTGTGTACGATATCCGCCAAGGAATGGATCGCGACCAACATAGTAAATTCTTTGAGGTGGGAAAATTGGTTCAGGATATATCCAATAATAAGCACTATCTCTAAAATTAACAGTATCCCCTACGCAAACGATTGTATCATCAATAGCCACTTCATTATAAAAGCCGGCAACTACTTCACGGAAACTATACTGAACACAACCAGCGGTATTAACCATGGTAACACTTGGATAATATCTTCCGGCCTTGAGATAGTAATGTACAAGGGTATCCTCACCCACAACAGTGTCAGGAATAAAAGAGTAGTTCTCAGTGCTGTCAATAGTACCTAGCTTATTGGTAAAATACCTAGTGCGAGTATAACTTTTTACTGTGTCCTTATTGGGTTTTACAAAACCTTCTCTAAGAATACTATCAATAGTTACACTTCCATCCTGCCAATCCCATATGATGGCCAAAAGGCTATCTTGGTAATTCTTACGAATAGATCCTCTTAAACGCATTGGAATACAATCATGCACTTTAGGAAATCCGTTGGCCGAATCCATAATATCCCAAACCGGAGTAAATGGTGTAAACCTTAAGAACCGATGGTAGTATGCAGTATCATAACACCAATGTGGATTTCCTTTTGAATCAGTCCAGCCATTGCCTACAAGCAATCCAATTGTTACAAAGCCATTGGTATCGGCAATTCCCGGAGGATCAGAATAATTTTTTGCTATTCTGTTAGGCCAAGCTCTGGGGGCGGGTGGAGGTACCCAAGGCCCCTGATTATTTAGTTGAGTAAAGAGACCAGGTTGACACACCCACTTATTCGATTGAATACCGGCCGCAGAATCGTAGTTTATGCATACCCAAGCACGGGTACATGAAGGTACTGTTTTACTCAAATCGAATATAATTCCGTTAGGAGCAGGCCCAAAACACTCAATTCCTGATTTTTTCAAAGTAGTTGGATCTGAATATCCGACATTATTAAGTACAACACGAGTATGACCTCCGGGTACTAACTCCGAACCATTTGGCCCAGCCTTTGGAGGCCCAAGGGGTAACTGAACTTGATCCGTATCTCCGCATTTGTTTACTGAATCATAAAGCATAAGCTTAACGGTGTAACATGGGAAATTTTTTGTACTGTAAGGAGGTGAAGTTGGTTGTATAAAGGTAGATCCTGCAACTGAACGCAATGCCAGAGTGTCCCAATCAGTATAAATATGCACCGGTAAAGAATCCCTTGAAAAGTTACAGTTACATGGCCTGCTTGAGGAAGCCGGATATTTTACCGGATCAAGCAAGGTTAAAGTATCGGCACCAAATACATTAATTCCATTACGAGTATCAGTAGTACATTGCCTGGCATATCTATCTCCAAAATCCCAAAGCCGCACTACATTAAACGCTTTATAATGACAGGAAAGGTTGGTAAAGTTAACAGGATTAACTATTTTACACTGGTAACGCTCGCTATCTGCAATAGCAGGCCCTCCAGGAGTTTCAATTAATGCGTCCGGCCCCAGCACCTCAACGGTATCCCAAACCCAAGTGGTATCAAAACATCCCGGAGCCCGAATTTTTAAGCTTGCCCTGGCCATACCGCATGGTATAGTTCTACAAGGGGTAAAAGTTCCGTCCTCTGTAAAAATTTTAGGGTCAGGAGAAAGGGGTTTCCAAGGCCCGTAAGTATATGTTTTGGTTGCAGTATCAAAAGGAGGATTAGGGTTTATAAAGAACGTCCATAATTTACTGGCTCCTACCACATTTGTTTGCTTCCAACAAATTTTACCGGGATTGGCACATACAGGATTATCAATTGCATCAACATCAAACTGGAAGGAAGTGTTTCTTACCCCATTACTTAGTAAAAAGGTATCTGAACAGCCATTAATATCAGTTACAATTAACCGTGGAGAAAAACTTCCGTTAGTACAATAGGTATGCGTAACTGTGTACCAATTTGACGTGTCAAAAGCACCATCACCAAAATCCCACCTAAAACTTCTTACCGAATCGGGGTATACAACCTCCGCTCTGGTTTTATTAGTAAAAGTTGCATCGGTACAAAAAACAACCGGATTTTTGGCACACCCTATTGGAGCACTAACTGAAAAATTAACCCCCAAATCTCCCACCACATAAATATAATTAGGTCTTCTTAAGGTGTCCATACAGCCATTAATATCCGTAACGCGAATAGTTTGAGTGTACACATTATAATCGGGCGATGGATAGGTGTAGCAAAAGTCACGGCTGGCCGGAGGCACATGCAGGCTATTGGTAATTTCACCATCTCCAAATAGAAATATTTCCTTTACAATGGGTGCAATTGGCTGACCAGGTAGCGGTATGGCCGGTAGCGTGTTATCCTTAAAGCAAACGGTAGCCGGGCTACAAAATTTATTACCATTTGTACTAACAAACGCAGTTCTAGGCAAATTGTTAATGTAGATTGAATCACTTTGTGCGAATACTGGTCCACTTGGTGTTGTAATGGTTACGGTAACCACAAATGCCCCGGCTGTTCCATAGAAATGTTGGGTTGAAGGGGTTAATGAGGGAGCGGTGTTTCCCGGAGGCGGATGACCAAAATTCCAAGTAAATCCGGTTGCATTGCTGGGTGAATTTAGTACTGTAAGCGAAACCGTTTGGTAAACACAGCCTTTGTTCCCTGTTAAAGCCGCTACAACTTTAGGCTGGGCATAGGTTTTAAAGCCTAATGAAAGCCCTAAAAATAGAGCCATCCACAAAAGAAACTTAAATCGCATTCTTTTCATTTTTTTCTGGTTATCTTCTTTTTCGTCAGTAAAAACCAGTCCTCCGGAACGGTTTCTTACTACATTTTTGAGGTAAATTAACTGTGCTAACATAGTATTTTTATTTGTCATTTTCAAATTCTGCATATTTTATTGAATCAATTTAATGCTTCCTGTTTTTGTAAATTCAGGCTTCCCATTCATGCTCATGGTTAATACATAATAATAATCGCCTGGAGCACAAGGTCTCCCATCCGCATAAATGCCCCGCCATCCTTCGGTATTATCTGTGCTTTCTTTAATTACTTTTCCGGTTTTATCCATAATGATAAGGCGATATGAAGTAATGTTAGAAGCCTTCACCTGCCATACATCATTTATCCCGTCCCAATCAGGAGTAATAACGTTGGGAATGAAAATTTGCTCTTTAGCATCAGTCTGGGCCAATGAAACATCCATCCTGAAAGTATCGGTACACGTTCCATTCTGTGCAATGAGCATCACGGTCGCTTTATCAACCACATTAAACCGATGGATTGGATTTTTTACAGTACTTAAAGGAGAATTATCTCCAAAATCCCAAACATATGTTGCAGCATTTTTTGACTGATTGCTGAATTTTATTTCGGGATAGGCTGATTTATCAATAACAAAATAAGCCTGACTAATGGCCACTTTAATTTTACGGGCGATGTTCATTTTTTGTCCATCAATGGTAATTCCTACCAAAGTGATATTATATACACCTGGTCGATCGAAGCGATATGTAATCTGTTCTTTGGCTACCTGATCAAGTGTATGTCCATCATCAAAATCCCAATGAAAGGAAGCAAAATAACCTGAAGCAGTATTGGTAAGTTTAATAATATCTCCATAACATATTTCCTGCTGCTCGATATCGAAATTCACCGTTGCCAAAGCCATTGCTTTCGAGCTATTGTTACCCAATTCTGTTGGCTGCTTTAAGGCTGTTCCTTCTTTTGCATTTAAACCTGCAATTGGATTTGGCTCCCTTTCAAAAGGTTTTACACTCTTTTGATTTTGTGAATAGCCGAGAATTATTTTGGGTTTAGTTGATTTTTGCACCTGAACCGAGGTTGTTTCCTGTTGTTTGGGTGTTTCAGTAATTGACTGCTTCACCATAGATGGTACATTGTCAATTTGGTTAGTTGGTTCGGCAACCAAAATTTGATTTTGCTCTTTTGTTGATATTGAATCATTTTGTATATAGGCAACCAGATAATAGCCAATAACAACTGTAGGAACAATAACTGCTGCTGCCCTAATGATTACGGAAGCGATAGTTTTGGAAACAGCCACCGCAATATTGCCTGTAGCTGACTGACCTGTGTGATACGCGTTATCAATAGCTGACCATAGCTCCGCAGGCAACTCTGGCTCCAACCCCTTCATGTTCTCTTTAAAGAACTCATCAAATTGCTCTATGTTATTCTTATTTTTCAAGATACTATTTTAAATACATCTTTTTAATCTCTTCTTGTAAAATCACTCTAGCCCTGAAAAGTTGCGACTTGGAAGTGTTTTCATTTATCCCCATCATTTCGCCAATTTCGGCATGTGAGTACCCTTCAATTACATACAAGTTAAATACAGTACGATATCCCGGAGCCAGGTTTTGAATAAGTTTCAAAATCTCATCTTTCGATAATTTTGAAAAAGTGTCGTCATACCATATCTCGCCATGTGCTTCACTAAGTTCTACCTCTTTTAAGCTGATACTATTACGATAAAACTGAATGGAGGTGTTTACCATAATGCGTCTCATCCAGGCCTCCAATGGCCCTGTGAATTTAAACTGCCCGATATTGGTGAGAATTTTTACAAAAGCATCCTGCATCACATCTTTGGCTACGTCTTTATTCTGGCAATATCTTAGGCAAACTCCGTACATTTTCTTTCCATATAAGTCATAAAGCATTTTCTGGTATCGCTTGTCTCCCCTAATACATCCCAGAACCAGATCTTTTTCATCCTGCTGCTCTATCATTTTGTGTTCTTATACTACGTGACGTTTACTATATAAAGAAGGTTGCAAGTTTATTTAAAAAAATTTCTTCCCCATTATTTAAGGCTCATTGCTTTTTCATACCAAACTATTTTCTACATTTTGCAGTTATCAATGTGGGAACTAATTCAATCACTAATTATATGCCTGGTAGCCAATACATTTTAGGGTATTACCCAAAAAGTAACGCAAGCCACTGCCGAAATAAAAACCATTCCATCTGAGAAGAATAAAAGGCAATTGACAGCAACCTTTAGCAGACGAAGGAAGAATATAAAATTGCAGAACATAGCAGAACATTAACGTATGAAGGCAAACTGCTTCGGACAAAGTGTGTTAGAAACTTCAACCAGCTATGTTGCCTGAGAATAGGATGACAAAGGTCAGTCTTCCTACCCCTTTGCACTCTCTCAATACACCGCTGCAAGAGGGCAATTAGCCGCTCCTTTGCAAAAAGAGCAAAAAGAAACAGGTCTGAAGTTTTCGCTTACAGAGCTGTTTCTTTTACTGTATGTAAACTATTAACTTATGCCGATACTTTTCCGCCAAGTACTTTGGCCACCATTGCACCTATTTCAGCTGGAGATTCCACCACATAAAGTCCGCATTCACGCATAATTTTCATTTTTGCGGCAGCAGTATCGTCTTTTCCACCAATAATGGCACCCGCATGGCCCATGCGTCTTCCGGCCGGAGCGGTTTGTCCGGCAATAAAGCCCACAACTGGTTTTTTATTTCCGTTAGCCTGTATCCATCGGGCGGCATCGGCTTCATAGGTTCCCCCAATTTCACCTATCATAACAATGGCTTCAGTTTCGGGATCATTCATCAGCAATTCTACCGCTTCTTTGGTAGAGGTACCAATGATTGGGTCGCCACCAATTCCAATGGCTGTGCTCACGCCCATTCCGGCTTTCACAACCTGATCGGCTGCCTCGTAAGTCAGGGTTCCTGATTTAGATACCACGCCCACTTTGCCTTTTTTAAACACAAAGCCCGGCATAATACCTACTTTGGTTTCTTCGGGGGTAATTACTCCCGGGCAATTAGGACCTATTAAGCGGCAATCTTTCCCTTTTATATATTCTTTGGCTATAACCATATCTTTTACCGGAATGCCCTCGGTAATACAAATGATTACTTTTATCCCGGCATCCGCTGCTTCCATAATGGCATCCGCTGCAAAAGCAGGAGGCACAAAAATAATGGATGTATCGGCTTTTACCTGATTAACGGCCTCCTGAACGGTATTAAACACCGGACAATCTAAATGTGTTGTTCCACCCTTACCCGGAGTAACCCCACCTACCACATTTGTACCGTACTCAATCATTTGTGAAGCATGGAATGAACCTTCGCTTCCGGTAAATCCCTGAACAATTACCTTCGAATTTTTATTAACTAATACACTCATTTTAAAAATTTTAGTTATTCACTTAGTGCTTTAAAGCGGTCGCAAGTTAGAAAAATATCAACCAATTTCTACTATTTCACTCAAACCTTGTTACTGAATTGCATTTCATACAATTGGCGGTAGTACTTTCCGTTTTCGAGCAATTGCAAATGGGTTCCTGATTCCATAATTTTTCCATTTTCGAGCACCAATATTTTATCTGCATGCAAAATGGTAGAAAGGCGGTGGGCAATTACAATAGAGGTTCTACCTTTCATCATCACCTGAATGGCTTTTTGAATCAGTTCTTCACTTTCGGTATCAATAGATGAAGTTGCCTCGTCAAGCACCAGAATTTCGGGATTGGAAACCATAGCCCGCATAAATGAAATTAATTGCCGTTGCCCTACCGATAAGGTAGCACCCCGTTCAAACACCTGTTGTTGGTATCCATCGGGGAGTTTTGAAATAAATCCATGTGCTCCTAAAAGTTTAGCCGTTTCCTCTACCCGTTCTATCGGAATTTCTTTATTAAACAGGGTTACGTTATCATAAACACTGCCACTAAAAAGAAAAACATCTTGCAGTACCACCGCAATATGCCTACGAAGGTACGCAAGATCAAGTTCTTTAATATCCGTGCCATCAATGGTAATTGTACCTTCCGTATACTCGTAAAACCTGCTTAGTAAATTAATGATGGATGATTTTCCGGCACCAGTTGCGCCCACCAATGCCAGCGTTGTGCCAGCGGCCACCTCAAAACAAAGGCTATGCAGTACCTTATTTTCGGTATACCCAAATGAAACATGAGTAAATTTTACATGCCCCTTAATTTTTAAATCCGTACGTTTACCTGAATGTTCTATATGACTCGTATCATCTAATAGTTTAAAAATACGTTCGGCAGAAACCATTCCCATTTGAAGGGTATTAAACCTATCGGCCAATTGACGAATAGGTCTAAAAAACATATTAATATACATTATGAATTCTACAATAACGCCAGGAGAAATGCGATTGTGTAATACCTGCCGCGAGCCATACCACACTACAATTCCCATAGCCAGAGCAGTAATAATTTCTACAAATGGAAAAAACACAGAGTAAGCATATATTCCTCTGTTGTTGGCATCGCGGTGAACCTTGTTAATACTCACAAATTTATTCATTTCTACCTGCTGCCGATTAAACAACTGCACCACCATCATACCTGAAATATGCTCCTGTACAAAAGTATTGAGCCGGGCTACCTGATTGCGTACATCCTGAAATGATTTTTTTACGCTCTCTTTAAACAGGTATGCTCCATAGGCCAATACCGGAAAAACTGAAAGACTTACCAGAGCAAGCCGCCAATCGGTGTAAAACATGGCCCCCAAAATAAAAACGAGCTGTAGAATATCGCCTACGATACTTATCATACCCTCTGAAAATACATCGGCAATGGTTTCAATGTCCGAAATATTCCGGGTAACTAAAGTACCTACGGGAGTTTGATTAAAAAATTTAAGATTTAAACTGTTTAAATGCCTGAATACCCGAATACGCAAATCTTTAATAATAGATTGCCCCAATAAATTTGTTGCATAAGTTTGTATAAAAAGCAACAGTGTTTGAACCAATAGAATCAACAGCAATACCACACTCCAGTAAACGAGGCCCTGCACATCGCCAGTGGCTACCTTGTGATCTATGATGTATTGTGATAACTGAGGTCGTAAGGGAGCCAATGCAGCACTTACTATAACAAATACCATTGCAACCCTAAAGAGTTTTCGGTATGGTTTAGCGAGTTTGTACATGCGGTTTAACAAACCGATGTTTAATGCCTCTCCCTGCTTACTCATCTTCGTTGGTAACTTTAAAAGAGCTCCGATGTAATTCAAAAACTTCGGGGGGATAATGCACTTCCTGCAAAAACAAAGCATGAGCCGGAACCGATAATCCCGCCTCGCTTCGGTTACCACCTTCTATCACCTTCTTAAATTGTGCGATGGTCATTTCGCCTTTCCCTACTTCTATCAGCGTACCCACAACTGCGCGCACCATATTTCTCAAGAAACGATTAGCCCGTATTTTAAAAACCCAACGGCCTTTTTGTAGTTGCTCCCACCGAGCCTTATATAACGTACACAAAAAAGTAAACACCTGTGTATTTACTTTACTAAAGCATTTAAAATCGGAATAGTCCATTAACATAGCGGCAGCCTGATTCATTAAATCAAAATCGAGTTCAGTAGATTGATACCATGAAGTGAGGTGAACAAATACATTTTTTTGCTGATGCAGGTAATAAAAATATTCCCGGTAATCAGCATCAAAACGGGCATGAAAAAAATTACTTACCGGTATAAGTTGCTGTATGGCTATATCGGGAGGCAAAATTTTATTGAGCCGATACACCAACTCATTAGTTAATTCAACGTCTGAATCAAAATGCACGTAGAACTCTGCAGCATGTACCCCGGTATCGGTACGTCCGCATCCGGAGGTTTCAACCGGCAAACGCAACAGTATGGTCAGGGCTTTTTCCAGCTCGGCCTGCACGGTATGTGCATTGAGTTGTTTTTGCCATCCGTGATAATTGGTTCCGTTAAATGAAAGTTGCAACGCGTAACGCATGGGGGGCAAAGATAATTGATGACAGTCATAATCGGATTACCGGATTTAAACGGTTGCAGAAATGACGTTGATAAGTATATTTGTTGCGATCCTACTCTAAATTTAAATGAACTGGCGCTTACCACATCTTGTATTCTATTCTTTACTCACCGGCATCACGCTGGTGCTGGGTGTAGCAGCCGTTTTTACCGATGGCACAGCCGGATTTGGTGACAGTATTTGCCACTACCTTATAGCAAGAGGTGCCTGGAACAATCCCACTATGTTTCTTGATTTATGGGGCAAACCTGTATATACCCTGTTAAGTGCTCCGTTTGCACACCATGGGTTTACTGCTACAAAGCTTTTTAATATTTTAGTCATGGCTCTGGCGTGCGCCTTTACCTACCATACTGCACTTAAACTTCAGTTAAAATACGCTACCTGGGTAATTTTGTTTTTCTATTTCGCGTCCGAAACCATTGAGGTCACCGTTTCGGCATTCACCGAGCCTGTATTTGCATTAGTACTCATTGCAGGATTATTTTACCTGAGCGATAACAAACCAATTGCCGGAACAACCATTTTGTCCTTCCTTCCTTTTGCCCGACAGGAAGGGCTCATTATTTTATGCGTGCTGGCTGTATATCTTACAGCCTCGCGAAATTATAAGGCAATTCCTTTTATGCTCATCGGTCATTTAGTACTTGGTGCAGTGGGCTGGCCGATATATCACGATTTTTTCTGGACCATCCATCAAAATCCTTATAGTGGTAAAGTTGATACCAACGGGATACGCAACTGGGATTATTTTTTTATACGATTGTATTATATGTTTGGGCCGATTACATTCTATTTGCTATTTCTGGGGATGATGTCATTGCTCGTTGAATTGATTCAACTGCTTAAAACAAAAGCCGATAAAACTGTGTATTTACATAAATCGCTGTTGGTAGCAGGCTCCTTTACATCCGTTTTTACCGCACACAGTATTTTTTGGGTCACCGGAATGTTTGCGTCCATAGGACTTACCCGTGTAATTATAGGTGTGGTGCCTGCAATTGCATTAGTTAGTTTAATTGGGCTAAATGTATTCTTTTTCCTTATTGATAAATTAGCAGTAAAAAGATTAAAAACGTTTGCTGGTATACTATTGATAACTTTGATATTTTACATTACATTTTTCTCTCAACTCACCAAAATAAATATTCGTGACGATTTTTACCTGAACGAAGGACAGACCTACATGGCTTATACACTGGCCTCTTATGTTAAAGCAAAATTTCCAACTCACCAGGCCTATTTTTCGGATATGGGTATTGCGTTTTTACTTGATCAGAATTACTACGATAATACCGGAAAAAAAATATCCTCCATTTCTCCCCTCTATGAATTGAAAAAAAATGAACTTATTATATGGGATGATATACATGCTAAGTATGGGGAAAATATTGTACTTGATTCTCTGCTTAATAAGCCTCATCTTCAGCTTGACACTATCTTTATTAAGCCACTGAAAAATCAGGATACCCTTTGTTTTTATATTTTTACGGGAAAGTAGTTCTACTTAGCTAACATTATTACGGTTAGAGCCGCCAAAACAAGCACCCCGGTTATCAGCAGGGAGCGTTTTTTTGCTGCCGGAGACTTTTGCACAGGTTCGTTGACTGTACTTAATTCAAAAGCAATTGGTAAAGTCATGAGTACCCGCACGGGCTTGCCAAGTGATTCGCCAGGAATAAAATTAGCCAGTAAACTCACCACGCGCACCGCCTCTGCATCGAGCAATGAATCTACCGACTTTGCTACCTGTACCTGTTGCACCGTGCCATCTTTTTCCACTATAAAATTAACAAATACTTTCCCTGTTATTCCTTTTTGTTTTGCCTCAGTCGGATAGTGGAGATTATCCAAAATTAATTTGTACATAGCAGCATCCCCTCCAGGAAACTCGGGCATTTTATTTGGCCCATTAATCTCCCTGTTCAATGTATCTGACAGGGGCTTTGTACTATCGTGTTGTGCAAAAACGGCAATAGTACAAAACAAAAAAAACAACAATAGTTTTCCTTTCATGCTACTTTAGCATTTTTCGTAAACAATAGCAGCGCCCTGCCCAACGCCAATACACATAGTGGCTAATCCGTATTTTGCATTTTTTTGTTTCTGCATTTCATGAATCAGGGTAGTGGAGATACGCGCACCGCTACACCCAAGCGGATGACCTATGGCAATGGCTCCCCCGTTTACATTTACGATGTCGGGGTTAAACCCAAGTTCCTGTATACAGGCCAATCCCTGTGATGCGAAAGCCTCATTCAGTTCAACCAGCGAAAGGTCATTAACGGATAACCCGGCACGTTTTAATGCTTTTTGTGAAGCAGGTACCGGACCTATTCCCATAACCGATGGGTCAACTCCCGCAATGGCAGATGATACCACCCGCGCCAATGGAGTAAGGTTATGCGTTTTCAGGTATTCTTCCGATACAAGGTATAAGGCTGCAGCTCCGTCATTAATACCTGATGAGTTTCCGGCCGTAACAGAACCGTCCTTCCTGAAAGCAGGTTTTAATTTAGCCAACTCTTCGGTACTTGTTGACCGTGGATGTTCGTCTTTAGAAAACAACAGTGGGTCTCCCTTTTTTTGTATAACGGGCACAGAAATAATCTCATTGGCAAATTTACCTGCTGCATGAGCTGCCTGGTATTTTAACTGCGATGATAAGGCAAATTCATCTTGCGCCTGCCTGGTTATGTTCCATTGCTGAGCAACATTTTCTGCTGTTTCGCCCATACTATATGGGTGATACATTTCGGCCAGTTTTTTATTGGTAAACCGCCAGCCAATGGTAGTATCATAAGATTCGAGTGAGCGGCCAAAAGCGGTTTCGGCTTTGGCTATCACAAACGGAGCGCGTGTCATACTCTCGGTTCCTCCGGCAATGTAAACTTCTCCGTTTCCTGTTAAAATACCTCGGGTAGCATCCATAATAGCCTGCAACCCCGATGCACACAAGCGGTTTACCGTTACCCCACCTATGTGCACAGGCAGTCCGGCAAGTAGCAAGGCCATACGAGCCACATCACGATTATCTTCTCCGGCCTGATTTGCTGCACCCAACACTACATCTTCAATATCGGCCACCTCAATGCCCGCGTTTCGTGCTACAAGTGCGCTAATAACATGGGCTGCCAAATCATCCGGGCGAACGGAAGCAAGTGCACCACCAAATTTGGCCACCGGAGTGCGCACTGCATCTACAACATAAACTGATTTCATATGAATAAATGTGAGAGGCCGCAAAGGTACAAATGTTTGGGCATTGCCCTAATTGCATCGAATAATCCTTTTGGCGTAACTTGCCCCAAAAATAAAAAGGATATGATACAACGCATGCAAAGTTTATATCTGCTTGGAATAGTGCTGATAATTGGCGCCTTGTGCTTTGGAAGCACCTTTGAGCAATGGAGCATCGCTGAAACCGGACAGCAGCTTTATTCGCTCAATTTAAGTTCGCTCAAAATATATGACACCAACCACACCCTTATTAATAGTGAAATCCAGTGGCTCACTCTTGTTCCTGCTGTTTTGCTGGCCGGCTATGTGCTTAACATTTTGTTTGCTTTTAAAGACCGTAAGAAACAACTTAAACTTAGCCGCTGGAGTTTTTTGCTTTTCGCTTTGCTTTACGTGCTTGCAGTATCAAATGGATACCGCTCGGTTCCCGGATTTTCGCTTACGCTCTCCATAAAAGGATCCTTATTTGGCTCGCTCCTGTTTATTTTTTTGTATTACCTCAATTTTAGGGCACTGATGCTGATAAAACATGATGAAGAACTGGTGCGTTCGGCCGATAGGATTCGTTAAAACTGAAAATAAATAAACGTGACCTGATAATCATAGGATGCGTAAGTGAGAATAAGCACATAGGATGCGCTTACCGCCCACGAGGGAATTGGCTGAATTAGATTTTGAAAAGAGATTTTGTGGCTGTATTTTTCTCTGATAAAATGCACTAAAAATACAAAACCAATAAGCAAAGCGTAGGGTACATAGGTAGAAGGTAAGGCAATTGAATTGGTAATGGCTGAGCGGTAAAGATGAATTGCGGTAGGCAAATCGGGCGTTCTAAAAAAAACTCCGCCTACATACATGTAAACCGAGTGTGATAAAATAGCAAATGCCTCTCCCCAGCCCGATTTTCCGAATAAAGGTTTAGTAGTTTTCCAGGGTGAAAAAATTTTGAGGTATTGATAACCGGCTACCCCCAGGCCGGCATAAATGCCAAATAAAATAAAATTCCAGTTTGCACCGTGCCAAAAGCCGGTGAGTGTAAATACCAGAATAATGTTGAACATTGACTTGGCCAGTTGCTGCCTTTTTAATCCTCCAAGAGATACAAAAACATAATCCCGAAACCAGGTGGTAAGTGTAATATGCCAACGAGCCCAAAAATCAACCGGATTACGTGCCAGCAACGGATGCCTGAAATTTTCGGCCAGTTGCACACCCATAAGGGCTGCCAAGCCTATGGCAATATCAGTATATGCGCTAAAATCAAGGTATAACTGCATCATAAAACCAATCATAGCCAACCAAATGACGGGAGCCGGCATACTTTGAGGGTCGGCATACACCTCGGTGATAAACAAAGCGAGGCGATCGGCAAACACGCATTTTTTAATAAGCCCCCAGAGAATGCGTTCAACTCCTTTCATAAACGCGGTGGGGTCAACTTTATGCTTTAATGAAATTTGGTTGATAAGATGAGAAGCCCTTTCAATAGGGCCAGCCACTAATTGGGGGAAATAAGCTACGTATAGAGCGAAGGTGATAAAATTGCGGCAGGGTTCCGATTGCCTCCTATACACATCAACCGTATAGGAAAGTGTTTGAAAAGTGTAAAATGAAATACCGGCTGGAAGTAACCAGTGCATTTTTTCAATGGGCTCAAACACGAGTACCCCTGAAAGGTGATTAATGTTTTCAATAATAAAATCGGTGTATTTGAATGCCAGCAACAAACCAAGGTTTCCCAAAATACTTATCCATAACCATATTTTGCGCCTTACCACCGATTTTGCATCATGAATCATAATGGCACCTATGAAATCAACTACTGATGAATAAAAAAGTAAAACCAGATAAAATGGCTCGGCATAGCCATAAAAAACATAAGAGGCTGTAACAAGCATTACCTTCCCAATGCTCCACGGCAACACACGGTATAAGATGATAACCGGTATAAGCAGAGCAAAAAAGAGGTAACTATTGAAGTTCATCTTGTATCAATAAGGTTAATTTTTCGGCATAAAGTTTATGTCCTGCCGCATCAAAATGGGCAAAAGTTTCAAATACTTCAACCGGCAATGCGTTGGTGTGATTATAAAAACCAAATCCATTTAATTCTTTAGATGAACAGGCAATATGGTTAAATGCATTCATCAAACGGGCATCTTCATCGGGTATCTTTGACATGCCTATTGGCTGCCAAACAAACACGATTTTCCCTTTAAACCGGAGCAACTCAACCCGCATTTTTAAGTAGCGACAAAACTGCATAAAGGTTGACACCCGCTGAATAAATTCAGCCTCTTTGGTTGCCTGTATTTCATTCAAATTTGCCTTGTGGTTTATGCGGTCTCTAAAATTTTTAGTTTTTAATAAATCGGGGTTCAGGTTTCGGGTAATTGGATTCCCAAAGTAAAAAATCTGATCATTCAGACTAAGTCCCTCTGCCAAGGAAGTGAATACCGGAGTACGCGATCTAATAAGGTTGCTGCTAAGGGTTACCTTCATACTTAGCCAAGTTTCGAATGTGAGGTGTTTTGCCAGCAAACTGCTTTTCATGGTTCGGTAAATTTTCCAATCGGAAAGCAACAATTTCACATCCGTATTTGGGAAAGAAAGATTAATGTTTTCGGGCGCATCAAAATTGGTGGGATTAAGCGACAGGATCACAATATCGGCACCTTTGGCCATAGCTTTTGTAGTTAAAATTTCAATATCCGGGGTACGAATACCGCGTATTGACCAATTCTCGATCACAATTTTGCTGCCCGTTAAATTTTTTCTAAGAAAATATGGGTAAATAACGGATGAATCAGATGCATACTCGTACCCACACGACTGGGAGTTGCCAATGAGTACTGCCAGCTTTTGATTGCTGTTTTTTTTTCCGGAGGTAAATTCCGGCCAGGCTCGTTTGTTAAATTCATTTCGTACTACAAATGCAGCAGGTATTGCTTTTGAATAAGGCAAATTTACAGACCAGTATCCTTCAAAAGCCGCTAGCAAAATCAATAGAATGAAGAAAGAATTTTTTAGAACACTTTTCACCAGATAAAATTACTAATTTGAATTGCTCTTTTGCCCATAAACTGAATTTTGTTGTTTAAATTCATTTTTTAGCTCGATAAAGTACAAAAAACAAAACATTATTTATTTAAATCGCAAGCAGTTTTGTATAAAATCATATCGAGGTCATTCCATCGGGCAATCTTCGTTTTCAGCTCCTCATCCACTCCATCTCCTTTTTTAATTCTGCCTGTGGCATTGTAATGTACCGGTGCTATTTGCTTAGGCCATCCGAGTTTTTCACTCATTTGGTAAAGGTGTTCCTCAAAATATTCGACCAACCCCACAAAGTCAAAGTCGCTTAGAGAAATTCCTGCCAGAAACTTACTTATGCGATTACGATTCTTTTCATCAGCCGCATACTCGGTAAGAGTTCGCTGCATTTTACTGATTATATCAATGTGATGCACTTCTTCCTGCATATAATAATTCATCATTTCGGCAAGATAAAAATAATTAGATATAACCCTGCTTACGGGGTGTCGTAGCCAGGTAACGTGCTTTACATGGTGAGGCAATTTTATTTGTTCCGTCAACTCACTATATACAAAATGCCCGTGAATAACTTTTATATAAGAGGGTAGTTCGGTTCCTGAAAACAGTTGTTCATTTATGTATATTTTTTCGTTAATCATATCAAACCTAACTACTGCCTTTTCTCCGTACACTTTTACCAATATATTACGAAAGGATGTACCCGCTGTTTTGGGAATGTGTAATGAAATTAAAACCAGATTTGATGCATCAATTAACGGCATACTTTTTTGGAGAAGAATTAACCTGTTTACACTCGCTAAACTAAATATTTATTATATGCTTCTTCGTAGGCATTAAGGGTATTTGCAACCGTTTTATACCAACTGAAATCGAATGATCTTTTAAGGCAGGCTTTTGCCTTTTGTTCCCGCACGTCAGTATTAAAATACAAGTCTTCCATTTGCCTCATAATATCGTTTACATCATCCGGGTTGGCTTTATATCCCGTATCTCCCACTACTTCAACCATCGAACTATTGTTCCCGTAAACCACAGGTGTTCCGCAACTCATTGCCTCCAGCGGAGGAAGTCCGAATCCTTCGTAATGAGATACATAAATTAACCCCATAGCCATTGAATACAACACAGGTAAATCATCATCACTTACCGTCCCAATTTCAACTATGCGTTTATGTTGCCGTTCAGTAAGCGAGTCGTAATCGGCATTTTTCCATCCATGTTTTCCGGCAATCACAAAAAACACTTCCACTTCGGGATGGGCATCGCAAAAAATAACAAATGCTTTAATAGCGTTAATCAAATTCTTTCTTGGCTCAATGGTTGACAAACTCAGAAAAAATCTGCCACTGGGTATCTTATAAGTTGAGATCACCTCTAAAAGACGGTTTCCGTAAACCACTTTTTTGAATTGTTTTCTGTTAGCTGCCTCGTAAATCATCTTTACATTTTCGGCACTGGTTTTGGTTTCGTTAAGGTAATCCCGTTTTGTATTTTCAGATATGGCAATGATATATGCTTTTGAATGTGCTTTTAAAAATGCTATGGCCGAATTACAACAATTAATATTATCGGTGGTATGAAACTGTGGAAAATACAAGTGTGTTAGATCATGAATGGTTACCACCAATGCAGGATTTTTGCACCGCATAAACCACGGATAATTTTGCATGAGTGGTAAATGAATGATATCATACTTTTCCAGATCAGGAGCAAAAAAACGGGCAAGTTTAGTTTTTGACAAAACCACATTTAGATGGTAATTAAGCTGAAGCCGATAGGGATATATTTTAAGCAGTTGTACCAATTCCACATACTTGCGGTAATTTTTTTTCAACAACTTTTTAAGTAGGTAACGGTATCCGCGAATCAAAAAGGCCAAAGGGTACTTCGATTCTTCTGCAAATAAATCACTCCGCCTGCTGTCCTGTTCAAAGCTGCTGCTATCGCTTACATACCTGAGTGCTTCGGAAATTTTATACACACTGCCGCCAATGTAAACATCAATATCCCATTTTGAATAAGGAGTTGCTACTACTTCTCGTAATCCTCTCAACAATTCGGTTTCATACCGTTTTGTCCCTTCATTATACCACAACAAAAATTTAGAGGCATCAATAAGTACTTTAATTTTTCGGGGGGTGTGTTGAGGTAAACTATATCCTGTTTTTATGAGTAATTTTTGCTCAAGGGCATTATTTGGTGCTATTCGTTCGCCACTGTAGGTATAACCTAACCGCTCCATTGTTTCGCCATGATAACTCCAGAACAAATCATGAAGTTCATCCGACAATTCAAGCTTCCAGCCTCCGGCCTTCCCTTTTCTGAAAAATTTATCCGAATAGTTTTCTACCACAGCACTATTAATATCATTTTCCCATCCGCCCCCATACACCGGACGTCCGTTTTTCATTTCCTCAAACGTTGGAATTTTTGAGTAATCAGGCTCGGGGAGATTCATTAATTTTCTTACCCGGTCAATACAGACCTGAGGATTGGTAATTAAATCTTCATAAAACAAAACCAGGTCGGCACGGTTAATCCATTCTTCCACATTTTTTGACCACCCCCCAAAATGACTTCCTCCCTGTGCAAGAATTGCAGCCCGCAGGTTTTCATTAAAATCACTTCCCGGCTCTACAATATCTTGGCGGTGATGAGCCATAGAAACCAGAGCATCTCTTCCGTCTCTGATTATATAAATTGATTTTATTGATTTATCGGCAGGTTTTAACTGCTTAGGTAACAGGTGTGTTTTTACTACAGGATAGCTGGCGAAGTTTTTGTCAAATGCAAGATTTGGTTCAAAATGAAATTCAGAAGACTGAATGCCATATAATTTATGTAGCGTGTTGCGTAAAAAGGTATTCCCCGATCGTGGATACGAAGCTAGCCAAATCATTCCTTAACTGTTGTTACTTTTGATTGAAATGGTTTCAAACATATTACATTTACCTCAGGTTTCATATTATAATGTAGGAGTAGTGTGTGGATCAAAATGTTGCTGCGACCATATTGCCATTAATTGTATATGAGCTGCAGAATGTACTCCAGATTTTATAACGAATGAATGGATAGCGTGGGCAATCACTACCGGAAGGTCGTTTTCACAGTTTCGCACCGTTAGATTTATTTTATATTTATCTGCCCGTAATGGCAGTTGAGGTATTACCACTACTATCCGGTAGCTGTCGCCTATTTGGCGTACCTTAAACTTAGCTGTGTCGGAATGAGCCACCGCCACTGTTTCCATTTTACTGTTCACCAGTTCAAGCTGAATCACCAACTTATGTGTGTCAACTATAGTACAAAAAACAAACTCAAGCCCCAATTCATCGCCATATGCAAGTTGCAAAGCCTCATCGGCTTCATTTGTTTTCTGGGTTTCTGAAAAGAGCATTGACGAAACTAAACCCGCATTAGCCGATGTGTTGTCTTTTACATTGGGAGAACTATGAACACAATTATTTATATAGTAGTCAATTCCTTTTTGCACCTGTGTAGTTTCAAATATTTTTTCCCCTTTTTCAAGCACCATGATCCTATTGGCCATTTGGCTAATTTGACTAATGCTATGCGACACAATAAGAATGGCGGTTTTCCCCTTCAATTCGCGCAGGGTCTTAAATGCCTTTGCCCTGAAACCCATATCGCCCACCGCAAGTCCTTCATCAATAATGATAATATCGGCATCGGCATGAACCGCTATGGCAAATCCCAATCGGGCCCGCATACCTGATGAATAAATCCCCATGGGAGAATCAATAAAATTTTCCAGCTCGGCATAGGCAATTATATCGTCAATTCGTTTATCAACTTCGGCCCGCGTAAGGCCGTACATTGCTGCCCGTACATAAATATTTTCTCGGCCTGTAAACAACGGGTGCATACCCAGCGTTGCCGCAAATAAAGAAACAATTTTGCCATTTACCTGTATCTCCCCTTCATCAACAGAGTAAATCCCGCTGATCAACCTTAACAAGGTTGTTTTACCTGCACCGTTTACGCCAAGTATGCCAAGTATATCTCCGGGCTTTAACTCCAGACTTAATTTCCTAATTACCCAGAATTCTTTTTCTTTTAATTCATCTGTGCGGCTATGTATTCCTAAACTTATACGCATTAAATCCGCAATGCCATAGGCCATACTTTTTTTCAGATTCCCTGAAAATTTCTTCGAAACAGCATGTACAGTTAAAAGAATATCCTCTCTACCCATCATACACTTAAACGCTCCATAATTTTAGTTTCGGCAGCATAAAAGGTGCGCAGTGAAAAAAAGAAAAACAATACAACTACACCCACTCCCATGTAATACATATTGGATAAATAAAATGCACCGGGAAGCAGCATTTCCCTTGGCACGGTAACCAGATACGAAAGCGGATTACACTTTACCAATACGCTCAAAATTCCTTTAGGGTGATTGAGCGTAAATGCCACCGGGGTTAAAAATAACATGGCTGACAACAAACGGTTAAATACTTTGGCTAAATCCACAGCAACCACCTCAAGCAACGAAAGCAATAAACCCAACGCAAACCCGAGTATGAATAGCGGAAGTAAAGTGAGCGGAAAGAGGAGCACTTTTGGTGTAAGCGGAATACCAAATAAAAATACCACAACAAAACAAAGTGTAAAAGGAAGAATCATTGTGATGAGGTGTGTGGTTGCCTTCTGACACATGATAACCATGCGGGGAAACTCGGACAATAAAAACTGATGTGACCCATGTACAATGGATTTAGCTAAACTATCCTGAAGTGCGAAAAAGAAAACCCAGCAGGTAGAACCGATAATTACATAAACGGTAAAGGGCACCTCGGTATCTCCGGGATTAAAAATACCTCCGTTAGTAAGCAACAGCCAAGTGGCTACATTTATTAACGGCATAAAAAACAGCCACGCCATTCCAATAAATGAATTTTTATACTGGGCCTTTAGCTCCATCTTACTCATTTCCCAAATCAACGCGCGATAGGTAATTATATCCGAAAAAAAAGTTTTAACTGCCGTTAAAAACCCCAATTGTTCCTTACTGCGGGCAGAATATTTTTTCTGAAATTTCAACTCAACTTTTAATTATGGTGTATTGATAACTTTCCCATTGCGGGCCCGGACTTTTATCAAGGCTCACATTGGCAATTTTTACACCCAAGCCTGTTATATAAGCTATCATTTCTTCCTTTTCAATTCCATACATTTCCATATACGCCCGGTTTTTGAAAAGCCACTTAAAATTATTCATAGCAAGTCGCAACAAATCATTATATCGTCTGCGGGCAAACGTGGGGCGGGCAGGAGTTGCAGTTACCCCGACAAAACGGCTTGGTACCTGAAAAGTACATACTCCATTTGGCTTGAGCAACCGTACAAATTCTTTAATATAGGATTTGGCATACGCAGGTCGCATATGCTGCAACACAATAATTGTATAAATGAAATCAAATGATTTGTCATGAAACAAACTCAGGTCATCTTTGGTATTTAGGAAGTAGCGGCATTTATCTCCGTGCTTATTATACTCATTGGCTAATTTAATCATGGACTCCGCAATATCAACCCCGGCAACGTAGTTAAATCTGGAAGCTAATGCCTGAGTAAGTCGCCCTATGCCACAACCAAAATCCATTGCCGAATCGGCAGTAACAGAGATTCCATTGTCGTTCAGAAATTCAAACAATTGTGCAATTTTATTTTCCCCTGTTTTGAAAAAATCTTCGGGCTCCCATTTGTTTCCCTTCTTATCCGATCGGGTAATAATGGCCCACATCGGGTCTTTTTTACCAAGTACATGCCAGTTGCGTTTTAACTCGTCAATATTCATAATGCTAATTTTTCCTCTTAGTTTATCATTCCCGCAGCAATGGTTTCATTGCTGGTTTCATCAATTAATATCAAACTTCCTGTTTTGCGATTTTTCCTGTATTCATCAAAAATAAGTGGTTGTGCTGTGTGTAATCGCACTCTAACAATGTCGTTCATGGTTACCTGTTTATCCTGCTCGTTCCGATGAAGCGTATTTATATCAATCTTGTAAATTATATCTTTTATAATGCCGCGCACTTCGCGGGTTCCCTGTCGTATAAAAAACTTGCCCCCTTGTTGTAATGGTTTATTACCCATCCAGCATAATAGCGCATTTACATCCTGACTAACCGTAGGTTGATTATGAACACGCACCAACATATCTCCTCGGCTCACATCTACATCATCGTCAAGTTGCACGCTTACCGACATGGGAGGAAACGCCTCTCTAATATTTAAGTTATCCTCCCGAATGGCCCGCACCTTTGAGGTAAGTCCGGAAGGTAATACCACCACCTCGTCCCCTTCTCGTAAAATTCCGCTGGCCATTTGCCCTGCATAAGCCCTATAATCGTGGTAGTTTTTGCTATGAGGCCGAATCACATACTGAACCGGGAAACGCATATCTATCAGATTCTGGTCGCTGGTAATATGGAGGGTTTCGAGTAAATACATCAGTGTGCTGCCCGAATACCATTTCATATTCTCTGAACGGTCAACAATATTATCCCCGTTTAAGGCACTTGTTGGAATAAAATGAATATCGTGAATGTCAAGCCGGGCTGAGAACTCTTTAAAATCTTCGGTAATCCGATTAAAAACCTCTTCACTATACGATACCAAATCCATCTTATTTACACAAATCACCAAGTGGGGAATGCCCACCAGCGAAGCAATGAATGAGTGCCTGCGGGTTTGCTCGGTAATTCCGTTTCGGGCATCAATAAGTACCAATGCGAGGTTGGCAGTAGAAGCTCCGGTAACCATATTGCGTGTGTACTGTACATGCCCTGGTGTATCGGCTATAATAAATTTACGTTTAGGTGTACTAAAGTAACGATAGGCTACATCTATTGTAATCCCCTGTTCACGTTCGGCTTTTAATCCATCCGTTAGCAACGACAAATCAACATACTCTTTCCCCTTTAATTCGCTGCTGCGTTTTACCGCCTCCAGCTGATCTTCGAAAATGGCTTTGCTATCATACAATAACCGTCCAATAAGGGTGCTTTTCCCATCATCCACATTTCCGCAAGTCATAAATCTAAGTAGCTCCATATTGTTTAGTTAAAAATATCCGGCCTTCTTCCGGTCTTCCATAGCCGTATCGCTCCGTTTATCATCAAAGCGGGTTCCGCGTTCGGTATATTTTGATAAGGTAATTTCCCGAATTACTTCATCCAGATTTGATGCATCAGAAAGAACCGCACCTGTACAGGAAATATCGCCAATGGTACGAAACCTTACCTGTAATTCTACCGGATTTTCATCCGGTTTTAATCGCATAAAATCGGCATGGGCAAGAATAACTCCGTCACGTTGCAGGCACAAGCGTTTATGAGCAAAATAAATTGACGGCAACGGGATGTTTTCCATGCGTATGTAATTCCACACGTCCATTTCGGTCCAGTTGCTTATAGGAAAAACACGAAAATGCTCCCCGTAATGTTTACGTCCGTTATAAATATTCCATAATTCGGGACGTTGATTTTTAGGATCCCATTGCCCAAATTCATCGCGGTGTGAAAAAATGCGTTCTTTAGCCCGCGCTTTTTCTTCGTCCCTTCTTCCACCCCCAATGGCGGCATCAAATTTATGTTGCTCCAATGTATCAAGCAGGGTTACTGTTTGCAACACATTTCGGCTGGCATTGTATCCTTTTTCTTCGGTTACTTTGCCTTCATCAATACTTTGCTGAACCGATCCTATTACCAATTTTGCACCCAGCATTTTCACCCATTCATCTCTAAAATCAAGCGTTTCCCGAAAATTATGTCCGGTATCAATATGCACCAATGGAAAAGGAATGCGTGCCGGAGCAAACGCTTTTTTTGCCAGCCACGAGGTGATAATGGAATCTTTGCCCCCCGAAAAAAGCAATGCCGGGTGTTGAAATTGTGCCGCTACTTCGCGCAAAATATAAATTGATTCATACTCCAGTTCTTTCAGGTAATTGATATGGTATCCCATAGGCTACAGTTTCAATCTTGGTTCAACATAAGTAAGCACCTGCCTTGCACAGGTTTCAATATCATTCATCCCGCTGTAAACAATAAGCTCAGGAGATTCGGGTTGCTCATAGGGGGAATCAATCCCTGTAAAATTACTTATTTCTCCTGCTCTGGCTTTTTTATACAACCCCTTTGGGTCGCGTTGTTCGCATTGTTGCAGGGGGCATTGCACATATATTTCCACAAAGGTATCCTTAGGCAAAAGCTGCCGAACCATATTGCGGTCATCTTTAAATGGGGAAATAAAGGCCGCAAGCACCACCAGACCGGCTTCGTTCATTAGGTTACATACTTCGCCCACCCGCCTGATGTTTTCTTTGCGTTCAGGTTCTGAAAAACCTAAACCCTTGCTTAGCCCCATTCGGGTATTATCGCCATCTAATAAATACGTATGAATGCTTTGTTCATGCAGCCGTTCTATCACCTTATTGGCAATGCTTGATTTCCCCGACCCGCTTAATCCCGTAAACCACAAGCACAAACTTTTATGCCCATTCAGTTGTTCGCGTTGGCTTTTCGTTACAGCCGGTCTATGGTGGTAAAGGTTGGTCAGCATGATCATGCAAATGTAAGCACTTGTTAGCAAATGGCCTTAGTAGGCATCGGTCTTTTGGTCAATTCAACCTGCCATTTCACAAACCCAATACAGGAGTTTTAACCCTTAACCAAATGATTCATATCATCGGTAACCATGATGAATATCAATGAAGAAAGGCTGTTACAAGACTAACTTTGTTCATGAATTATAACATTATAAATGGATAGTGTCATGAAAGCAATTAAACATGGATTCTTAATAAGCCTGTTATGCACAGGTCTTATTACTTCGTGTACCGAAGAAAAAAAAGACAACTGTATTAAACCAGGTTACGGGTTGCTTAAACTTACCAATGGTTCAAACACCACCATACACAAAATTTTAATTGACGGAACTAATTACGGAACCCTTGATCCGGGAGAAACAGGCTCGTACTTACTCCCTGCCGGCCAGCATGATTTTGCATCGGTGGGCATTTCGGGGGGTGGCGGATGCGGGCAGGCTTCGATAATTATGGTGGCCTGCTCTACCGAGGCAAGGGTGTGCAAATATTAGACCCGCACTGAAATAACATAGCTTTCCTGATTTTAGAAACCCTAACTATAGCTATATTTACCCCGTTTAAAGGGTGCGATTTACGGGAGGCAAACAACCTGAAACTCGCAAAAAGGGCTAAATTTTTCTCCAAAAAAGCATTTTCCCTTTTGGGTTTTTCCACTTGTTAATCAAATTATTAAACCCCATTTTTTTGCTTTGGCAAATTTTTGAAGGTTAATTGTTTCGGTAGGCTTGTTTATTCCAAACAATCGCCATAGCTTTGCCCTCCCAAAATTTAAGACATTTACAGTGGATACGTTAAGCTACAAAACAAAACACGCCAACAAGGCTACCATTGAGAAGCAATGGTTTGTGATTGATGCAGAGGGTCAAACTTTAGGTCGTTTTGCGAGCCGCGTGGCTATTATACTGCGTGGTAAACATAAACCAAGCTATACTCCTCATGCCGATTGCGGTGATAATGTAATTATTATCAATGCCGAGAAAATTCGTTTCACCGGTAAAAAAATGGAAACTAAAGAGTATGTTTTTTACTCCGGTTTCCCTGGCGGACAACGCTTTGAGAGTGCAAAATCGCTATTGGTGCGCAGACCAACCTATATTGTAGAAAAAGCAATTAAAGGAATGCTTCCCCGAACCAAACTGGGTGATACTATTCTGGGTAATTTGCATGTGTATGCCGGGCCGGCTCATCCACACGAAGGACAACAACCAAAAACTTTAAAATTCTAAGCGATGGAAGTGATAAATAAAATAGGCAGACGTAAAACAGCCGTAGCCCGAGTGTACATGAGTGCAGGAACTGGCAAAATGGAAGTAAACGGAAAGGATTATAAAACATATTTTCCTGCTATTACACTGCAAGCTGCATTAGAAAAACCATTTGCCGTAACCAATACTACCGGACAATTTGATTTAAAAGTGAATGTAGATGGTGGAGGTATTACAGGGCAGGCCGAGGCCGTAAGGCTGGCTATTGCCCGTGCTTTGGTTGAAAACAATGCCGAATGCAAACCTTTGCTTAAGGTTGACAATATGCTTACCCGTGACCCACGCATGGTTGAACGTAAAAAACCCGGTCAGAAAAAAGCACGTAAAAGATTCCAATTCGTTAAACGTTAATATTCCTCCCGAATGTCAAAGATCACAACAGAAGAGTTACTGGACGCAGGCGTTCATTTCGGTCACCTTACCCGCAAATGGAATCCAAAAATGGCTCCTTATATTTTTATGGAGAAAAACGGGATTCATATTATTGACCTGAATAAAACCGTAGTAAAACTGGATGAGGCCGCAAGTGCCATTAAAAATATTGTAAAATCAGGACGTAAAATTCTTTACGTTGCCACTAAAAAACAAGCCAAAGAAATGGTTGCTGCAGAGGCGCAACGCGTAAATATGCCGTTTGTTACAGAACGCTGGCTGGGCGGAATGCTCACTAATTTTGCTACTGTCCGAAAAAGTATCAAAAAAATGCAGAACATTGATAAGCTTTCGTCTGATGGAACTTATTCCAATATCTCTAAGAAAGAACGGTTGATGTTTGACCGCGAGAAATTGAAGCTGCAAAAACTGTTTGGCGGTATTGCCGACCTGAACCGTTTGCCAGCTGCTCTTTTCATCGTTGACATTAAACGCGAGCACATTGCTGTAGCAGAAGCACAACGTTTGAATATTCCTACGTTTGCCATCGTTGATACCAATTCTGACCCTACTTTAGTTGATTATGCTATTCCTGCCAACGATGACGCAGCTAAATCAATCCAGTTAATTGCCAAGTACATTACCGATGCCATTGTAGAGGGATTGAGCGAGCGCAAGCGTGAGAAAGATGCGGAGGGCGAAAAAGAAGCTGAAAGCAAAGCTAAAGTTGAGAAAGAAGAAGCTTAAGGGTTAAACACAAAATCATTTTTCATATAAGGTTTAACTCAAAAAGTTAAACCTTTTTTTTAGGTAATAAATCAAGAATAACATGAGTACAATAACTGCATCAGACGTAAACAAATTAAGACAGATGACCGGAGCAGGCATGATGGACTGCAAAAAGGCTCTGACAGAAAGCAATGGCGACTTTGACGCTGCCGTTGACTACCTGCGTAAAAAAGGACAAAAAGTATCAGCCAGCCGCTCCGACCGTGAGACAAAAGAAGGTGCTGTCATAGCTAAAACCAGTAGTGATAACAAAACAGGTGTTATTGTACAGTTAAGCTGCGAAACCGACTTTGTGGCTAAAAATGAAGATTTCGTTTCTTTTGCACATAAACTGGCCGATCTGGCTTTGGCTAATAAAGCGGCCAATGTAGATGCATTAAAAGCATTGAGCATGGACGGACTCACCGTTGCTGATAAACTTACTGAGCAAATAGGTAAAATAGGTGAGAAAATAGACGTAGCCAATTATGCTTTTTTGGAAGGTGAAAACATTGTTCCTTATATTCATGCCGGAAACCGTTTAGGTGTATTGGTGGTATTAAACAATAGCCGCAGCGATGCCAACTTAGCCGCAGGAAAAGACACAGCCATGCAAATTGCTGCCATGAACCCATTGGCATTGGATAAAGATGATGTAGACCCGTCAACCATTTCACGCGAAATTGAAATTGGTAAAGAACAGGCACGTGCCGAAGGAAAACCTGAAGCCATGCTGGAGAAAATTGCTCAGGGCAAATTGGGTAAATTCTACAAAGAGTCCACCCTGCTTAATCAGGAGTTTGTGAAAGACGGTTCCAAAACCGTAGCTCAAATGCTTGAAGCAGCAGAAAAAGGCCTCACCGTTAAGGCATTTAAACGTATCGCTTTAGGATAATTTTTAAATCCCGACCATTGAGTCGGGATTTTTTTTGTTCATTTGCTTTTTGAAATAATATAGTACTACCCGACATGAAATATAAACGCGTATTGCTTAAGTTAAGCGGAGAAGCCCTGATGGGCGAAAAAGAATATGGCATTGACCCAAAAATTCTGGAGCAATATGCGGTAGATATTAAAACGGTGGTAGATGCCGGTGCCGAGGTAGCCATTGTAATTGGCGGGGGAAATATCTTCCGCGGAGTGCAGGGCGTACAGGGCGGACTGGTTGACCGCGCACAGGGCGATTACATGGGCATGCTGGCCACAGTAATTAATGCCATGGCCCTGCAAGGTGCTTTAGAGCGTGTGGCCGTAAAAACGCGTTTACTCTCTGCCATTAAAATGGAGCAGATTTGTGAGCCTTTTATTCGCAGACGGGCCATGCGGCATTTGGAAAAAGGACGTGTGGTGATATTTGGTGCCGGAACAGGCAACCCCTATTTCACCACCGATACGGCAGCTTCCCTCCGTGCGGTAGAAATTGAAGCCAATGTGGTGTTAAAAGGAACCCGCGTAGATGGTATTTACACAGCCGACCCCGAGAAAGACCCGAAAGCCACCCGTTATGAAAAAATAAGCTTTACCGAAGTGTATGAAAAAGGTTTGAATGTAATGGACATGACCGCCTTTACCCTTTGCCAGGAAAATAAACTGCCCATTATTGTGTTTGATATGAACAACCGCGATAATTTTTTAAAAGTGGTGCAGGGAGAAAAGGTAGGTACGCTGGTGAGCTGATGCTATCTTGAGTAAAGAATCCCATACTGAACATCCTCTCTCTTCTTAGAACCTGTACTTCTCACCGCATCAACGTTACCGTACCCGATAACTGATGCCTGAGGCCCTGTTTGTTTTTGGCTGTTACCACTATGCTGTAGGCATACACCTCGGGTG